>DASPNR010000031.1:0-342499 GCA_035626395.1 Candidatus Limnocylindrales bacterium | reverse complement strand
CAGGATCTGCAGCCAGCAGAAGAACAGCACCTTGATCGTGAACGCGCCCAGCTGCAGCGCGGTCAGCAGCAGGCCGCCAATCTCGATGGGGCTGCCCGAGCCTTCCTTGCCGATGTACGGGACCTGCCAGCCGCCGAAGAACAGCGTGGCCACCAGGCCCGAGACCATCACGATCTCGGCGAAATCCGACAGCATGAACGCCGCCTGCTTGCCGCCCGAGTACTCGGTGTAGTAGCCGGCGATCAGCTCGGACTCGGCCTCGGGAAGATCGAAGGGAACGCGCTTGGACTCGGCGATGCCGGCCACCAGAAGGATGATGAACGCGACCGGCTGGTAGAAGACGCCCCACGCCGGCAGGAAGCCGAAGAGCAGGGCGCCCTGCGCCCGCACCATCTCCTGAAGATCGAGCGTGCCGTAGAGCAGGATCATGCTGACGATGGAGATGCCCATGGCCAGCTCGTACGAGATCATCTGCGCGCTGCCGCGGATGCTGCCCAGCAGCGCCCAGCGGTTGTTGGAGGCCCACCCCGACAGCACCACTCCGTAGACGCTCATCGAAACCATCGCCGAGATGTAGAGGATGCCGACGTCGATGCTCACCGCCTGCAGCTCGATCACGCGACCGCCGATTTCGATGGTGTCGCCGAAGGGCACAGCGGCGAACGTGATGACGGCGGGGAACAGCGACAGGAACGGGGCCAGCGAGTGCACCAGCTTGTCGGCCTTCTCCGGCACGAAGTCTTCCTTGGTGAAGAGCTTGAGCGGATCAGCCATCAGCGTGTTCACGAAGCCGAGGTTGAACGGCATCACGCCGAGGATGTTGGCGCGGTTGGCGCCGATGCGGTTCTGGATGAGCGCGCTGCCCTTGCGCTCGATCCACAGCAGGAACGCCGAAACGTTCAGCACCATGAAGAGCACCACAAGAGACTTTATGCCGCCGATGAGCCAGTCCATGAGCGTTGCCTCGCCGGCCTAGAGCTTTTCGCCGCGCTCGAGCTTGTCGAGCATCTCGAGGACCTGCGCCACCGTCAGGTTTTCGTGGAAACGGTCGCCGAGCTGCAGCATCGGCGCCGTGCCGCAGGAGCCGAGGCACTCGACGCGGTCGAGCGAGAATTTGCCGTCCGGGGTCGTCTGTCCATGGCTGATGTCGAGGCGCTGCGAGATCGCGTTGTAGATGTCCTCGGCGCCGCGCAGGTAGCAGGACAGGTTGGTGCAGACCTGCAGGTGGTACCGCCCCATCGGACGCCGGTAGTACATCGTGTAGAAGCTGACCACGCCCTCGACCCACGCACGCGGCAGATCCATGAGCCTGGCGATGTACTCCTCGACCTGCGGGCTGATCCAGCCGAACTCGCGCTGCGCCAGCCAAAGCACCGTCATCAGCGCCGCGCGCCGTTCCGGATAATGCGTCAGGATCTCCTGATACTCGGCCAGCGCCTGCGGAGAGAACGCGACGGGTCCGGTGGACTGCGCCTTGGTGGTCGTTGCCTGCTGCGACATTTCCTGGACTGCCAGTGGGTCCGACTCAGCGGTCGCACTCTCCGCCGATCATGTTGACCATTCCGAAGATCGCGACGAGGTCGGAGACCATGTGGCCCTTGGCCATGCTCTCCAGTGAAGCCATTCCGTAGAAGCACGGCGGCCGCACGCGCACGCGGTAGGGCCGTCCGCTGCCGTCGCTGACGATGTAGAAGCCCAGCTCGCCGTTGGCGCCCTCACCCGCGAAATAGATCTCACCGGCCGGCACGCGAATGCCCTCGATGACGATCTTGAAGTGGTTCATCAGCCCTTCGATGTTCGTGTAGACATCCTTCTTGTCGGGCAGGACGTAGAGCGGGTTGTCGACGATGATCGGCCCGCCCGGAAGCTGCTTCAGCGCCTGGTCGATGATGCGCATCGACTGCTTCACTTCCTCGAAGCGGACCGCGAAGCGGTCGAAGTTGTCGCCCTTGGTGCCCACGGGCACGTCGAAGTCGAGACGGTCGTAGACCATGTAGGGCGCGGCCTTGCGCAGATCGTACGCGATCCCGGTGGCGCGCAGCATGGGGCCGGTGATGCCGAAGCTCTTGGCCGTCTCCTGCGACATGATGCCGATGCCGACCATGCGATCGGTGAAGATGCGGTTGCGCTCGAGCAGCTTCTCCGCGTCGCCCAGCACCTCGTCGGTGCGCTTCATCGCGTCGCGCACCATCCGCTCGAAGTCCTCGGGGACGTCGCGGGCCAATCCGCCGACGCGGCCGTAGCTGACCGTGACGCGCGCTCCGGTGACGCAGGAATTGAGGTTGTAGAGCAGCTCGCGAGCCTCGTTCATGTAGAAGCCGGCGCTGAAGGCGCCGAGCTCGGTGGCGCCCATGCCGAGGCAGGTCAGATGATCGGCGATGCGAGAGCATTCCGACAGGATCACGCGCAGGTAGGACGCGCGCTCGGGCACGGTGATGCCGCACAGGCGCTCGACGGTCTCGCAGAAGATGAAGTTGTTGATCAGCGGCGAGGCGTAGTTCAGCCGGTCGGTGTACGGAATCGCCTGGCCCCAGGTTCCCTGCTCCACCATCTTCTCGAATCCGCGGTGCAGGTAGCCGACCTCGGTGTCGAGAACCATGATGTTCTCGCCGTCCAGCTTCAGGTTGAACTTGATGGTGCCGTGACAGGCCGGATGCGACGGCCCCATCTGCAGCTCCATCACCTCGGAGAGCGGATCGGCCAGCGTCGTCTCGTCTTCCTTGTTCACGTTCTCGCTGCTCATGGTCTGCCTGTTCGCCTCACTTCTGCGACGGCGCAGGAACGGCTCTGCGTCGCGGCCAGGGCTCCGCAATCGGATCTCGCTCGGGCACCAGCGACTGGCGATGCTGGTAGGCGTAGCTCTTGCGCAACGGGTGCCCTTCGAATTCCGGGTACATGAGGATGCGGCGCAGGTCGGGATGGCCGTCGAAACGCACGCCGAACATGTCGAACACCTCGCGCTCGGCCCAGTTGGCGCCCGCGAAAATGCCGGCGGCCGTGGGAACGTGCGGATCACGCGCGTCCAGCACTGCCTTGACCACCACCTTGCCCGCGTCCTTCAACGACCGGACTATGTAGATGATCTCGATCGTTCCGTGCAGCGCCTCGTAGTCGACCGCCGTGATGTCGACGAAGAGCTCGTAGCCGAGCTCGTCGCGCAGGAAGCGCAGTACCTCGGCAACGCTGGCCGAGGCGACCTCGATGCCCGGCGACTCCCGCGTCTCGAAAGGCCGCGCGGCCGATGCGTCGACGCCGCGTGCGATGCGCGCCGCGAGCTCGGAAGCGTCTAGCGCCATTCCAGCGCTCCCTTGCGCCACGCGTAGACGTAGCCGACGGCCAGGATCGTGACGAAAATGGCCATTTCCACGAACCCGAACAGCCCCAGCTCCCGGTAGATCGCCGCCCACGGGTACATGAAGACGACCTCCACATCGAAGACGATGAAGAGGATGGCCACCATGTAGAACTTGATGGAGAAACGGCCCCAGCCCGGTCCGCTGGGATCGTTGCCGCATTCGAAGGTCTCCCCCTTGATCGCCGTCTTGACGCGGGGGCCGAGCAGGCGGTTCAGGTTGCACATGACGCCGACGATCACGGCGCCAAGCACCAGCGTGAGCAGGACGGAGATGTAGTCGGACATGTCGGAGTTGCCGGCGTGCCGGCCTGGTGCAGCGTAGGTCCGCCGGCGACCGCGCCTTATCGCCAGGGGAGGCGCCGATGTCAAAAAAGCGGGAATACGCGCAAGTGGCTCTTGCCGCACTCGGGAAGGCTCTGTACGAAGCATGGGGTGGCCCTGCCGCGCGTGGCCGCGGCGCGAGTCGAGAGCGCGGCCTCCGGTGACGGCGAACAGCCAACGACTGACGAAGTGGAGCGGAACATGGGTGTTGGTGCGGCAGGCGTACAGCAAGCGCAGGCAGGGTCGATCGGAACGGCAACGATGGATGGTGCGGGAAAGGCACACGCTTTCACGAGCGAGGTCGCCGCGAGGCACTGGCCGGGTGCCTCGGTCGAGCGCATCGCGCCATTGCGCGGCGATGCCTCCACTCGCAGCTATCTGCGCGCCTGGCTGAGCGGCGGCGCGGACCGGGGCGCGCCCGCCAGCGTCGTCATCATGGTCCTGCAGGACTCGGCGGTGGCGATGTCGTCGGAGGAGCTGTCGGTTTACGGCGCGGGTGGTCCCAAGGAGCTGCCTTTCGTCAACGTCGCGCGCTTCCTGTCGCGCCACACGGATGCATTACCCGTGCTTTACGGAGTGGCGCCGGATTCTTCTCTGATCGTGCTCGAAGACGTCGGCGACGTGCCGCTGTGGGACGCCGCCCGCAGCGGAGATGCGCAGGAGCTGTTCGGCAGCGCGCTCGACCAGATCGCCGCGCTGCAGGCGCGTGCGGTGGACGACGGCAGCGGCTGCTACGCCTTCACGCAGGCCTTCGACGAGCGGCTCTTCACGTGGGAGTTCGAGCATTTCCTCGAGTTCGGCCTCGGCGCGGCGCCGTCGTCGCTGATCGAGGCCAGCCGCCGCGAGCTTCATTGCGTCGCGCAGCGCCTCGACCGTCTTCCGCGCGTCTTCGCCCACCGCGACTACCACGCCTGGAACATCCACTACTGGCAGGGGCGCCTGCGCTTCATCGACTTCCAGGACGCGCTGCAGGCGCCGGCGCTCTACGACGTCGCCTCGCTCCTGACCGACCGCATGACGCCCGAGCTGATCGTGCCGGCGCTCGCCGACCGGCTCGTGCTGCGATTCTACGAGCAGCAGACGGCCGGGCGCCTGGGCAGCTTCGAGGAGACTCGCGCCAGCTACATGCTGCTGGCGCTGCAGCGCGTGCTGAAGGTCGTCGGCCGCTTCAACTACCTGGCCGACGTCAAGGGCAAGCCGGCGTATCGAGCCATGCTGCCGGTGGTGTGCTCGACGGCACGACAGCTGCTGGCCTGCGCCGATGGCGTGACGGCCACCGCCGAGCTGTTCGCTCTGGCGGCCCGTGACGGCACCGATGCCGGCATCGGTGCCGCGCAGTGATCTCGACCGCCGGCGCATGAGCAACGAGATCCGCGCCATGGTGCTGGCCGCGGGACGCGGTGAGCGCCTGCGGCCCCTCACCGACACGGTGCCCAAGCCTCTGGTCAACGTCGGTGGCAAGCCGCTGATCGAGTATGCGCTCGAGTGCGTGGCGAGCGCCGGCATCGGTCGCGTCGTCGTCAATCTCCACCACCTCGGCGATCAGATTCGCGACCATCTCGGCGACGGGGCGCGCTTCGGGCTGGCCATCGACTACAGCCCGGAGAATCCGCTGCAGGACACCGGCGGCGGCATCCGCGACGCCAGACGCCTTCTCGGCGATTGCACGTTCGTCACTCTCAACTCCGACACGATCGTCGACGTCGATCTGCGCGCAGTGATCGATTTCCACCTGGCGCGGCGCGCCGCCGCTACGCTGGTGCTGCAAAAGCATGATCGCATGGAGCAGTTCGGGCTGATCCGCACCGAGCCCGACGGGCGCATTGGAGCGTTCCTGCAGCACGTCCGCCCGAACGCGCAGCACCCCCTGGAGCCCTTCATGTACACGGGAGTGCAGGTTCTGGAGCCGGTGGTGTTCGACTACATGCCGCCCTCCGAGCCGTTCTCGATCACCCGCGTGACCTACCCGCAGATGCTGGTCGCCGAGCAGCCTATGTATGGATACCGCTTCGACGGCACCTGGATCACCGTCGGCACGCCGCAGGAGCTCGCCGAAGCCGCAGCGCTGCTGGGGATGCGCAGTGGTGGGGCCTGGACAACGCAGAGCGTCGAAATGTAAACTTCGTCAATAAAGGGGCACGGCCGCCGCGCCGCAGACGCCCCGACGAGGTTCACAACGGTCATGGGCATCACCATCATCCAGAAGAGCGACCTCTCGACCCGCAAGCGAAATCCGAAGGTCGCGCTGGTGCTTGCCGGTGGTGCAGTCACCGGCGGCGCTTTCAAGCTCGGTGGCCTGAAGGCGCTCGACGACTTCCTGATCAACCGCAAGACCACCGACTTCGATCTCTACGTGGGCCTGAGCGCCGGCGCGCTCCTGTCGGCCCCTCTGGCCGCGGGCGTGGCCCCGTCCGAAACGCTGCGGGCCCTCGACGGCAGTTCCAACATCGTCTCCCGGTTCCTGCCTCGCCATTTCTACCAGCCCAACTACGAAGAGCTCGCGCGCAAGCCGGTCGCGTTCGTGGCCGACCTGGCGTTGTACGTGCCGCGCACGCTCTCGCGCATGATCGGCAGTTCGCCGCATCTGGTGGAGAAGCTGCGGCCGGCAGTGCGGCTGTTCCAGAGGAACCCGTCCCTGGCGACCTTCCAGGACGTGGCGGCACCGGTCGTGCAGGAGCTTCTGGCCGGCCGCATCCCGATGCCGCAGGACTACCTGCCCTCGGGCCTGTTCGACAACAGCAACATCGAGCTGTACCTGCGCGAGAACTTCGAGCGCAATGGAATCCCGAACGATTTCAAATCCTTCCACGAGCAGGTCGGCAAGGAGCTGTACATCTGCGCGATGAACCTGGACACGGCCGAACAGGTCGTCTTCGGGCACAACACGGATTCGTCGGCGACGATCTCCCAGGCCATCCAGGCCTCGACGGCGCTGCCGGGCTTCTACAAGCCCGCGCGCATCAACGGCATCGACTACGTGGACGGTGGCGTGCGCCGCACGGCCAATCTCGACGTAGCCATCGAGCACGGCGCCGACCTGATCATCTGCTACAACCCGTTCCGGCCCTTCTCCAATCGCGTGCATCGGCGCTATGACATCGACAAGGGGGAATGGGTCAGCGAGGGCACGCCCATCGCCGACTCGGGCATGGTCGGCGTGATCAATCAGGTCTTCCGGACCCTGCTCCACACGCGCCTGCAATACGGACTGCGCGAGTACCAGAACAACGACCAGTTCCACGGCGACATCATCGTGGTGGAGCCGGCCGACACCGACGTGCACATGTTCGGGATGAACCCGCTGGCCCTCTGGGATGGCCCGCGCGCCGGCCGTCGCGGCTACACGTCGGTGACGCATTCCATCGACACCCACTACGACATCATCAAGCAGATCCTCGGCTCGTACGGGATTCTGATGACGCGCCGCGAAGTGCGGGCAGGCCTGGAGAAGATGAACCGCGGCAGCTTTGGCGAGAGCAGCGCCGAGGTCCTGCTGCGCGACGTGCCGCGACGCAACCTCGGCGTGGCCTAGTCGTACGGAGTGCCGGTCGGTAGCGGCCCGAGCTACCTCGCAGAGCGCGGCCGTGGGCTTGCCCGCGGCCGACACGAAGCGCGAAGCGCGGCGCGGCCCGCCGCGGACACGCGGCCGCGCTCAGTGTGCCCGCCGCCGAGACGCGAGAGGCCGGCACGCCCTTGATGCCCGCCGGCGGAATCAAAAAAAAGGGGCGCCTCCTTCTCGGAGGCGCCCCTTTCACTTGGAGCGGTCTGACCCGACGCTTACGCGTTCGGGAAGATCTGCTGCATCTTCAGGGCCAGGCTCATGTCGCCCTTGATCTTCAGCTTGCCGCCCATGAAGGCCATCTGCGGGTTCAGCTTGCCGTTGATCATGTCGAGGTAGTCCGAAGCAGCCATGGTGATGGTGATGTTGGCCGGGCCCGGGGCGCCCTCGCTGACCTCGCAGGTGCCGTTGGCGACCTTGACCTGCCAGGTGCCGCCGCCGTCGCCGGTCAGATCGAACTGATAGGTGGCGTTGACGCCTTGGGCAGCGGCTGCGTTGAACCGCGAAGGCATCACTTCGAAAACTTGCTTCGCACTCGTTGCTTGCTCGGCCATGGGTGGTTGATCCTCCGTGGGGCGCTGAATTTTGCGGTCTAGTATTGGACACCTGACTCGATGTCAACGGCGACCACGGGGGGCGCCTCCTCACACCAGCCGCATCGTTCCGCGCCTCGGATCCGGCCAGATGCCGACGCTGCCCGCGCGGTGACGGTCACGTCCGCGGCCCGCGCCGTCCGTTGCCGGCTCCAAGCAGCAGCCCGCACCGGCAGCAGCGCCCCGACGAAAAAAGCCTCCCGGAAGGTCCGGGAGGCTTCTTCGAACCCCGTGGGGTTCCTGCTTCGCCTGTGGGTGCTCGCTTTAGGTACGAAACCGGGCGCTCGTACCTGGTTTTTCCCTTTCTATCCTCGACAACCGGCCGACCGTTCAGCCCGTTGCTCGCCGGCCGATGGCCAGCCGGCTACGAACAAGTCCGACGAGTCGGACTACTTCTTCGCGGTGCGACGACGCGCGGTGCGACGACGCTTCGGTGCAGCTCCCTCGGCAGCGGGAGCGGCACTCCGCTTGCTGGCCTTGCGCTTGCCAGCCTTCTTCTTGGCGGCCTTCTTCTTGCCGCCCTTCTTCTTTCCAGCCTTCTTGGCGGCCTTCTTCTTGCCGCCCTTCTTCTTCGATGCCTTCTTTCTTCCAGCCATTGGTTTGCCTCCTTCAGCTGTTATCCGCGAACACCCTCGCAGGCGAAGCATCGAACGGTGTGCACACCGAGCTTACACACTGAACGAATTATAGAGACCCAGAGACACGGGAGTCAACAAAAACGCACTCGCATGGGCGCCTATGCACACGTCGAGATGTCGTCGATTCGACGTCGCGAGCTCTTCGAAGGATGCGCTGGCGCGCTCGATCGCAGCCGTGGCGAGCATTCCCGGTGGCTTCACGCGCGCGGCGGATCGTCACGCGAATGCCTTCTTTCCAGGGTAAATCGCGCGTTTCCCAAGTGACTCCTCGATGCGAAGGAGCTGGTTGTACTTGGCGGTCCTCTCGCCGCGCGAGAGAGATCCGGTCTTGATCTGCCCGGCTCCGGTGGCGACCGACAAATCGGCGATCGTGGCGTCCTCGGTCTCGCCGGAGCGGTGCGAGATGACGGAGGTGTAGCCGGCCTTGCGGGCGGTCTTGATGGCTTCGAGGGTTTCGGTCAGAGACCCGATCTGGTTGACCTTGATCAGAATGGAATTGGCCGCACGCACATCGATGCCGCGGCGCAGGCGCTCGCTGTTGGTCACGAAGAGGTCGTCGCCGACCAGCTGGACCTTCTTGCCGAGCTTCCTGGTGAGCTGGACCCAGCCGTCCCAATCGTCCTCGGCAAGGCCGTCCTCGATGGAGACGATCGGGTACCGGCCGACCAGACGCTCGTAGAGCTTGATCATCTGGTCGGAGGTCTTCCGGCCGCCGTCCGATTTCTTGAAGTGGTAGCGGCCGTCCTCCCACAGCTCCGTGGCTGCCGCATCGAGCGCCAAAGATGCGTGTTTTCCCGCGGAATAACCGGCTTTTTCGATTGCCTCGAGCACCACCTCGATGGCCTCGTCGTTGGTCTTCAGGTCGGGCGCGAAGCCGCCCTCGTCGCCGACGTTGGTGCTCTGCTTGCGCCCATGGAGCACGGCCTTGAGCGCCTGGAAGATCTCGGCGCCCATGCGCAGAGCGTCCGCGAAAGTACGGGCGCCGTGCGGCACGATCATGAACTCTTGGAAGTCGAGCCGGTTGTCGGCGTGGGCGCCGCCGTTGACGATGTTCATGAGCGGCACCGGCAGCGTTGTGGCGCGGCTGCCTCCGATGGACCGGAACAGCGGCTGCCTGGTGTGAGCCGCGGCCGCCTGGGCCACCGCCAGCGACACGGCCAGGATGGCATTGGCGCCGAGTGCGGATTTGTTGGGCGTACCGTCGAGCTCGATCATCCGCCGGTCCACCGCCGCCTGATCGCGCACGTCCATCCCCGTCACGGCCTTGGCGATGGTCTTGTTCACGTTGGCCACGGCCTTGAGCACGCCCTTGCCGCCGTAGCGCTTCTTGTCGCCGTCGCGCAGCTCGAGCGCCTCGTGCTGGCCGGTCGATGCGCCCGATGGAACGCAGGCACGCCCGATGGCGCCGCCCGCCACGCGGACCTCGGCTTCGATGGTGGGGTTGCCGCGCGAGTCGAGTATCTCGCGCGCGTGAACGGACTCGATCCTCATGATCCTGCCTTCTCCGTGATGCGTATTTCAGTCGCCGCAGCCGTGCGCGGCGTGTATGGTTGCCGCGTCTCGTGCTGCGCAAGCGCGGCCGCTGGCGACCTCGGCTGGCGCCGGCGAGTCGCGAGCAGGACTTCGGCAAGAATGCGCTCGTCCCATACCGTCTTCGTCTGGCTGGTGCGGCTGCTCGGGATCAGCGCCATCGTGCTCGCGTACTCGCTTTTCCTCGGCCCGTACGGCCTTCCGGGCCTGCGCGCCCTGCGCGCCCAGGTCGCCGACCGTTCGGACCGGGTGCACGAGCGCATTCTGGCCAATGCCGCCCTGGAAGAGCGGCTCGAGTCGCTCAAGAGCGATCCACGCGCGCTGGAGACCGAGCTTCGCACCTCGCAGAACTGGGTGCGGCCGGGCGAGGTCATGATCGTCGTGCCCGGCTCCGATGCGGCCGCGGCGGCCCGTTAGCTCCAGCGACGCACTCCTTCGCAGTCTCCTCTTCCCTTCCTCCCGCTCGCGGCCTGGCGCCTTTGCCGAGGAAAGGCGCCAGACCGGCACGCGACGTTTACGAGCAGCCGCTGGTGGCGCCGCAGTTGTGGCATTTATAGCAGGCGCCGTTGCGGATCATGATGGAGCCGCAGTCCGAGCACGTGGGCGCATCGCTCTGCGAAAGGAACAGATCGGTCGGCCTGCCCTGCCCGCCCTCGACGACCTTCAGCTCGGGCCGTCCCGACGGCGCCTTGACCTCGCCAGACTCGGTCACCACCGTGGCCTCGACCTTGTTCTCGCCGAGGAAGCGGCTGCCGAGGAAGCGGAAGATGTAGTCGGTCAGGCTCTTGGCCACCGGGATGTCCGGGTTCTTGGTGAAGCCCGAGGGCTCGAAGCGCACGTGTGCGAATTTGTTCACCAGCGCTTCCAGCGGCACGCCGTACTGCAGCGACAGCGAGGTCAGCGTGGCGATGGTGTCCATCAGGCCCGAGATGGTCGAGCCCTCCTTGGCCATCTTGATGAAGATCTCGCCCGGGGTGCCGTCCTCGAAGAAGCCGACGTGGATGTAGCCCTCGTGTCCGGCCACATCGAACTTGTGGCGGATCGAGCGGCAATCGGCGCCGAGACGATGGCGCACCGGCCGCGCCGGCTCCTCGACCGCCTCGGCCGTCTTCTCCTTCTTGGCGTCGGTGCCGGTGTTGAGCGGCTGGCTTCGCTTGCAGCCGTCCCGGTAGATCGCCACGGCCTTCAGCCCCAGCCGCCATGACTCCAAGTAGATGTTCTCCACATCCTCGATGGTCGCGTCGGTGGGCATGTTGACGGTCTTGGAGATCGCGCCCGACAGGAACGGCTGGACCGCGCCCATCATGCGGATGTGGCCGAGCGGCTCGATCGAGCGAACGCCCGAGCGCGGTTTGAAGGCGCAGTCGAAGACCGGGAGGTGCTCCTCGAGCAGGTGCGGCGCGCCTTCGATGGTGTCGTGCTCGTCGATGTACTCGAGGATGTCGGTGACCTGCCTCGTCTCGTAGCCGAGCTTGCGCAGCGCCCGCGACACCGTGGTGTTGACGAACTTGAGCATGCCGCCGCCGACCAGCTTCTTGTACTTGACCAGCGCGATGTCGGGCTCCACACCGGTGGTGTCGCAGTCCATCATGAACGCGATCGTTCCGGTCGGCGCCAGCACCGTCACCTGCGAGTTGCGTACGCCGTGGGTGCGGCCCCGTGACAGTGCCGAGTCCCAGACGTCGCGGCTGGCCGAGAGCAGGTCCAGCGGCACGTAGGCCGAGTCGATCGCGCGCGACTTCTCGCGGTGCTTCTCGATGACGCGCAGCTGCGGCTCGCGGTTGGCGGCGTACCCGGCGTAGGGTCCCATCGCCTCGGCGATCCTCGTCGACTGGTCGTAGGCGCGCCCGCACATCAGGGAGGTGACGGCCGCCGAATAGGCGCGGCCGGCGTCGGAGTCGTAGGGAAGGCCCATCGACATCAGCAGCGCGCCGAGGTTGGCGTAGCCGAGGCCGAGCTGGCGGTACTCGCGGGCGGTCTTGCCGATCTCGTCGGTCGGGTAGCTCGAATTGTCGACCAGGATGTCCTGCGCCGTGATCAGGAGGTCCACCGCATGCGCGAAGGATTCCACCTCGAAGCGGCCCGAGGCATCGGTGAACTTCATCAGGTTCAGCGACGCCAGGTTACAGGCCGAGTTGTCCAGGTGCATGTACTCGCTGCACGGATTGGACGCGTTGATGCGGCCCGTGTTGGGGCAGGTGTGCCAGTCGTTGATGGTCGTATCGAACTGCAGCCCCGGATCGCCGCAGA
This sequence comes from Candidatus Limnocylindrales bacterium, assembly GCA_035626395.1. NCBI lineage: Bacteria > Bacillati > Chloroflexota > Candidatus Limnocylindria > Candidatus Limnocylindrales > Candidatus Limnocylindrales bacterium. The sequence goes on along the minus strand of DASPNR010000031.1, from coordinate 330,253 downwards.
AATGGGCGTTCTCGGCGATCTTGCGCCACAGGTCGCGCGCCCTGTAGGTCTGCGCCGGCTGCCCCGACAGCACCTGCCGCGTGCTCCAGGGGCCGTCGACGGCCACCGCGCGCATGAAATCGTCGGTGACCCGCACCGAGTTGTTCGCGTTCTGGAAGAAGACGGATCCGTAGGCGGTGCCGTCGATGGCGCCGTCGTAGCCGGCATCGATCAGCGCCCAGGCCTTCTTTTCTTCCTCGGCCTTGCAACAGATGAACTCCTCGACGTCCGGATGGTCGACGTTGAGCACGACCATCTTGGCCGCACGGCGAGTCTTGCCGCCCGACTTGATCACGCCGGCCGAGGCGTCGGCGGCGCGCATGAAGGAGACGGGGCCGGAGGCTGTGCCGCCGCCGCCGAGCTCCTCTTTGGACGAGCGGATGCGCGAGAGGTTGACGCCCGAGCCCGAGCCGCCTTTGAAGATCACGCCTTCCTTGCGGTACCAGTCCAGGATCGAGTCCATCGTGTCGTCGACCGACAGGATGAAGCAGGCCGAGCACTGCGGCCGGGCCTCCACGCCGACGTTGAACCATACCGGGCTGTTGAAGCAGGCGTACTGCTCGAGCATCAGGTGCGTGAGCTCGTCGCGGAAGATGTCGCGCGCGACGAGGTCGGCGAAGTATCCCTGTGCCTCGCCCCAGCCCACGATGGTGGTGACGACGCGGCCGATGAGCTGGCGGACGCTGGTCTCGCGCTGCGGGCTGCCGAGCGGGCCGCGGAAATACTTGGATGCGACGACATTGGTGGCCAGCTGCGACCAGTTGGCAGGGAACTCGACGCCGCGCTGCTCGAAGACGACCTTGCCGCCCTCTCCCTGGATGACGGCATCTCGCAGCTCCCACTCCACCGTGCTGTAGGGATCGACTCCTGCCTTGGACAGCCGGCGCGAAAAGCTGAGGCCGCGCCCCGTCCTGGTCGACATCGCCTGCTCCACCTCTGTTCCGACTACGCGAGCTGCTTTCTCATCCATAGATTCTCCAGGCGGTTCTCCGAACTTTCGCCACTATTGCCGTTTCGATGGTAACGCACTTGCCGGAAGGAGCTACACATTCCATAGACGCCGAGGACCGCCATACCACAATATATTGTGATTTGTACCCCTGCCGGCGCCGGCAGCCAAGCCCCGCGGCCGAAAATGATCAGCGATGGGGGGACGTACTTCATCCGACATGAGTCGGGCAATTTCGGCCCTGTGCGGACACGGGAGAATTGTGCGTTTCCGTCCCCCCTTGCGCCGGTCGTCCATGTCGATGCCTGGGCGCCAGGGCGGCGCTCTGATAGGAGGCGGCGCGTGACCTCGTTGCGACACGATCTCGCAGCCGCCGACGACGATGGCGGGCATCCTTCCTGGCGCGGAGGCCGCTGGTGAAGGGTGCCGGGCCCATCCGTCTGTCGAGCGTGCTGGAGCAGGCGCTGGCTCGCCTGAACCTGCATCGACGCCTCGATGACTACCGCGTATGGCAGGCCTGGGATGACGTGGTCGGCGCCACCATCGCACGCAATGCGCAGCCCGTGCGCCTCGATGGTACGCGCCTGGTGATCGCCGTCCGGACGTCGAGCTGGCTGCAGGAGCTGAGCCTGCTGCAGAAGGAACTCGTCGGCCGCCTCAACGAGCGAATGGGCCGTGAGGTGGTGCGCGAGCTGTTCTTCGTGGTCGGACGCGTCGAGGAGGATGCGCCGGTGCAGAAAAAGGACGCTTCGCGGCCGGCGGCGGCGCCGCCGTCCAGGCCGCGAGTCGTCGATGCGAACAAGCTCGACTTGCCGCCGGGCCTCGGGCCCGAGTTGACCGCTGCCTTCGAACGCCTCTGGTCGAGCGCGCGCAAGCGGCGCTGAACCTCAGGTCATGGCCGCGCGAGCCGGCGAGCGATGCGCAGGCCACACCGCGTCCAGGAACTCCACGCGCGCCCGGTCGATGCACGATTCCACCATCGCCGCCGTGTCCAGCCGCGCCTCGGCTTCCAGCACTTCGTCCATATCGGCGGCGGTCGCCGGATGCCTGGGAACGAACAGCGAGCAGCAGTCCTGGTCCGGCTGGATGGAGATCTCGAAGGTGCCTTCGCGATCGGCGTAGCGGCTGATCTCCAGCTTGTCCATGCCCACCAGCGGCCGCAGCACCGAGATCGACGCGGCACGCTCGATCACGCTCATGTTGGTCAGCGTCTGCGATGCGACCTGCCCGAGGCTCTCTCCGGTCACCAGGGCTCCGGCGCGCGCGCGGCGGCCGAACTCGCTGGCGATGCGCATCATCATGCGCCGGTACAGCACGACGCGTAGCGAGCGAGGGACGGCGGCGACGATCTGCGCCTGCGTCTCGCCGAACGGCACCAGCGACAGCCGGATCGAGCCCTGTCCGCGCGCCAGGATCCCGCACAGCGCCCGCGCCTTTTCCTGGCTTGCCGCGCTTAGCATCGGCGCGCTGTGGAAGTGCACCGCCTCCAGGCGCGCGCCCCGACGCTGCATGCGAAGTCCGGCCACCGGAGAATCGATGCCGCCCGACAGCAGCAGCACCACCCGTCCTGCGCTTCCAACGGGCAGGCCTCCGCAGCCTTCGATGCGCTCGAACGCGAGCAGAATCTGGTCGGCCAGAATGAAGACGTGCACTGCCGAGTCGGGATGATCGAGATCGACGCGCGCCGCAGTGGCTGCAACGATGGCCGCGCCCACTCGCGCGCCCACTTCCGGCGAGGAAACGGGGAAGCGCTTGTCGGCGCGTCGCACCCGTACCGCAAAGCTTCCTGAGGGCCGCCAATGCTCGAGCGCCTCGCCAACGGCGGCGTCGAGCGCCTCCAGCGTCGGCTCCAGGCGGCGAGCGGGCAGGATGTTGGCGATGCCCGGCACCGCCACCAGGCGCTGCACGACCGCGTCGGCGCCGGTGCCCGCGAGCTCGATGACGACGCGGCCCGTGCTGTGCGACACCGCACCGACGGGCAGCCCGGCGAGCGCTTTTCGCACGTTGTCGAGGAGCCGTGCCACGAAGATGGAGCGGTGCCCGAGCTTGAGCGTGATCTCGTTGTAGTGCGCAACGATGACGTCGGCAGTCACCGAGGGAGCCTAGCGCAGACGATCCCCCGGTGCAGACCGCTTGCAGACCCCGCATAGCCTGCGCACATTGGCTCGATGACGCTTCCTCAACAGCTCGCCGAGCATCTGCGCCGGCGGCCGCGGCGCAAGCTGTCGGCGCCCGAGGCCATACCGTGCGCGGTGCTGATCCCGCTCGTGCCGTCCGAGGAGGATTTCGACATCATCTACACCCTGCGCAGCGAGCATCTGCCGAGCCACAAAGGGCAGGTCGCGTTTCCCGGCGGCAAGATGTGCAGCGACGACGACGACCTCGTCTCCTGCGCGCTGCGGGAGAGCGCCGAGGAGATCGGGATCGATCCTTCGCACGTGCAGGTCATCGGGTGCCTGGACGACGTCTACACGATGGCGACGCAGTACGTGATCACGCCGTGGGTGGGACTGCTGCCGCAAGGGTACCAGTTCCGTGCGAACCCTGACGAGGTTGCCGACGTCTTTCACGTGCCGTTGCAGCGGCTTCGCGACCCGCGTCACCACGCGCAGCGCGTCCGGCAGTGGGGCGGCAACGACTACGACATCTCCGTCATCACGGCGGGGCGGCACGAGATCTGGGGCGCCACGCACCAGATCACGATGAACCTGCTCGAGCGCATCGACGAGATCGAAGAGCGCATGCGCCGCTCGGCTTGAACCGCGGCGCGCGCGAGGAGGGCGCGGCCACGGGCATGTCCACGGCGGACACGAAGCGCGAGCGCGGCGCGGTCCGCCGCAGACACGCCCGCGGCCGCGCTCGTTGCGTCGCTTCGGAATTCGCCGTCGCTTCGGGATTCGCCGTTGCGTCGCTTCAGAATTCGATGATGAGGCCGTCGCGGGCACGCTCATAGCGGAACTCGGCGGCCGCGCGCACGTCTTCGCCAAGGTGGGTCAGCAGCAGGCGCTTGCAGCCGAGCTGGTCGCGGTGCGCGAGCAGGTCGGTGTAGGCGGTGTGCATGGGCGTGGCCGGCTCCATCGTGCAGCACTCGCACAGAAACAGGTCCACGTCCTGGCTCCGATGGATGAACTCCTCGGTCCAGGCCGAGTCGCCCGAAAAAAGCACCCGCCCTTCCGGGCACGTGAAGTGATAGCCGAGCGCGACCGGATCGGCGTTGTGCGGGACCTGGAACGATTCGATCTGGAAACCGGCCACTTCCGCGCGCGAGCCCGGCCGCATCTCGCAGACCTTGATCTCGAAGGGCAGCTCGAAGGACTGCAGTTCGCGGTAGTAGCCAGCATACAGGGCCAGGCTGCGCGTGAGGACGGTGGGCGGGCCCACCAGCGTCAGCGGCCGCGTGCGCGGGTTCTCGAACAGGTACTCGAGAAACAGGAACGGAATGCCGCCGAAGTGGTCGCCGTGCAGGTGGGAGACCACCACCGCGTCGATGTCGCCGGTATTGAAGCCGTTGCGCTTGAGGCCGGCAAGGATGGCCGGGCCGCATTCGAGCACGATCTTGCCGCCCCCATGCTCCAGGACGTTGCAGCTGTGTAGGGAGCCGGCGGCACAAAACGCATCCCCCGAGCCAAGGACGGTAAGTTTCACTACTCGGCAGGGTACGGGTTGGCAAGACCGCAAGTCAAGGCGGGGGTGAAATGCGCCATCGGTTGCAAACGGCAGCTCCCGCACCGACTTGTACGATGGTGGAGCTGGATCTGACCATCGAGTCTCTGGCCTTCGGCGGCGCCGGCGTCGCTCGCAGTGGTGATGGGCGCGTCGTCTTCGTCGAAGGAGTCGCGCCCGGCGACCGCGTGCGCGCGCAGGTGACGGCCGACCAGGGATCGTATCTGCAGGCGCGCACTCTGGACGTGCTCGAGCCCGGGCCTTCTCGTGTGGCGCCGCCGTGTCCGATCGTCGAGCAGTGCGGAGGCTGCCCCTGGCAGCAGGTGGACTATGCCGCCCAGCTGGCCGCCAAGAAACGGGCCGTGGTGGACGCGCTCGAGCGCATCGGCGCGATCCACGAGCCTCCCGTGCGCGAGGTGTTGCCGTCCCCCGAGCTGTTCGGGTACCGCAATCGCCTGAGCCTGCGCTTCCAGGACGCCCGCATCGGCTTCTACCAGGCCCGGACCAATCGGCTGGTGCCGGTAGCCGACTGCCTTCTGGCCGAAGAGCCGATTCGCGCGGCGCTTCCGCAGATCGAGGCCTTCGTAGCCTCACTGGCCACGCGCGTGATGCGCGTCGAGATCGCCACGCGCGGGCGCCTGCCGGGCCTGGTCCTTGCCATCCAGAGCGGAGGCCGGCTGCGGCATGGTGACACCGTGGCGGCGCAGCGCGTGGTCGACGAGCACGCCAATCCCATCCGCGGCGTCGTCATGCAGGGGCGTGGCTGGCGCAGACAGTGGGGCGACGTTCGACGCGTGTTCACGGTCGCCGAGGGCGTGGACGTCGAGCTGCCGGGCGCCTCGTTCGGCCAGGTCAACACGAAAGGAAATCTTCTGCTGGTGGAGAAGACGGTGCAGGCCGCGCTGCCGGCGCCGGGCGCCAGCGTCCTGGAGCTCTACGCCGGCGCCGGCAATTTCTCGCTCGCCCTCGCACGGCGCTCCGGGCGCCTGACCGCGGTCGACGAGGATCGAACGGCGGTGGAGACGGGCCGCGCTTCGGCGCGTGCTGCGGGCCTGGCCAACGTGCGCTTCGTCGCGGCGCGCGCAGGTGACTACCTGGAGAAGGCGGCGGTACGCCCCGATGTGCTCGTCGTCGATCCGCCGCGCAGCGGACTGACCGACGCAGCCGCGCCGTGCGCGCGTCTCGGGGCACCGCGATGGGTTTACGTCTCGTGCAATCCGACGACGCTGGCGCGCGATCTGCGCATTGCCGCCGAGCATGGTTATCGCCTGAAGGAGGCGTGCCCGATCGACATGTTTCCGCACACTTTCCACGTCGAAACCGTGTGCACCCTAGAGTTGACATGAGCCGGACCCGCTCCTACGCTCGGCTTCGCACGCACCGGGAGACCGGCCCATGAAGAAAAAGACGCCTGCAGCAAAATCCACGGCTCCCCGCACCAAGATCACGATCATTCCGGGAAAGGGCGTCTCGCAGGCCATCAACTACCTGCTCGAAGACCGCGACGAGCTCGAATGGCTGGTGGCGGTGGGCCGCAACAAGGACGGCGAGATTTTCTTCTACGACACCGGGGGCGACATCATCGAGGACCTCGGCACCCTCGAATACCTCAAGGCCCGCATCGCACGGGCGCACTTCGGCGAAGACGTCGAGTAGAATTCGCTGCTTTCCAGCGGGGCACCCCACGGTCCGCCCCGAGTCCGGCGACGCGCCCCGTCTTCGCCAAACACGACGATTCGGCCGCTGAGTGATTTTGCGGATCCGCCACCGAGCGCGCCTGCGACGTGAACGGGCCCGCTCTGCGACCCGCTGCGATCGGTTGCTGGCGCCGCTGCAATCCGTCGTGGAGTGCGCCAGCGTCGTTTGTCGGCCGCTATTGCAGTTCGTGAAAGACGAGCCCGGTCAGCAGCTTCGGGTAGAAATACGTAGACTTGTGCGGCATCAGCTCGCCGGCGCGACAGACCGCCGCCATCTGCTCGGGCCGCGTCGCGTTCATCAGGAAGGCGCCTTCCAGCTCGCCCCGTAGCACGCGCTCGAGCAGCGCGCGGCCGTCGATCGAGTAGGCAAGCTTGGCGTCCTTCCCGCCGGCAGCGCTGAGCGCGCGGCCGAGAATGTCGTCGTGCAGGACCTTGACGTCGAGCTCGTCGAGCGGTGAGTGCGGCTGGCGCGTCACCGAGCGCGTGGCCAGCAGCAGGTGCTGCATGTCGCGCAGGCCGATCCCGAACGCATGCGTCCCCTTGTCGGCCGCTGCCAGAGCGGCCTGCAGCTGCTCGATGCCCTGCGTGCTGCGCTCGAAGCGGCGCAGCTTGAACTGCGACGACAGCGCGCGCCAGAAGGCGTCGCAGTCGGCGCCGCCGCTGTCGACCAGCTCGCGGTGCGTGGGCAGGATGACCATGCCGGGATCCTCGAACGTCGCCAGGAACGCGAGCACGTGCGCGGCGGGCGCCTCCTCGTCGCCCGGCGCATCGTCGCCCGTCGGCGGCTCCTTGCCTCCGGAGATTTCGTACCAGTAGTTCAGCGCGGTCTCGTAGCGGTGGTGTCCGTCGGCGATGAACAGCGCCTGGTCCGACACCGCTGCACGAATGCGCTCGATGTTGCCGGCCTCGCGGACCGACCACACGCGATGGCGATTCCCCTGATGCACGACGTCGATGTCGGGAACGCTCTCCCAGCCGCCATCGGGCTCGGGGACGAAGCCGGGCCGCGAGTACACGCAGAAGATCGGGCTGAGATTGGCCTTCACGCGCCGGGTCAGCTCGAGGCGATCCTGCTTGTGGTGGGCGAAGGTGTTCTCGTGGCGCAGCACGACGCCGGTCTTGTACGGCTCCAGCGCCAGCGCGCCCAGCACGCCGATGCGGCGGCGAGGGCCGGCTGCCTCGAAGTCCTGCACGTACAGGTAGAAGGCTGGCGCCTCGTCGCGCTGCAGGACGCCGCTGCCGCTCCAGTCGCGGTACTGCCGCGCCGCTTCATCGTGGCCGTCCTTGTTCAGGATGAGGCGGGTGCAGTTGTAGGGGCTTCTTGCGTAGAGGTCGTCGCGCTCGGCCGGGCTGATCACGTCGTAGGGAGGTGCGACGACGTCGTCGAGCGCGCCCACGCGCGCGGCGGCATAACGGAGTCCGCGAAAGGGACGAAATCTAGCCAAGGGAATCCTCCGAAAGCGGCGCGAGCGCGGCGATGGCGGCGGCGTCGATCGCACCGGCGCGGCGCAGATACGCGCGCGACTGCAAAAACTCAACTACCGTCGAAACGGTGGTGTCCACGCGCGCGCCCCCATCGAGAAACGCGTCGACGCCGCTGCGAAAGTAACGGCGTGCCTCCTCGGCGGTGCGTGCCGGCGGCTGCCCCGAAGGATTGGCGGACGTGGACGTGACGGCGCGGCCGAGCGCTGTCACCAGCGCTGCGGCGACCGGATCGCTGCTGCAGCGAAGGCCGACGCCTCCGCCCGGCCCCACGAGCGCCGGCGCGACGTGCTTCGCTGCCGGCAGCACGATCGTCAGCGGCCCCGGCCAGAATCGCTCCACGAGCGCGCGCGCGGCGGGCGGCGGTGGCTGCGCAAGAAGCTGCGCTGCCGACTCCAGGCTGGCAACGAGCAGCGAGATGCCACGCCCAGCGTCGCGACCCTTCAGCTCGAGCAGCCGTTCGATGGCGGCGGCGTTGCCCGCGTCGGCCGCGATGCCGTAGACGGTCTCGGTGGGGTAGACGACGAGGCCGCCGCTCGAAAGGGCGCACGCGGCCTCGGCGATGCTCGCGGCTGGCAGGTCCAGCTAACTGCCCTCGGGATAGCGCCGCACCAACCCCGGCACCGCGTCGGCCATCTTCTTCTTGCGGTCGGCCATCGCACGCGCCAGGCGTTCGTCGGACAGCGACAGGATCTGTGCCGCCAGCAGCGCGGCGTTGCGCGCGCCGGCGGCGCCGATGGCCAGTGTGCCCACGGGCACACCGGCGGGCATCTGCACCGTCGACAGCAGCGCGTCCATGCCGCGCAGCGGCCCGGAGTCGAGCGGCACGCCCAGCACCGGCAGCGTGGTGATGCCAGCCACCGCACCGGCGAGATGCGCCGCGACGCCGGCGCCGACGATCAGCACCTGCAGGCCGCGATCGCGCGCCGTCGAGGCGTACTCTGCGGTCTTGGCGGGCGAGCGGTGCGCCGAGGTCACCACCACCTCGTGCGCGATACCCAGCTCCTCGAGGATCTTGGCGCCCTCGCCCATCACTTCCAGGTCGCTGGCGCTGCCCATCAGGATGCCGACCAGCGGCCGCGCGGCCTTGCTCGGCCGGCCGGCGGCTCGGACCGAGGAGTTGCGCCCGCGCTTGGCCGAGCCCGTCTGAGATGCCTTGGCGCCTTTACCGGCCGCGCGCGTGCTCCTGCTCGCGCCGCCGCCCTTGCCCTTGCTCGTGCTCATGATGCTCCTTTGTTCTGCTGTCGTTCGCGCGCCAGCGCGCGCCAGGCGATGTCTCGCCGATAGTGCGCACCCGTCCAGTGGATTTTGCCCGCCGCTTCGTATGCGCGCGCGGTGGCCTCGACCGCCGTCGCGCCCGTTGCGCACACGCCCAAAACGCGGCCTCCCGCCGTGACGAAGCGGCCCTGGCTGTCGCAGCGCGTGCCGGCGTGAAAGACCTGCACCGCCGGAACGCGTCGTGCATTCTCGATTCCCTCGATGGCGTCGCCTGCGCGGACCTTGCCAGGATAGCCCTCGGCCGCCATGACGATGCACGCCGAGGTTCCAGGCTCCCATTGCAGCTCGATACGATCGAGCCGTCCATCGATGGCTGCCAGCAGCAGCTCGACCAGGCTCGAGCGCAGCCGCATCAGGATCGCCTGGCATTCGGGGTCTCCGAATCGGACGTTGTACTCGAGCACCCTGGGGCCGCGCGGCGTCACCATGATTCCGGCGTAGAGCACGCCGCGGTAGTCGATGCCGGCTTCGCGCAGCGCCGTGACGGTCGGCTCGATGACGGTGGCCATGATGAGCTCGTGCATCGCCGGCGTGATCACCGGCGCAGGCGAATAGGCTCCCATGCCGCCCGTGTTGGGACCGCGGTCGCCGTCCAAAACCGTCTTGTGATCCTGCGAGGTCACCAGCGGCAGCGCCGTGCGCCCATCGGTGATCGCCATGAAGGACGCTTCCTCGCCCTCCATGAACTCCTCGACCACGACGCGGCGCCCCGCCTCGCCAAAACTGCCTGCCACCAGCATGTCGGCGATGGCGTCGTCGCTCTCCTTCTCGCTGGCGCAGATCACGACGCCCTTGCCGGCCGCCAGGCCGTCGGCCTTGACGACGACGGGGAAGCCGAGCTCGCGCGCGAATCGCTGCGCCTCGTGGAGCTGGCTCGCGTCGAACTCGGCGTAGGCGGCGGTGGGTATGCCCGCTTTCGTCAGCAGGCGCTTGGCGAACGCCTTCGAAGCTTCCAGGCGCGCGCCCTCGCTGTCGGGGCCGAAGATGCGCAGGCCGCGCGCGCGGAACTCGTCGACGATTCCGGCCGCCAGCGGGGCCTCCGGACCGACCACCGTCAGGCCGATGCCCTCGCGCTGGGCGAAGTCGGCCAGGCCGCGGATGTCGAGCGCCTCGATGGAAACACGCTCGGCCACCTCCGCCATGGCCTCCGAGCCCGGCGCGACGAAAACCTTGGTGGCGGCGCGATCGCTCGCCAGCTTCCATGCCAGCGCGTGCTCGCGCCCTCCGCTTCCGACTACGAGAACTTTCATCGCCGCCGTCTCAATGCCGGAAGTGGCGCACGCCGGTCAGCACCATGGCCATTCCATGCTCGTCGGCAGCCGCGATGACTTCGGCGTCGCGCAGGCTGCCGCCGGGCTGGATGACGGCACGCGCGCCGGCGGCCGCGCAGACGTCCAACCCGTCTCGGAAAGGGAAGAACGCGTCGGACGCCACCACGCAGCCTTCGAGGCTCAGCCCGTGCTCGCGCGCGCGAGCCACCGCCAGGCGCGCCGAGTCGACGCGGCTCATCTGGCCGGCGCCGACGCCTACCACGTGGTCCTCGTTCGCAAGCACGATCGTGTTGGATTTGGCGTGCTTGCAGACCTTCCAGGCAAAATCGAGCGCGCGCAGCTCCATCGCCGTCGGCGCACGCCGCGTCGCGACCCTGCACTGCGCGGCCGCCGAGTCCTGCAGATCGCGCGTCTGCACCAGCAGGCCGCCGAGCACGCGTTTCATGTCGAGCGCGTCGTCGCCGCCGTCGGCCCGCGAATCCACCTGCAGCAGCCTCACGCCGGCCAGCTTCTTGTTCGATGCGTACAGCTCGAGCGCCTCGGGCGTGAACGAGGGCGCCAGGATGATCTCGAGGAAGACGTCCTTCATCGCCTCGGCCGTGGCGAGATCGACCTCGCGGTTGAAGCCGACGATGCCGCCGAAGATCGAGACCGGATCGCAGCGGCGCGCCTTGTCGAAGGCCTCGCGGGCGCCGGCGGCCACCGCCACGCCGCACGGATTGGTATGCTTGATGGCCACGCACACGGGCTCCTCGAACTCCATCACGAGCTGGAGCGCCGCATCCGCATCGACGATGTTGTTGTAGGAGAGCTCCTTGCCGGCCAGGACGCGCGCGGCGGCCACCGACGGGCCTTCGATCCTGGGCGCCTTGTAGAAGGCGGCACGCTGGTGCGGGTTCTCGCCGTAGCGCAGCCCCTGCACGAGCAGCCACTGCTGATGCAGGGTCGGACCGAACTCGGCGGCGGCGGCGCCGCTCTGGCGACCGAGCCAGTCGGCGATCATGCCGTCATAGGCGGCCGTGGCCGCATAGGCCTTGCGCGCCAGCTCCTTGCGCGTGGCCAGCGCGATCTGGCCGCTGCCACGCAGCTCCTCGATGATGCGGGCATAATCCGCCGGATCCACCAGCACCACGACGTCCGCGTGATTCTTGGCTGCCGAGCGCACCATGGACGGCCCGCCGATGTCGATGTTCTCGATGGCCTCCTCGTAGGTGCACCCGCGCGCGGTGACCTCGGCGAACGGATAGAGATTGACGCAGACCAGGTCGATGGGCTCGATGGCCTGCTCGGCCATCTGCCGCACGTGCGAGGGGTCTTCGCGGCGCGCCAGGATCCCGCCGTGGATCCTGGGATGCAGCGTCTTGACGCGGCCATCCATGATCTCGGGCGAGCCCGTGTGTTCGCTGACCTCGACGACGCCGATGCCGGCACCTCGAAGCACGGCCGCGGTGCCGCCGGTGGACAGGATCTTGACGCCCAGCTCGTCGAGCGCGCTGGCAAGCTCGACCAGTCCCGTCTTGTCGCTGACGCTGAGAAGCGCCGTCTTGATCATCGTGCTCATTCCCCGCTGCGGTTCCGTCTATTCGAAGATCCGCTCGACGCGCTTGCCGAGGCGCGCCACCAGCTCATAGCCGATCGTTCCGGCGCGCTCGGCCATCTCCTCGACGCTCGGTGAATGTCCCCACATCACCACGCGGTCGCCGACCGCGACGTCGTCGATGGCGGTGACGTCCACCATCGTATGGTCCATGCAAACCCGGCCGATCACCGGCGCAACCGTTCCCGCCACCATCACCATGCCGCGATTGCTCAGGTGGCGCGGATAGCCGTCGGCGTAGCCGCACCGCACCGTCGCCACCTTCGTATCGCTGCTGGTGCGATAGGTGTGGCCGTAGCTGATGCCTTCGCCGGCCGCGATCCAGGCCACGCGCACGACCGCCGCCTCCAGCGTCATCACCGGCGTCAGCGAGGCGCGGTCGCGCAGGCACGGGTCGGGATGGATACCGTAGAGCATGATCCCGGGCCGCACCATGTCCAGGTGTGCTTCCTTGCGGGTCAGGATGGCGGCGCTGTTGGCCATGTGCCGCTCCAGCGAAAACCCGGCCGCCTGCAGCGCCTGATCGGCAGCCAGCAGGTGCTCGAGCTGCCCGAAGGTGACCTCGCCGGTGACGGACTCCGCCTGCGCGAAATGCGAGCATATGGCCGTCAGACGCACGCCGCGGACCTTGGCCGCCGCCGCGGCGAAGGAGACGGCATCGCCCGGAGCGATGCCGAGGCGGTGCATCCCGGTATCGATCTTGATGTGCACGGCGGCCTCGCGGCCCACCGCAGCGGCCGCCGCGCCGAGCGCCTGCACCACCGCGATCTCCTGTGTGGCCACCTCGGCGCCGGCCTCCACGGCCATGCGCGCGTCCTGCGCAAGGATGCCCCCGAAGATCACGACGCGCGCATCGGGGGCGATGGCGTGAACGTGCGGCGCCAGTTCGGCAGCCTCGGCGACGGTGACCACGCCAAACGCGCGGCAGCCGGCACCAAGCAGTGCGTCGGCGCAGCCCCTGGCTCCGTGACCGTACGCGTCGGACTTGATCATCGCGAGCACGCGGACGCCGGGGCCGACGAGGCGGCGCACCTCGCCGAAGTTGCGGATGAGCGCGCTGCGATCGATGCGTGCGACGGGGAGACTGGAGGGAGCCGCTCGTGCGGCCATTGCGGCCAGATAGCAAGGCACCTGCAGGTTGTAAAACCGCCACTGCCTCGCTATCCCGCGCCATGCGCGTGCAAATCAACGGCGAAGACAGCGACGTCGAAAACGGCGTCACCATCGCCGAGCTGGTCGCTCGCCTGGGTCTCGGCGGCCGCCGCGTCGCCGTCGAGCTCAATCGCGACGTCGTCACTGCGGAGGCCTGGCCGACCACGCAGCTGCGTGCCGGCGATGTCGTCGAGATCGTGCACTTCGTCGGCGGAGGCTGAGTTGGACGACGATTTCTTCGAGCTCGCCGGGGTTCGATATCGCTCCCGGCTCATCGTCGGCACGGGCAAGTACGCCGACTTCGAGCAGACGCGCCGGGCGGTCGATGCCTCGGGCGCCGAGATCGTCACCGTGGCCGTGCGCCGCGTGAACATCACAGACCCGAGCAAGCAGAATCTGCTCGACTACCTGGACCTGAAGAAGCTGACGATCCTTCCCAACACCGCCGGCTGCTACACCGCCGACGACGCGGTTCGCACCTGCCGTCTGGCGCGCGAAGCCGGCGTCGGCAAGCTGGTCAAGCTCGAGGTGATCGGCGACGAGAAGACATTGTTTCCGGACGTCCCGGCCACCATCGAGGCGGCGCGCCAGCTCGTGGCGGAGGGCTTCGACGTGCTGCCCTACGTCACCGACGATCCGGTTGCGTGCAAGCGGCTCGAGGACATCGGCTGCAAAGCCGTCATGCCGCTGGCGGCACCGATCGGATCGGGCCTGGGCATCCGCAATCCCTACAACATCCGCATCATCGTCGAGCAGAGCTCGGTGCCCGTCATCGTCGACGCAGGCGTCGGTGCGGCCTCGGACGCCGCGCAGGCGCTCGAGCTCGGTTGCGATGCCGTGCTCATGAACACGGCCATTGCCGGAGCCAAGGACCCGCTGCTGATGGCGGAGGCGATGAAGCTCGGCGTCCGCGCCGGCCGCGCCTCCTATCTTGCCGGGCGCATCGCCAAGCGGCTGCACGCGAGCGCTTCTTCGCCGATCACCGACCTCATCGGCTAGAGGGCGCCGGCTGGAGCGGGAGGCCATGCCATCGCCGAGGCCGCTGCCTTCGCCGCCGCTGATGCTGGTGACCGGCGACGCCGGCGACAGCCAGGAGATCGTCGCGCGGTGCCTGGCCGCCGCGGCCGGTGGCGTTCGCTGGATCCAGCTTCGCGCCCGGCAAAGCGACGGGCGCAGCCTGCCGGCGCATGCTCTCTACGACGCCGCCGCACGTCTGGTGAAGGAAAGCTCCCTCACCGTCACCGTCAACGATCGCTTGGATGTCGCGTTGGCGACCGGCGCGGCCGGCCTGCATCTGCCAGGCGGCGGGTTCCATCCGGCCGTCGTGCGGCGCCGCCTGTCGGCGGCGTGTCTGCTCGGACAGTCGATGCATTCGGTCGAAGAAGTGGAGAAAGCGCCGGGCGAGCTCGATTACGTCCAGCTCGGACCCATCTTCGATACGCCGAGCAAGCGGCCCTACGGCGCGCCGTTGGGCACCGGCACGCTCGAGCGTGCGGCGGCCGTGCTCCGCAGCCGCGCGCAGCGGCCGGCGCTGGTCGCGATCGGCGGGATCCGCGCGCACGACATCCAGACGGTCGCGGCCGCCGGCGCGGATGCGATCGCGGTCATCGGCGCCATCTGGGACGCCGCCGACGTCACGGCCGCGGCGCAGGAGCTGACCGCCGCCCTTTGGCGCTGTTCGATCGCCCTCAGACGCTCGAGCTGATGTAGACCTTGACGCCCCGGCGGATCAGATCGCCGAGGTGCGTGGATAGCTGCTCTTCGGCCGTGGCTCTCTCGACACCATCGACGAAGATGCGCACCGCCCCGACGCCGCTGCTGGCGGATTCCTTGAGCATATCGAGGGCGTAGCCGTCGAAGGCGCCCGCGACGAAGATCGTGCCTGCTGCATCCGCAGCCGGCTCGAGCCGTGCGCGGAAGGAGGGGGTTGCCGACACATAGTTCATCATCGTCATCCTACTCTCTCGGTCGTTGGACCGGGCCGTGGCCCCTGCTGCCGATCCAGCAAGTGCCGCGCCATGTTTCCTCGCGGTGCGAAGACAGCGATGCCGCGTGGTCTGCGCGTGGTCGTCCTCGTTCGTTCGCACCCAATGTGCACAACCAACCGTCAGGTGCTCATGAAATGAGCGTTCGTTTTTCCGTCTCGCATCCGGAGCTTCGGGGTGGCCTCCGGGTGCCGAGTCATGTAGCTAAGGCTCGTGCGAAGCGTCGCAGGCTTGGCGGCCCTTCAAGAAGACCTGCCGCTCCAACCGAGTTCCCGATTCGAGTTCACCGTCGATGTGGCCAGCCTGGGGCTGGACCCCGGTCTCGTCGAAGCCGTCGCCAGTCAGGGGGCCCTGTGTTTCCTGGATTTCGAGGCTACAGGCCTTGATCCCGCCACCGACGAGCTGATTGAGGCCGGAGCGATCCTGATCGAGCCTGGCCAGCGACACGCCCGGGTGTTCAACTCGCTGGTGCATACGACGCACGACCTTACTCCTTTCATCAAGAGGCTCACAGGAATTTCGCAAGAAGATGTGAACGGGGCACCGCCGTGCACCGAAGTGGCCGCCGCTCTCGATCGATTCATCGGTAACGCGCCAGTGGTTGCACACAATGCGTCATTCGAGAAGACCTGGCTGAGCCTCGCCGTAAATCCGCGATTTCACCAGCACCGCTTTCTCGACACGGTCGAGCTGCTCGCGCTCGTCTATCCCGACAGCCCCAACATGAAGCTCGATACGTTCTGCCGCGACAAGCTCGGGCGCGGTGAGCGGCATCGCGCGCTCGACGATGCGCTCGACATGATGCGGGTCGTCATCGGGCTGATCCACGAATCGCGCGCGGGGGCTCCCGCGGCGGCCAATGCGGTCGCGGCGCTGGTCCACTTCCATCCGACGTCGCCATGGCGGGACCGCCTCGAGCGCATCATCGGCTTCACCGTCGCCGAGCGTGCCGACATCGCTGTTCCTTCACCTCCGTTCAACGACATCGTGCTCGAGCCGGTGCCGTTTTCCTGGGAGGCCATCGCTGCACGCCTCTCCGACCTCGGGCAGGCGCGACGGGTGCTGCCCGAGTACGAGCTGCGTCCCGGACAGCTCGAGTTCGCCCGCCACGTCTTCGACTGCTTTGCCGCCGACAGCCACGCCACCATCACCGTCGGCGAGGCGGGAACCGGCATCGGCAAGACGCTCGCGTATCTGGCCGTCGCCATTCCCTTCGCCCGCCACAGCGGGCGGCAAGTGGTGATATCCACATCGAGCAAGCTGCTGCAGACGCAGCTCCTCGAAAAAGACATTCCCACGGCTTCGCGCCTGCTCGGCCACGGCGACCTTCGCTTCACGGTGATGAAGGGCCGCGCCAACTACGTGTGCCTGCGGCGACTGGACCGCTTCCTGGAGTCACGCCAGCGTCACGGGCCTGCCGGCGACCCCAACGAAGCGTTCGCCACCGCGCTCATCGCCGCATTCTCGACCAGCGCCACGCACGGCGAGATCGATCGCGTACCGACGGTGCTCTACCAGCTCAATCCGATGTTCGAGCGCTTCGCCCGCGAAATCACCAGCGCCGACGCCGACGAGTGCCGCCGGCAGACGTGCGAGACCACCGGCGGTCACTGCGTGTTCCGGTCGGCGCGCCACCGCCTCGAGGCTGCCGAGATCGCCGTCGTCAATCACGACCTGCTGCTGCGCTGGCCGCCCGACTACCCGCCGCTGCGGCACCTGATCCTGGACGAGGTGCACGAGCTGGTCGACAAGGCCGACAGCGCGTACGCACGCAGCGCCGAGGGCATCGAGCTGGCACACCGGCTCGAGGAGATCCTGGGGCTGCGCGGCGGCCAGCCGCTGGCCGACGACGACGAGAGCACATACCGGGCGCAACGCGCGCTGGCGCTCGTCTCCGCCGTCGGAGAGAACGCGCGGCGTCTGGCACGCGGCGAGGGCGGCGAGCCGCAGTTCCAGTTCGGCCGCGACGAGCTGCTGATCCCGGCCGATGGACCGGGCCCCGAATGGAAGGAAGTGATCGATGCCGCTCTCGACCTCGCGCGTGAGCTGCGCTGGCTCGCGGGCCGCTTCGGCGCCGGCAAGGATGACGCCGACAGCGCCGGCGCGCGCCTGCGCGAGGTGCTCGAAGAGTCCTCGGCCGTGCTGGATCGCGCCCTGCCCTATCCGAAATCGGATCTGTACGTCTTCCGGCTGCGCGGACTGGCGCGCGCCAATGCCGTCGCGTGGCGTTTCGTGGCCACGCCGGTGCTACCCGGCGACGACTTCCGCGAGAGCGTGCTCGAACGCGCCGACACCCTGTTCGCCACCAGCGCCACGCTGGCAGTGGGCGACGAGAGCGACGGGGCTCTCCGCGAGCTGTGCCTGCGCAAGAACGCCGGCCAGCGCTACCGCGTGGCGCCGCCGGTGCCCAGCCCCTTCGACTACGAGAACAACCTCGAGGTCTTGTTCATCGCCGACGCCACCGACCAGTCGGCGCTCGTGGACCGGATGGTCCGCGCCACCACCGTCATCGCGCGCAAGCTCGGCGGGCGCACGCTGGGACTCTTCACGAGCCGCGACCGCATGATTCGCGTGGCGGATCTGGCCAGCAACACGCTCGCCGCCTCGGGCATCAACGTCATGATGCCCGCTGCCGGCAACAGCGATCCGCACGAGCTGGTGCGAAGCTTCATGGACAACCCGTCCTCCGTGCTGCTCGGCGCGCGCAGCTTCTGGCAGGGCATCGACATTCCCGGCGACGCCTGCCAGGCCGTGGTCATCGAGAAGCTGCCGTTCGACGTTCCCGGCGACCCGCTGCTGCAGCGACGCGCCGAGCTGCTCATCGGCCGCGGCAGCCGCGTCTTCGGCGACTACCAGATCCCGCGCATGCTGCTGCGCCTCAAGCAGATGATGGGACGCCTGATCCGCACGCCCACGGATCGGGGCATGATCGTCATCGTGGAGCCGCGGGCGGACAAGCCCTATTTCCGCCGCATCGTCGATGCGCTGCCGATCGGCTCCCGCTATCGGCTCGTACGCCTGGAAGACCTCGAAGCGGCCATCGACGATTTCCTCGCACGAACGCGGCGGACCTGAGTCGCCGCGGCCGCGCGCAAGTGCGCGCAGCACTGCAGCTGCCGCGTCATCGACGGCGCGACTCCAGTTCCTCCCACACCATGCGCGAGATCGTCGCGATGAGCCGGCCCAGCTCCTGCTGATCGCGGCCCTTGGTCATGACGCACAGCAGGTAGGGGTTGTCCGGGAAATAGATGACGCCGCAGTCATGCAGATGTTGGGAGCCGTCGGGCATGGTGCGCTCGCCGAACTTGTTGGCGACCACCGTACCTTTCGGCAGACCCGCCACCAGCCCCGCCCCGAAGTACGACTCGGCCAGCCAGCCGAGCAGCAGGTCGGAGGCGTCGGCGTCGAGGTAGGAGACGTTGTAGAGGAGCCGGAACAGCGCCGCGTACACGCGTGCCGTGACGACCTCTTCGTTGATGTTGCGCGGATTGATGACGCCCAGCTCCTGGAAGGTACGCAGAATGTGGGCGCGCCCGTCGGGAACCACGTTGCTGAGGTAATCGACCAGCGTGTAGTAGGAGAGGTTGTCGGAGAACACGATGGCGTTGCGGGCGAATTCGGCGACCGTGTAGCGCTTGCCTTCCTCCAGCTTGACCGCCGGCACGTCGCTCTGCTTCAGCTTCTCGAACTGGTCGAGACGTGCCCTGCGAAACTCGATCTCGGTATCCAGCAGGCCGGGCATGGTCTCGTTGAGTGAGAACAGTGCCATCACGAGTGGAAGCTTGAGCAGACTGGCCGGCGCGAAGTTGATGCTTTCGTTGATGCCCCATACCGGGCCGCCGCGCAGGTCGCGGAAGTAGACGGTGGCAACGTGGAGGCCGCCGGCAGCCTGGTCCTTGGCGATGATGTCCTGCACGCGCGCGGTCAGCTCCGCATAGGACGTCTTGCGGATGACGGGCGGGGCGCCGCAGGCATGATCAGGATTGATGTAGAGGTAATCGTTGCAGCCCGGGTCGCCGCCGCTCCAGTGGCTGCCGACGCCGCCGATCAGCAGGCCAACGACGAATGAGAGAGGGATCCAGAGCTTGTTGGCAGGCATTGCAACCACGTCAAATAACTTCGGCTCGCGCCGCCAGCAATTGCGATCGTGGTGCGATCCGGCGTGAACGTACAAATGCCAACTTTCGATGGACGCGCACGCGATGCCGCCGAATACCCGCCGGCGTGTCAGGCGCCGGGGCCCTGGTGCGCGGGAAGCAGAAGATCATTGAGCGTCTTGACCGGATGGAAGGTCTGCGCCGGAACGGCCACGAACAGGGTGTTCCAGCCCGCCATCGCCCCGTTCCAGAGGCCCGGGCGCTCGAGCGAACGCAGCGGCCGCCCGTCCTGCGACTTCTCCGCGATGAACACGGCTTCGTGGTCGACGTAACGGGCCAGATCGAGGCGCTCGCCCTTCCAGTTTCGCGTCGTGCAGACCACGTCGACCGGATTGAAGTACTTCGATCCCTCGAGCAGCGCGCGCTGAACCGGGTCGTTGCGGTCGACCTGCGAGACCTCGACGATCTGCGCGCTGACGTTGCCGTGCGCGTCGCGGACCCAGAACGGCCCGCCACCGGGATTGGTATCGGAACTCAGCATTCCGCAGACGCGCAGCGGCCGGCCGAGCCGCTCCAGCGCCAGCTCTCGCCGCTGCGCGGCGCTCGCTCCTTGCGGCGGGTACGCGCCCAGCTCCTTTTCGAGCATCTCCAGCGCCGCGTCGACGGCGCCGGAATCGCCGGTCTCGATGGCACGGCCGCAGCGCGCGAGCTTGTCGCGCAGCTCGAGCAGCACGCCGGCGAGCACGCGCTTCCACAGGCTCGTCAGCGGCTTGAGTGCATCGACCGTGACGTTGTCGATGTTCTTGATGAACAGGATGTCGGCGTCCACCTCGCCGAGATTCTCGATCAGCGCTCCATGCCCGGCGGGACGGAACAGCAGCTTGCCGCTGCGATCGCGGAACGGCGCGCCCGACGGGTCGACGGCGATGGCGTCGGTGGATGGCTTCTGATGCGAGAAGCCAACCTCGTATCGCACGCCGAAGCGCTGCTCGTAGCGGGGCCGGACTCGCTCGAGCAGCTCGCGAAAGCGCTGCTCGTGCTCCGGCGAGACGGTGAAATGGAGTCGGCACACGCCGCCGCGGCCTCGGGCGTACATCGCCGCCTCGACCAGGTGCTCTTCGAATGCCGTGCGACGCTCGCCGCCATCACGATGGAATACGAGCAGTCCTTTGGGGAGGCCGGCGTACCCGAGTCCATCATCCGAGAGCAGGGCCGACAGCAGCGCCGGCAGATCGCCGGCTGCAAGCTCCTCCGGCGTCGCCCCGCGGCGGGCCACCAGGTCGCGCAGATCCTCGTAGAGCGCCAGGCGCGGAAGGTTCTGCACGACTTCGAGCGTGGCCTTGGCATCGCCGCTTCCGGCGCCCGCGAGCGCGATCAGATCATCGAGCGTCTTGGCGCGCTCGTCGGCGGCGGTGGCCAGCAGGGCGCGGAACATGCGGCTGGCCGCGCCGGAGGCGGGCACGAACTTGGCCACCGCAAGCTGCTCGGCCGCGCGGTCGTACTTCTGCGCGTAACGCTCGGCCTGCTCATCGCCCAAACAGAGGATGCCATCGCCCGGCGTGCACATGCGCTCCAGGCGGGCCGGCGGCGGCGGCGTCTCGTAGAGGCGCAGCTGCTCGAGCGCTGCCTCCAGCGCGATGCCGTGGGCGGATAGGTCGGCCAGATCTCCGGCGGTGAACGGATGCGCGCTCAAGAGAGGAGGTACGGCGCCGTGCCGTCAGCTCAGGACGGGACCCCGCCGTGCACCATCTTCTCGAGCTCGCCGCTCTCGTAGAGCGACATGACGATGTCGCAGCCGCCGACGAATTCCCCGTCGACGTACAGCTGGGGGATGGTCGGCCAGTTCGAAAACTGCTTGATGCCTTCGCGCAACATCGGGTCCTGCAGCACGTCGTAGCTTGCGAACTCGGCGCCGACCGCCCGCAGCGCCATGGCCGTGCGCTGCGAGAACCCGCACTGCGGCATGTTGGGAGTCCCCTTCATGTAGAGCACGACGCGGTCCTTTTCGACCTGGCTCTGGATCTTCTGGAAGATGTCTTCGGCCATAGGCTTCGTCCTTCTCGGATCCCGATCGCTCAGTCTTCCGTCTCGATGTCGGAGACGAGCTCCTGGCGATATTGTTCGGGCGTCAGGGTGCGCAGGGCCAGCGCGTGAATGGCGCGCCGCATGTTGTCGCCGAGCGCGCCGTAAACCATGCGATGCTGCTGCACGAGCGACTGACCGGCGAACGCAGGCGATACGACGACCACATCGAAGTGGTCCCCACTGCCATGCGTGTCGACCACTCTCACCTCCGAATCGGGGATGGCCGATCGGATGAGCTCCTGGATGCGCGCTGCCTCCATCCGCCGAAGATTTCTCCGGCAGCGCCCGATTGCAAGACGCGCGGCATGCCGTTGGAGCGGTCGCGACGAATCACCGAACGCCAGCGCCGCAGACGGCCCGCTCGGCCCGGCCGCTCATTCGACGTAGCCGAGGGCGCGCAACGCCTGCAGCGATTCCTTGTCCAGCGGCACCTCGTTGTCCGGCACGGGCGTGGCCTGGCGCCATCGCTCCAGCTCCGCATCGTAGAGCTCGGCCCGCCGTTCGACGTCGCCCGCTCGGGCGGCGCCCGCGTCAGGCGCCGCGGCGCCGGCGCCGGCATCGCCCGCCGGCGCAGGCGGCGGCGATGCAGAAAGAGGTGTGATCACGTCGGGCTTGCGCAGGAGGTCTCGCACCTCCTTCGGGTCATCGCGCAGGTCGTAGAGCTCGCGCCGCTTCTCGTCGGGGGCCGTGATGTATTTGCTGTCGCGCTGAACGACCGCCGTCATCTCGCCGCGCACGACCTTGCCGCGCACTTCGTTGTTCTTGTAGGCGCGGCGCTGGAGGAAGATCAGCCGTCCCTCGTCGAGATCGCCGAACATGTCGTCGCCCTCGCTGATCGCCAGCGGCGCCGCACCGATGGCCGAAAGGATCGACGGCGCCACGTCCACGAGCGACACCGGCGTCTCGACGACGCGGCCTGCCGGCAGGTGCCCCGTCCACCGCGCCACCAGCGGAATTCGCACCGCCTCCTCGTACAGGTTGATGCCGTGGGACTTCCAGCCGTGGTCGCCGAGACCTTCGCCGTGGTCGCTGGTGACGATGATGAGCGCGCCAGCATCGCCGGCGGCACGCTCGAACTCGTCGACGATGCGGCCGAGGTGGCGGTCGGCGTAGCGAATCTCCGCGTCGTACTTGCGGATGATGCTGGCGACGTCGTGCGACCAGCCGCCGTCGAACTTCTCGGGCGCACGGTACGGGAAATGCGGGTCGACGAAATGGACCCATGCGAACACCGGCTTGTCGTCGTGGCGTTTCTTCAGCCACGCGATGAAGCGATTCGCCGTCGCTTCGGCGAGCCGGTCATGCGTGATGCCGCCGTTGCGGCGACCGAGCGACGCCTCCTCCTCGAGAAACTCGTCGTCGTAGACCTGAAAGCCCTGATCGAAGCCGAACTTGGAAATCACCGGGTAGGAGCTGACGAAGCCGGCGGTGGCGTAGCCCTGCTCGGCCAGCGCCTCGGCGATGGTCTGCGCATCGTCGGCCACCACGTGCCCGTTCTTGAGGACGCCGAGGCCGCGGAAATGGCGCCCCGTCAGCAGCGCCGCATGGGACGGCGCCGTGGTGGCCGACGGCGCGTAGGCGGCGCGGAAGAGAACGCCCGATTGCGCCAGCCGCGTCATCACCGGCGTCGTGTCGGGGCGGTAGCCGTAGGTGGAGCAATGGTCGGCGCGCAGAGTGTCGATGGTGACGAGCAGGACGTACGGACGCACCGGCTCGCGCCGGCACCCCGCCGCAGCCGCCCCAAGAAACGCGGCCAGTACGGCCAGACTCAGCAACACCCGCATGGATTTCCCCCGGCACGGATGCTTTACTCGATGCCGTCAGCAGCCGAAACCGTCGGGCTTGCACGCAATCCTGTGTGCGCGCGCCGTGCCGCCGCGAGGACGCGAGACGACCCTGCCGCGGCGAGCCGGTACTACCTGACCCGCATGACCGATCCGACGAATCTTGCGCTGTCCGGCCTCGACCGCTTGAGCGAGCTCAAAGATCGCCTGCTGTCGTGGGCAAGCCCGGAGCGCTCGTACATCGCCGATGCCCTGCGGGTGGCGGCGCTGAAATCCGGCGATCGCTTCCTGGACGTCGGCTGCGGCAGCGGCGAGCTGCTGGCGGCAGCGGCAACGCGCGAGCCTGGCGCGCTCCTGTATGGCGTCGACCCCGACGAGGACGCACTCGAGCTGGCTTCGCGAAAGATCTTCGGGACGCTGCGGCCGGTGGAGCTGCACCAGGCGGTGGCCGAGGCGCTGCCGTTCGAGTCCGATTTCTTCGACGTCGTCGCCGCCACGCTGCTTCTGCAGGGCATGCCCGTGTCGCTGCGGCACGAAGTGCTGGCCGAGTGCCGGCGCGTGCTGCGCCCTGGCGGCCGCCTCATCGTCGCCGACTGGATCGGCGAGCCCGAAGGTCTGCACGCCCTGCTCGCCTACCCCACCGATCTCGTCCGCCGCTACGTCTTCTCCCAGCGCCGCCCGATGAACGTCGTCGAGAGCCTCAAAGCGTGCGGCTTCTTCCCGCCCGAGCTGCGCGGCACATTCTCGACCGTACTCGGCACGATCGAGCTTCACGAGGCATACAAGCCCCTCCACGGCTGAAAGCCACCACCACGAACGCGGGCGCAAGCGACGGCCGCTATGCGCGTCCCGTCTACGGCCAGGTATCCATCGGACGCTTGCGATCGTAGGCGGCGGCGACCTGCAGAATCAGGTCGTCGCGGTGACGGGGGGCAATGATCTGCATGCCGGCGGGGAGGCCGGCGTCGGTGAAGCCGGCTCGCAGGCTGGCTGCGGGGTGGCCGGAGAGGTTGAACGGGTACGTGAAGGCCACGGCATGCAGTGGCGAGTCGAGCGGCTCACCGTCGACCTGGGACGGGAATGGCCCGGCGGCGCCGAACGCTTCGGTCGGCAGTGTCGGAGTGACCAGCAGATCGAAGCGGTCGAAGAGGCGCCACAGCACCTCGTTCAGCTCGTGCCGTTCGCGCTGGATGTCGCCGAGTTGCAGTGGCGTCAGGTGGCTGGCTGCCAGCGTTCCATCCCAGAAGCTGCGCCCGAGCTCGTGCTCCTTGCCGGCGACCTCGCGCGCCAGCTCGGCGTACAGCTCGGCGCCGACGGCGAAGGCCCAGCCGCGGCCGAGATCGGGGAAGACGGTGCTGATTTCCTCGACGTCGTGCCCGAGCGACGCCAGGACATCCAAAGCGGCCCGAACCTCGCGCAGGACGTCGCCCTGCACGCGCGCGTAGCCGAGGTCGCGGCTGAACGCGATGCGAAGATGCGGCAGCGGCTCCTCCAGGCACTCGACGAACGAACGCTGTGGCGCGGGCAGAGAGTCGGGATCGGCAGGATGGTAGCCGGCGGTGACGTCGAGGAAGAGCGCGGCATCGCGTATGCTGCGCGTCAGCGGCCCGTAGTGCACCGTGTCCATCCAGTGCAGCATCCGGCGCGGCTCGGGGCCGAGCGGGATGCGGCCGAAGGACGGCTTCATGCCGAAGGCACCGACGTAACATGCCGGAATGCGAATGGAGCCGCCGCCGTCGGACGCCGTCACCAGCGGCACCATGCGCGCCGCGATCGCGGCCGCCGAGCCGCCGCTGGAGCCGCCAGGCGTGCGCTCCGCATTCCAAGGGTTGCGCGTGGTGCCGAACACCCGGTTTTTCGTAAAGCCGGTATAGCCGAACTCCGGCGTGTTGGTCTTGCCCACGATGATGGCGCCCGCTGCACGCAGCCGCGCCACCTGCACCGAGTCCTGCGGCGCGATGTACTCGCGAAAAACCATCGAACCGAAGGTGGTCGGCAGGCCTGCCACGTCCTCGAGGTCCTTGACGCCGGCAGGCACACCGGCCAGAGGCCCGACGTCGTCGCCAGCCAGCAGCACTCGCTCCTGGATCCGGGCCTCCTCGAGCGCCCTTTCCCTGCAGACGTGAACGAAGGCGTTGAGGCCGCCATCGACCTCCTCGATCCGCCGCAGGCTGGCCTTGACGGTCTCGACGGGCGAGACCTCCTTACGCCTGACCAGGCCCGCGAGCTCGTGCATGGAAAGCTGCCAAAGGTCGCTCATCGAATCCTCCGTGGCCGCCGCTTGGCGGCGCGAGACTACTGCGCGAAAGCCCTATTGCAAGGCGGCTCCCACCCTCATAGTTTGGGGCCGCTTCAGCTTCGGGGGGAGAGCTGCAATGTTCGAGTCCGGTCAGGGTTTCCGTTCATCGCGATGGGTGCAAGGCTGGCGCCGCCTGCGGCGCGTCCTTGCCGGCGCCTCGGCCGGCATCGCCGTCGTGGCGTGCGCGGCTCCGTCTCAGGCCGCGCTCAATCCGTTGGCAAGCCGAATGAACACGGCCAAGGCGCTGTGGAAGGTCGCCACCGACGCCGCCACGGTGCGACACGAGTGCGAGACGCTGATCGAGAACGGCACTCTGGCATGGACCGTGGACTGCTCCGAGGACCCCGTGGCACTCGGAGGTGCCGGCACGGGCGATGCCGCGATCGATGAGGCGCTGCAGACTGCGCTGACGTCGCGCTCGGGCAGCTACCTCAATCTGCGGCTCAACGGGACGCCCGAGGACCACGGCGTCGATGCGTTGTGCAGCCCGCGCAGCAACGACTGGGCCGAGATCGATGTCTGCTTCTACCAGCTCGCACTGGCCGATTCGAAAGAGCTGCTGGCACTGACGTTCTTCGACGAGGAACGCGTGGTGTCGTCTGACGAGATCGCCTGCCGCCGCGCTCTCGGCAACCGGCTGCGCTACAACTACCGCCGGATGATCAAGAACCGCGCGACGTGCTTCAAGCGCAACGGCCTTCTCGGAAGCGGCGCCTTCGCCGAACGCTACGACTGTCTGGCGCCGGCCGTGCCGCCCTCGCGCGGACGCTCCAGCACCGGCCTCGTTTCCACCGACAATGCCGTGAGCAAGAGCTACAACGGTTTTGCTGCCGGCGTCTTCGCCGACTGCCCCGATTATTTGGCCGGCATCAATTTCCCTGCGCCGCTGACCGATCCCACCGGCGGGGTGTTCGGCCGCACCGATCTTGCCCAGGTCCTGCTCGAAGCCCTGACCTGGATGACCGACGACATCGTCAACCGGCTCTACGCGGGCCCCGCCCACTGCGGCGACGGAACCATTCAGGCCGACATCGGCGAGGAGTGCGACGACGGCAATCGCACCAGCTGCGACGGCTGCGACTACAACTGCACGCTGCCCACGTGCGGGAATGCCGTCGGCTGCGCCGGCTCGGAAGAGTGCGACGATGGCGACGACGAGAGCGGCGACGGCTGCTCGCCCACCTGTGACCTCGAGTATTGCGGCGACGGCACCATCCAGGAAGGCCTCGGCGAAGTGTGCGATGACGGCAACAACTCGCTGGGCGACGGCTGCACGCCGAACTGCGAATTCGGCGGCTTCTGACCGCTGATACCGTCCTAAACGCTCATTTCAGGCCTCCGGCGGCTCCTGAAGCGTCCAAGGGTGTCGCAATGACCCGAGCGGATTTTTTGACGGTTTCGCAGAGCCCGACCTTGCTGGCCGGCATCGGCCCCTCTAGCCTGATCTCGAAAGCCGGGGTGGGCGCGGTTCAACACCGGAAAGGGAGCAGACAGTAGTCGCAGAGAGGAAGCAGATGAACGAAGCCCCGCACCGAATCAGGACCCCTCACGGAAGAGGCGAGGCGGATGCAGCCGCAATCATCGGCATGCTCGCCATTGGCGTGCTGAGCACGATGATCGCCCTGGTCGTCAGCGTTCGTTTCCTTGCGAGCGTGCCGCCGATCTTCGCCGCGGCCGTCGTATTCTCTCTCGTCGTTTTCGCCATCATGTGCGGAGCGGCATTCCTCCGCCGGGACACGCGCGTGCAAGCGCATCACCCGCCGGTCCTGGCGATGCGGCGTCCGCGCAGCGTGCGCGTCCGCTAGCCCGAGCTTCCTGTAGAGCCGGTCGTCGCGGAAACGCGGCGGCCGGCCACCTGTCTCGCCTTCCGTCTTGCCCCGCCTTCAGATCTTCAAGTCCGCAACGACGGGGCAATGATCCGATCCCTGCACATCGTCCCAGATGGCCGCGTCTCGTAGCAGCGGGATCATCTCTTCGTTGACGAAGTAGTGATCGATGCGCCAGCCGAGATTGCGCTCGCGCGCACCCGGCCAGTAGCTCCACCAGGTGTAGTCGCGCTCCTCGGGACGGCGCCCCTCGTACAGATGGGCAGGATGGAAATGACGAAAGACGTCCACCCAGCCTCGGTCGACGAACCGGCGCAGGGCGTTGCGTTCCTCGGGGAGAAAGCCCGTTTGCCCCTGGTTCTCCTTTGGCCGGGCCAGATCGATCTCTTCCAGGGCCGTGTTCCAGTCTCCGGTGACGATGACGTTCTTGCCCTCGGCGCGCTCCTCCTCGATCTGCTCGAGCACGCGCTCATAGAACTCGAGCTTGAATGCGAGTCGCTGCGGGTCCGGCCCGGCCGCGGTCTGCCGGCCATTGGGGAAGTAGCAGTTGTACAGCGTGAAATCGCCGTGCTCGGTGATCAGCACGCGCCCTTCTCCGCGCTCGAAGTCCGTGCCGGGCGTGACGAACAACGGTTCCGCCCTGCAGAAGGTGGCCACGCCGCTGTACCCGGCTTTTCTGGCCGGGTTCCAGTGCACCGTGTAGCCGAGGCTCCCGAAGCGCTCGAGCTCGGCCACCGGCATCTGCTCGGGAGTGCACTTGACCTCCTGCAGGCACAGGATGTCGGGACGCTCCCTCTCCAGAAAATCGCAGAACCCCTTCTTGATGACGGCCCGGATGCCGTTGACGTTCCAGGTGATGATTCGGGTCAAGCCACCAGCCTCTCGATGATGCTCCGTGCGGTCTCCCGAGCCAGGCGCCGGATGTTCTCCTCATCGAGGATGGCGACCGGGTGCGGAAGATACACGACTTCATAGGCAGGCATGCCCAGCAGACGCGACTGGTCGAGTGCCTCGTCCACGAAAGCCTCGGTAGCCACCGCCACGGTCGGGATGCCGCTCTTCTCCAGGCGAACCACGTCGTGCACACTGCACGACACGCAGGATCCTCAATCGGCCAGCGCCTCGACGACCGCGTCGCTCCCGGCCCGTACGCGCTCGAGCACGTCCGCGGGCGCCGGCCGCGTGAACGTCGGCTTCTCCATCTGCGTGACGATGGCGCCGTGGTCGGTCAGCAGGCGGCCGAGCTCGTCGAGGAACTCGGCGGATTTGGGCTTGCGGATCGACAGCATCGTCACTCGCTTGCCGGCAAGCGAGGACAGGCGGGGCGCATGCTCGACCGGTTCCGTGCTGCGATCGTCGAAGGGGCTTACGTATTCCTGCATCTCACACCTCGTCGATGAGCCGGCTCGTCATCGAGGAGCCGAGCCCGAATCCCACCCACGGCGCGAGCACCGCGGAAAAACGGCCGGCATCGCCGCCGGCGACGACGAGAACGATCTCGTCGGCGCTCGTCCATTTGGCGATCATGGCCTCGTCGTCGAGCATGGCGGTGAAGGGGCCCTGATCGCCGGTGCGGATGTCGCCGGCGCGACGTTTGGAAGCCTCGACCATACGCGCGGCGACCTCGCGCTTGCCCCAGCCGGCGCCCGCGAAGGTGGCGGCGTGCTCGGGCGAGAGCACGAACACGGTATCGGCGGCCAGCGGAAAGAAATGGGGCGAGAACGCCGCGGCGCCGGCCAGCGCCAGTGTGGTCAGCACCTGCTGCGGATCGCGGCTGTAGTGATCGGAGACGGTGGTGGGGCCGTCGGCGGCGATGACGGTGACGACGCTTCGTCCCTCGGGCATGCCGCGCGTGACCGACAGCGGCTCCCACGGACTGGCTTCTTCATTCTCGCCGAAGCACAGACTGATCTTGCCCGGCTGACCCATCGTCGCACGGTCGAGCGAGCCGGGCCTGCCACGGCCGGTCAGGCCGATCATCAACCGGATTGCGCGGCCGATCGTGGCGTTGGCTCTGTTCCAGCCGCCCAGACAGTTGATGCCGCAGTTGATGCCGATCCTTGCGCGCACGGGTCCGTTGATCATCAGGACCGGGCTGCACGAGTGCGTGGTGTTGGTGACGCCGTGAACGTTGAACGCCGGATCCAGCACCGCTTCGGCCGCGGCCTTCACGGTCGGAAAATAGCTTGGGTGGCATCCGGCAAGCACGGCGCAGGCCGCAAGCCGCTCCAGCGTCAGCTCCCCCATGCCCGGCGGCACCGCGCCCAGACTGACGCTGGCATCGTAGTCGCCGAGCATGCGCCGTACGCGCGGCCGCGTCGGCGGCACCACCGGCAGGCCGTCGGTCCAGCCGCGCTCGAACATGTCTTCGATCTCGTCGAACCCGGCATCCGTAGGGCACGTCGCGCGAAGCTCCGCGCTCAGCGTGTTCTTGGAGCCGCAGCCGGGCTTGGTCTCCGGGCTCGGCGGCCATGCGGGGTCGCCGCGCACGGAGAGGCGTTCGAGCAGCGTCGTCCATTCGGCGCGGCTCCATCCCTCGAGCGACCATTGCACGCGGCCGTCGCGGTCGATCAGGAACGCGCTCGGCACGGCGCGCAGGCCGAACGCTTGCGAGACGGTGTACGGATCGGGCTCCGACAGCGCGGCGAAGCCGGCGCCGCAGGCGTTCATCGTTTCCCGCGCCACCGGCACCGGATCCTCGTGCACCGCCAGCAGCGTCGTACCGGCGGCTTCGACGGCGGCAGAAACGGCCGCCAGCCGCTCGAGCGTCAAGCGCGAGGTCGGACAGTCGGCTTCCACGAAGACCAGTAGGACCGGGCCGCGCTCCCGCAGCGAGTCGAGCGTGACGACGCGGCCGCCGCGGACATCGACGAGATCGAACGATGGAGCGATGTTGCCGGCTTCGAGCACGTTGCACGTTCCGCCGATGCAGCCCACGCAACGATCGGCGAAGCGGCGTGCGTGCGGCGCGGCCCGATCTTGTCCCGCTCTCCCGCGCGTGAGTCAACATCGCCGGATGCACGCGTTGACTCCCTTGCAGCGGAAGGGTCTAACAAGAAGAGGGTTGAGCCGCGTCCTGCTGCACTTCCAGGGCGCGCCATCGAATCGAGGACTTCATGAGCAAATCCAGCCTGCCTCCCATCGCCGACAGCTTTCCGCGCTCGCGCAAGGTCTACCACAGCGAGCAGATGCCCGTGCCTTGCCGCGAGATCTCGCTGTCGGGCGGTGAGCCGCCGCTGCGCGTCTACGACACATCCGGACCGGCCGAGCGCGACGTCGCGCGCGGGTTGCCGCCTCTTCGCAAGCCGTGGATCGAGAAGCGGCTGGCCAGCGGCGACCGCAACATGTCGCAGATGCACTGGGCACGGCGGGGAGTCGTCACCGAGGAGATGCAGTTCGCCGCCATTCGCGAGAACGTCGATCCGGAGTTCGTGCGCGCGGAGATCGCATGCGGCCGCGCCATCCTGCCTGCCAACATCCGTCATCCCGAGCTGGAGCCGATGGTGATCGGGCGCAACTTCCTGGTGAAGATCAACGCCAACATCGGGAACTCGGCGATCCGCTCTTCGATCCAGGACGAGGTCGACAAGCTCCTGTGGGCCACCCGCTGGGGCGCCGACACGGTGATGGATCTTTCCACCGGCGCCGACATCCACCAGACGCGAGAGGCCATCATCCGCAACTCGCCCGTGCCCATCGGCACCGTGCCTATCTATCAGGCGCTCGAGAAGGTCGCGCGCGCCGAGGACCTCACCTTCGACATCTTCATGGAGACGCTCATCGAGCAGGCCGAACAGGGCGTGGACTACTTCACCATCCACGCCGGCGTGCGGCTGGCGTACATTCCGCTGACTGCCAGCCGCCTAACCGGCATCGTCTCGCGCGGCGGATCGATCATGGCGCAGTGGTGCCTGGCGCATCACAAGGAGAGTTTCCTCTACGAGCGGTTCGACGAGATCTGCGAGGTGATGAAGAAGTACGACGTCAGCTTCTCGCTCGGCGACGGCCTGCGTCCTGGCTGCATCGCCGACGCCAACGACGAGGCGCAGTTCGCCGAGCTCGATACGCTCGGCGAGCTGACGCTGAAGGCGTGGGAGCACGACGTGCAGGTGATGATCGAGGGACCGGGGCACGTCCCGATGCACCTGATCCGCGAGAACATGGATCGCCAGCTCGCCGTCTGCCACGAAGCGCCGTTCTACACGCTCGGGCCTCTGACGACCGACATCGCGCCCGGCTACGATCATCTGACCTCGGCCATCGGCGCGGCGATGATCGGCTCCTATGGCACCGCGCTCCTGTGCTACGTGACGCCCAAAGAGCACCTGGGCCTGCCCGACCGCGAGGATGTCAAGGCCGGCGTGATCGCCTACAAGATCGCCGCCCACGCCGCCGACCTGGCCAAGGGGCATCCGGGCGCGCAGGACCGCGACAACGCCCTGTCCAAGGCGCGCTTCGAATTCCGCTGGGAGGACCAGTTCAACCTCTCCCTCGATCCGGAGACGGCGCGCGAATTCCACGACGAAACGCTGCCGGCCGAGAACGCCAAGCACGCGCACTTCTGCTCGATGTGCGGCCCCAAGTTCTGCTCCATGCGAATCACCGAGTCGGTGCGCGAGTACGCGCGCCAGCGCGGCGTGGCCGAGGCGGCGGCGGTCGAGAAGGGAATGGAAGAGAAGGCGCGAGAGTATCGAGACATCGGCTCGCCGGCGCCCGACCGCGTCAGCGTGCAGTAGCGGTCCAGGCGCCGTCCATCACCATTCGCGCGCACGCCAGCAGTGACGGACGGCGACCTTTCTCAGAAGCACGCGACGTCGGGATTGTTGCCGCTGGAAGTGCAGGTGCCGACCGAGCTGAGCTCGACCGTTCCCTCGATGATGAGCTTGTTGTCGATGGCCGAGGTGCTGCCGTACGAACGGATGGCCATCTGCGGCCCCTTGATGCTGCTCTCGGTCAGCGTGCTGTCGCCGCTGGAGCCGCTCTCGGCGAGCAGGCCCAGGCCGCCCTCGGTCTTCACCTTGGTCAGCGAGATCGAGATGTCGTCGTAATAGCGCGCGGCGATCTGCCCGAGCGTCGAGATGCGCGAGTTGCTGATGTTGGCGGAGGACGATCCTTCCAGCACGAGGCCTTCGTCGCTCTTGGACGACAGCTTGATGTTGCCCAGCACGAGCGGCCCGCCGCCGATGAGCCATGCCCCGCCGTTCTTGATCTTGACCTTGCTGTTGGTGATCGAGCGCCCGCTGCCGTTCGTTATCCAAAGTGCAGTCGGGCTGTCGGCCTCCGCGGTCAGCTTGGAATCGTCGAACGTGACGGGACCAGCCGTCTGGACGCGGATGCTGCCGGGTGTCTGCAGCGAGCTCGCGGCCACGGCCACTCCGCCGCCGTTGCCGAAGGTCAGGTCGGTCCCCTCGAGGTCGGAGCCGTCGATCGTCACCGCGCCGCCCATCCACGTGACCGGCCCCGTCTCCGCGGCCAGCGAAGCGTCGTCGAGAGTGGTCGTGCCGCCCAGCCCGAAGTCGATCGAGCCCATGGCGTCCAGCTTCGTGCCCTGAACGAAGAAGTCGCACGCGCCCCAGACCCGCGTGTTGCCGCCGGGCGACGAGAAGCTGGAATCAACCAGGTTGCATGTCCTTTGGTAGGCGCCTTGCCCGAAATCGATCGCGGAGCCGCCGCCGAGGGCCTCGACACGGCTGTCGAGGATGTCGTAGGAGCTGGCGCCCCAGAACTTGATCGATCCGAGCGAGACCAGCGTGCTCGAATCGATCGTCGTGGAGGTGGGCTGAAAGGTCGGCGTGAATCCGGGCGCCAGCCTGATCTCGGTCTCCGACGACAGCTGGCTGCCGACGATCTGTCGCAGCCCGCCGGGGCCGCCGATGACGAGCTGACCGAACGCCGAAATCGCGCTGCCGTCCACCAGCAGATCGCCTTTGGGCGGGATGTTGATGCCGCCTGCCACGGCGACGATCTTGCTCTCCGCAATCGTCATCGGCCCTTCCGAGTCGAGCGTGATGCCGTCGGCGCCGGAGGAGGAAAGCTTGCTCTTGGTGATGGACACGGACGATGCGTCCCCCTGGAGGCGGAACGTGCCTGCCGTCAGCTTGACGCGGTCCATTGTCAGCGCGAAGCCGGCATCGACGCTGACGGTGCAGTCGCCGGGGATCTGGACGGCGCCGGAAATCTCCGTGTCCTGGCTGACGAAGATGGGGCCCGGGCAGGCACCGAAGAATTCACCGGCGGTCACCGCAACGGCATGGGCTGGAGTGGCGGACGCCGCGGTCAAACCCGCCAGGGTGATGGCGAGGAGCAGGACGCGAAACTCCTGAAACATGAAAATCCCTCCCTTGATCTGCGGCTGTCCCGGCGCACGGTGCCAGGTCCGAGAAAGGCGCCGATGAGAATGCGGCGACGCCGTTAAGTCAATGCGTGGCGGCCGCGCACCAGTCGTCTGCGGTCATGCCGGACGCGTTCGACAAGCGGGACCGGCATCGGGATATAGGGCCATGGCCCAGGTTCGCGCGATCTTTCACCGCAACAAGTCCGTCAGCATCTATCCCGTCGAGGGCGATCGCTTCCTGATCGAGGCAATTCTGCAGGACGAGGTCCACGACGTGCACGTCGAGGTCGAGATCCTTCACCCTTCGCTCGAGATCGTCGCCGCACGCAGCGAGGTCCGCAACGGGCCGTTCACCAACGTCTGCAACATGACGCGCCCCAACGTGGAGCGCCTCGTGGGAATGCGCGTGGGGCGCGGCTTTACGCTGGAGGCGCGAAAGGCGGTCGGCGGCGGCGGCGGCTGCCACCGCGTCTCCGAACTCGTGGTCGAGATCGCGCAGGCGGCGTACCAGCTCCACTTCGTGCGCTTCTTCTCGCAGGTGCCCAAGGAGCAGCGCGAGCGCGCCGACGTGCCCATCGATCGCTGGCGCGCCGTCAACGCCGCCATTCCGGGCATGCGCAACACCTGCTTCACCTATAGCGACGAGCGCGAGAGCCTGATCGCCGAGAAGGCCGAGCCGCTCGTCCTGCGCGATCCGGAAATGCCGGTGCGCGAGGTCTGAGTTGGCCGTCCTGTCGGCCTGCATGGCAGCGGCGCTGTCGCTGCTGCTCGTCGCCGCGGCGTGCGCGGCGCCGGAGGCAGACCCGGCGCCCCTGCCGAAGCAGCCGCCGCTGCTCATGCGCCCGATCCTGCCCGCCGACCGCAGCAGCCCCCGCAGGCTGCTGGTCGATCAGCTGCATGGCGCTGTGGCGGCGGGAAGCTACGATGCGGCGGCTCGCATCAACGCGGTGCTCGGGCAGGAGGCTTACGTGCGAGCACGGCGGGTTCTCGATGCGTGGGAGACGCTGCGCGGTCCTGCCACAGGCCTGATCCCGAAGTCTCCGGTCGCGCACATGCGCTACTGGAACTCCGAGGACGTTGGGGCCGATCTCTTCCCGTATCTGCTGTACGCGGCGCACGAGCTCGACGCCGGCGGCGTGCAGCCGTGGCTGGACACCATGGCCGCCGAGCGCCGCATCTGCGGCCGCCTGCCGTGCCAGATCGCGCTGCCGTCGGGCATTCGAATCGAGCGCCGGCTGGAGGCGGACATCTTCGGTGCGGTCGAGTACAGCAAGGACGGCCTGCTCGCGGTCGCCGAGCGGCTCGGGCGCGGGCCGTGGCTGGACCGGATGATCGAAGACATCGATGCGGTCCTCGAGGCCGCGCCGGTCGAGACGCCGCGCGGCCGGCTCGCCAGCGACGGCACCGAAGTCAACGGCGAACTGCTCATCGTGCTGTCGCGGCTGTGGCTCGCCACCCGCGACGAGAAATACATCGCGGCGGCCGAGCGCATCGCCGACGCGTATCTGTTCGACGTCATGCCCAAGAACCACGGACTGCCTGCCAGGCTGTGGCACTTCCCGACGATGAGGCCGGCCAGCGCCGAGTTCCGGCTGCGCGATCACGGCTCGGAACTGGTGCCGGGCCTCGGCGAGCTCTACCTGGTCGAAAAGCTGTCGGGCCGAGCCGCGGCGCAGCGCTACCGCGAGCCGATCCGGCACTTTCTCGACGCGGTGCTGCGTCTGCCGCGCACGAGCGACGGCATGTTCCACGACTCCTACGATGCCGCTTCGCGCAACCCCATCGATGCCGACGTTGCCGACACCTGGGGATATGTGCTCACCGGCTACCACGCCTTCGATCTGGCCGAGGGAACCGACGTGTACGGCGCGGAGATCGAGCGCATCATGCGCGCCGCCGCCACGCGGCGGTCGTTCGAATGGGAATGGCGATACATGGACGGCTACGCCGACACGCTCGAGTCGATGCTGTACATGCTGCCGTTCCGCCCCATTGCCGAATGCATGCGCTGGGTCGACGACGAGATCGAGGTCCTGTTCGGCAAGCAGCACGATGACGGCTTCGTCGAGCGCTGGTACCTGGACGGCAACTTCATCCGCACCGCGATGCTGTATGCACACTACAAGTCCCTCGGCGTGCGCGCCGTGCCGTGGAACGAGGACGTGGCCGTGGGCGCCTCGATGAATCCGCAGACGCGTGAGTTGTTCGTGCACGTCCAGGCGGGCAGGCCGTGGTCGGGGCGAATCGTCTTGGACGTCCCGCGTCACGCGCGGACGTGGAATCTGCCGAAGGAGTACCCGCGGCTGAACGGCCTTCCGCAGTGGTTCGTGGTCGAGACGGAGCGCTCTTACCTCGTCACCGACGCGGCAACCGGCACGAGCGTGACGCGCTCGGCGAAAGAGCTCGAAGCGGGGTTGGACGTGAGCCTGCCCGCTCCGGCGGCGGTGCGCCTGCGCATCCAACCGCAGGGCTGAGACGGAAACTTTGCTGGCGCTGGCGGGCGCAACGTCGCTGCCGCCGGCCCGGCCCCTGGCACCGCCGGCCCAGCGCTATGCGCCGGGCACCTTCTGGAAGACCGGCACGCCTTCGGGAATGTGATGGAAGCTCTGCCTGTCGATGGTCCAGATGACCATCTGTGGTCCGGTAAAGACGCTCGGATCATCGAGCGTACCGATCTTGATGAGCACGGCGCCGGGAAGACCGGGCGGGCGCGAGGTGAGGTGCGTGCCGCACTCGGCGCAGAACTCGCGCGTGACGGGGTTTGCGAGGTCGCTGCGGCGGAAAGGCTTTCCCTCGCCCCTGGTCCAGGCAAATCCCGACTCCGGCATGCCGAGGATGACGTTGGGATGCCCGCCGCTGATGTACTGGCACTCCCGACAGTGGCACTGGCCGCTGAACATCGCATCGCCGGTGGCGCGGTAACGGACTGCGCCGCAGTAACAGCCGCCTTCGAGCTCCATGGGCTCCTCCTGTTCTGGCTCGGCACCCGGACGCGAAAAGCTCCTACGGACAGGCCGGACAATCCAGCGCCACCTCGCTGCCGACGGCTGCCTTGAGCGCGGCGAGCGAATCGGTAGCCGTCACCGACATCGAATCGTTGATGTCGCACACGCAGAGGCTGCAGCACTGGGTTCCGACCGCCGTCTGCAGGATCATCAGCGAATCGCTCGCATTGACCACGCGAGGCTGCGGCTGTCCCGCGACCAGGCGCGGATCGGCGCAGGCCGAGCCGGTCGACAGCGCGATCGTGCCGGGAAGGCCGTCGCCCGCCAGCGCTCCGCCCGCGCCGCCCGGTGCGACCGTCTCGGCGCTCAGCGCCGCCAACGGCGCGGCCACGCATTGGTCGGCATCCACCTCGACACGCAACCGTCCGCCGCCACCACCGCCGGCGCCCGGCTCGGCGCCGTCACCACCTGCCACGGAGAACGAGCCTCCGGTCGTGCACGCATGAGTGGCGGCGCGGATGTTGATCGTTCCGCCCGAGCCGCCGCCCGTTATCCGGTTGCCACCGCCGCCGCCGTCCTCGCCGCGCGCCGTAATGGCGCCGTCGTTGGTGAGCGCTCCGCTGATGCGAAGCTCGACGAGCCCGCCGCCGGCGCCTCCGTCGTCCGTTGCCGCTCCGGTGTTGCCGGCGGAAGCACCGAACAGGCGCGGGTCGGGAATTGCCTCGAAGCTGTCGCCGCCCGCGCCGACCACGCCGGCGCCGCCCTTGCCGCCGTGTCCGCCGCCACCGGAGCCGCCAAAGTCGTTGCCCGCTCCGCCGGCGCCGCGTTGGCCACGCTGGCACACGTTGGTGCAGTCGGGCGCCATGCCGGCGCTGCTGACTCCGCTGAACTGTGCATCGCAACCCTTCTCGTCGGCAGAGACGAGCGAGGTGGCGTCCACGCCGAGGCTCGAAAGATTCAGCCAGCGCGGGTTGCCGCGTACCGACGTGCCGTTGGTCAGCGAGAGGTCGATGGCGGCATCGATGTCGATACGGCCTTCGCGGGCGCCGTCGACGGTGACGCCCGACCAGGTCTGATCGTCATCGTCAGCGATCTCGATGGTGAGGTCGGTGGCGCGCCGCGTGTTGGAGATTGTCGAGTCGTTGCCGACGATGAAGTCGCCCGCTGCCTGCAGAAACAATGCGCCGTGCACCTCGATCATCGACTCCGGGCTCAGCTCGAGCGCCGACTCGCCGTCGCTCTGCACGATGCCGAAGGAGCCGATGCTGGCAGGACAGCGGAGGCTGCCGCCGAACGTGAGTGTCGCTGCATGGATCGACGGCGTAGCATCGGCTGTGATGGATTCGTCGCAGTACTGATTCGTGGCCGAGGGCGTGCTCGTCCACTGGCTGGCCATGTGATCGTGATCCGTGAACGTGAAGCCGTGGAAGATCGTGACGATCCCGTCCTGCACGTCATGGACGTAGACGGTTCCGTTCGCGCCGGCATCGAGGCCGGTACCGCCCGAGACGTCGAAATCGCCGGCATCGAAGTCGAACGTCGAGGATTCGAACGCGATCGCAATCCTGCCGCCGCCGCCGCCTCCGCCCACGGTGACCGCTGCGGCCCCGTCGCCCCCGCTGGCTTCGAAGGTTCCGGTGGTGCCGCCGAGCTCCACCACTTCAATGTAGATGGAGCCGCCCGCACCGCCTCCGGTCGTTCGGTTTCCCACGCCTCCGCCGGCACCGCCATGGGCGCTGATGACGCCGTCATGCACGAGACTATGAGCGAGGATTCGCACGACGCCGCCGCCGGGACCGCCCGGCTCAATCGCTGCACCCGTCCTGCCGCCCGAGGCGCCGAAGAACACCGGCTCGGTTGCCGAGTCGTAGGTTGCGCCGCCGCTGCCGATTCCGCCGTTGCCGCCGCGACCGCCGTGCCCGCCGCCACCCGAGCCGCCGAAGTCGTTCCCGCTGCCGCCGGCGCCGGGACCGCCGGTGATGCAGAGGTTGTTTACGTCGGGACCCTGGCCAGGCGTGCCGGCGTCGGGACGGCAGCCGAGCCCGTCGGCGCGGATCGCGCCGCCCGCCTGAATGGTCAGGTCGTCGAGAATGAGGGCGGCGATGCTGCCGCTTCCCGGATCGCCGTCGAGCTCGAGAAGGCCGCCGGCGGTGATGAGGAAGTCGAGCGAAGAGCAGTCGTAGGGGTCGGCCGCCGCAGGTACGGCGCTGGAGGATTCGGCGGTGATGGCGATGACGCCGTTGATGCTGGAGTCCTTGTCGAAGATCCCGTCGCCATCGGTGGCGAAGCATGGCGCGGCGTGTGCGGCCGGCGCGCTCTGGAAGATGCAGATGGCGGCGGCGATGGCGAGCGGCCAGGAAAGCCGAGGTCGTGGCATGGGTCCCTCCTGTCCCTGAGCGAGCGGCGAGAAACGATCGTAGGCCCCGCGTGCGCCAGCCAACAAGAGGCTTGGGCGCACAATCGCGCGGCTGCGCGGCACGCGCCGGCAGCGCTACACGGAGGAATGCGAAAGCCCCGCCGTGATTCTCGGCGAGGCGGGACGCACGGTCACGGCCGGACCGGCGCGCGCTGCGGCCGCCAGTGCGTGCCGGTGACGTAGCCGGCAAACTTCTGACGGAAGCTCATCGGCCGCGGCTGGCAGATCGGCGGACGCGAGGTCGCGTGCAGCCCCGACTCGATCGTCCCGTCGCGCAGCAGCGGCTCCATGCAGCCGGCCTGCACGAGCGTACGCTCGACC
This sequence comes from Candidatus Limnocylindrales bacterium, assembly GCA_035626395.1. NCBI lineage: Bacteria > Bacillati > Chloroflexota > Candidatus Limnocylindria > Candidatus Limnocylindrales > Candidatus Limnocylindrales bacterium. The sequence continues at coordinate 291,033 of DASPNR010000031.1, read as the reverse complement.
TGCGCGCGCGCGGCCTCGGGAAGCGCTGCGTAATGACGCTGCAACTCCTGCCTGCACCAGACACGGTACTGCACGACGGGAAGGTTTCGGTAGGTGACGCCCTGCACCGTGACATCGAAGCGGCGGCAGTTCTCTCTCCAGGCCTTCGCGTTGGCGTGCAGGTAGGGCAGGTAGGTTTCGCCGATGTCCTTCAGCAGCGGCGTCCATCCCTCGGGAAGCATTCCCGGCGCCGCATGCTCACCCGTCAGCGTCGACGCGCGCGACGACCACAGACGACCGAGCCAGGCGTAAACGTTCGGAGCGCGCTCGTGCATGATGCGACTCGGCGTCGGATCCTGACTGAAGTGTCGAAACATCGAGGCGAAGAAGCCGAAGTCGGCCAGGCAGGGCTTGTCGCCGAGCAGGAACGCCTGGCGTGAGAGGATCGCTTCGAGGCGCTCGAGCGCCGTCCGATAGGTCTGCTCGACGTGCGCTCTCGTCTCGGCCGTCACACCGTCGCCGGCGACGTACAGGCGGTACTGACGACGCTGGGCCATCACCGACATGATCGCCTTGGGCATCAGCCAGTCCTTGAGGAACGTATCGGAGAAGCGGGCGCCGAGCGCGCGGGCGTCCTCGGAATAGGACCAGCGATAGTGGAGCGCCGGCCGCCACAGCCACTCGTCGGCGTAGTCCTCGAGCAGGCGGCAGAAGAAGGCCTGGTAGGGATCGTCGGGCAGCACCGGTCCCTGCGGGAAGCGCTGCTCGAACCACTCGATCATCGGAGTGCTGTCGGTCATCCACTGGCCATCGGGCGTGCGGATGGCGGGAACCTGCATGCGGCCGGTGTTGGGGTAGACGACGTTGGCCAGCTCCCACCACTGCGGCTCCACGTCGACGTGCGGGATCTCCTTGTAGCGCAGGTAGGCCTGCATTTTCCCGCTATAGTAGGAGCACCAGAGCATGAAGTGGGTGTAGGGGGCGGCGGTCGTGTTCATGCCGGCACCATAGCGGAATGGGACGCGGGTCGCTTGGCCTTGCGGGTCAAAGATGAGGCGGGCCGGGCCGTGCCCGAAACTCTCTTGGCGCCACGCCGGTCCACCGCTTGAACGCCCGCGTAAAGCTGCTCTGGTCCGAAAACCCCAGCCGAAACGTCACCTCGCAAACCGAGAGTCCCCCGTCGCGCAGATACTCCTCGGCAAGCTCGCGTCGCGTCTCGTCCAGCAGGTGCTGGTACGTCGTTCGCTCGTCCTTGAGCCGGCGCTGCAGCGTCTTCTCGCTCATCGCCAGCACGCGCGCAAGATCGGCGCGGCCGGGCTCTCCCGATGGCAAGCGTGCGATCAGCTCCGCGCGCACGCGTTCGGCGATGGATGCATCGTCGCTGCGCGCGATCTGCTCGAGCATGATGCGATCGGTCTGGCCCGCCAGAACGGCATTGCCCATCGGCAGAGGCCGGCGCGCGTCCTCGAGACCCACCATCAATGAGTTCTCGCCCGCCCCGAACTCCACGGGCACGCCGAAGAAGCGCTCGAACTCGGCGGCCATCTCCGGCGTGGCGCGCCGCCGCAGGCGAATCTGGCGTGGCTTGATCTGGCGGCCTGTCAGCAGATCGCCCATCTTGCGTGAGGCCGCCATGAACAAATCGATGTCCTCGTCCACCTGCGGCATGCCGCGGCGAAACGTGAGGGTCTGGCGGATGCCTTCGCGCGTCTCATCGACGGTGACGTCGGCGGCGTTGCTGACGATGCGCGAGTAGCGCGCTGCGCGCACCAGCGCATCCTCCAGCGTCACGCTGGCCAGCAGCGCGAGGCCGAGGTTGTGGAACGTCGCCGGCTGCACGTACTCGGCGGCATGAATGCCGAGGCACCGGTCGCCCGTGGCCTGCACGGCCAGGCGCCAGAGGCGCGCCATTTGTGCGACGGAATAGCGGCCGTTGGGGTCGCCGAGGATGGCCGGATCCATGCCGGCCTGGCGAAACAGCTCGGCGCTGTCGATGCCGCGAGCCTCCAGCGTGCGCGCGACGACGATGGCCCAGGTATTCAGTGTGCTGCCCGGAGCTGGCATGTTGCGCGCGCAGCCATACCAGCTGGCCGCCGGCGACCAAAAGTTGACCCGCGCAGCCAGGACCGCCGGCATGCGCGCCGCTAAGCTGCGGCGCTCGCAAAGGAATCCTGTGAACCAGCCTTACGAAATCATCGGCGCCAACCCCTCCCCTTTTTCGCGGAAGCTGCGTGCGATCCTGCGCTACCGCCGATTGCCGCACGTCTGGCGGCTGCGAGGACCCGACATGGGCCCGGCCATCGAAGCGGTCCGTCCGCGTCTCATTCCGATCCTCGGCATTCCGGCAGATGACGGCTCGATGCGATATGCCGTCGACACGACTCCCCTGGCGCACGAGCTCGAAGCGCGCCATCCCGGCGCTCGCAGCATCGTTCCACCCGATCCCGCTGCCGCTTTCCTCTGTCACCTCATCGAAGACATGGCCGACGAGTGGTTCATGCAGGCGATGTATTATTTTCGATGGGTCGAGGACGACACTGGCCGTTTCGCGGCCCGCTGGATCATTCGGGAACGTGCGGGTGACGTGGACGCGCCGACCCGCGAAATGCTCGAGCGCGAGGTCTTCACGCGCCAGCGCGGGCGTATGGACATCGTCTGCGGCGGTGCGAGCAACGGCGCCATCATCGAGTCCCACTACCGCGAGCTGCTGCGCATGCTCGCGCCGCTGGCGACGCAGTCGCGATATCTGTTCGGCACGCGGCCGTCGCTGGCCGACTTCGCGCTTTACGGACAGCTGAGCGAGCTGGTCACCGACCCGCTTCCGCAGCGCATCGCGCGCGAGATCGCGCCCAGCGTCGAGCTGTGGGTGATGCAGCTCGATGATGCATCCGGCGTCGAAGGCGAGTGGGTTTTCAACGATGAGGTCGCGACCGAAACGCGCCGCTCGTTGCTGCGGCTGGCAGCGCGCGGCTACTTCCCCTTCATGGCAGCGAACGCGGCGGCCGTTGCGGCAAGCCGCGAGACGTTCGAAGCGGAAGTCGACGGGCACGCCTATCGGCGCAGCGCCTACGGGTATCAGGCGCGCTGTTCTCGCGAGCTTCTCGCTCACTGGCAGGCGCTGTCGATTTCCGACCGTGGTGAGCTCGAGGCGCTGCTGGGTGAAACCGGATGTCTGCGATACCTCAACGTCGCCGCGTGATGGTCATTGACGCTGATCGCATCGAATCCGCGTAGTTTTCAAGCGTCCGAGCCAGAACAGGACGGAGAGCGGTCGCGACAGAGGCCCCTCCATGAGCCACCTGCCGCCGGCATCCTCTGCCGATCGGCTCTCTCGAGAGAAAACTCGCGAGAGGGACGAACATGGAAACCAAAACAACTGGCGCCGGCCCCGGCGTCCACGTCTTCGATCAGAGCCTGCAGACGGCGAACACCTGGATCCACGAAATCATGACCGAGCTGCACTCGGAGAACGCGCAGGAGGCGCTGCAGGCGCTGCGCGCGGTTCTTCACCTGCTGCGAGACCGGCTCCCGGCCGCCGAAGCCGTGCATCTGGGCGGTCAGCTCCCGCTGCTCGTGGCGGGCCTGTACTTCAACGGCTTCCAGCTCCGCGACAAGCCGATCAAGTACGACCGCAACGAGTTTCTCCAGCAGATCGCTCAGAACCTTTCCGCCAATAACGTCCGCAACCCCGACCCGATGCGCTACATGTACGCCGTCGTCCGCGTGATCACCAGACGCATCTCCCAGGGCCAGTCGCAGCAGATCGAGGGCTCGCTGCCCGAGGATCTGCGACAGCTCTGGAGGATGTTCGAGCAGGGGCAGATGCCGGCCGCCGCGGCGTAGATCCATGCGCCGAAGGCTGCACGGCAGCACCAGCCTCGACCCGGCGGCCGCACGACATCGGCGGTACGCCGGCGGCCGCAACGCTGCCACCGAATCGGTGGCAACGCTGCGGCCAAGACGCGCCGCCGCGGCTCAGCGGCGGCGGCCCTCTGCGCGCGCTGTTTCGTAGACGGCGAGGTCGCATTCGCTGAACAGCACCATCCGCACTTCATCGAAGGATTCGGGGTGCGTGCGCAGCTCTTCCTGGATGGTCGAGACGGCCACTGCAGCGGCCTGCCGAATGGGATAGCCGTAGACACCGGTGCTGATCGAAGGGAAGGCCACCGTTCGATACCCGCGCTCGGCGGCCAGCGCCAGCGCGTTGCGGTAGCATGCGGCGAGCTGCTGCGGTTCGCCGCTCATCCCGCCTCGCCACACCGGTCCGACCGTGTGAATGACGGCGCGCGCCGGCAGGCGCCCCGCAGTGGTATGCACTGCGCTTCCGGTGGGACAGCCGCCGAGGTCGTGACGGATGCGTTCGCACTCGGCCATGATCTCCGGCCCGCCGGCACGATGAATGGCGCCGTCGACGCCGCCGCCGCCCACCAACGCTTCATTGGCGGCGTTGACGATGGCATCGACCTGTTGCTGCGTGATGTCGCCGTGAACGAAGGTGAGCCTGGCCATGGCTTCGCTCTCCGACGAAAACGTTAGTCGTGTCCGAGCCGGCATAGGAAGCAGGATCGCCACATGCACCCGGTCGTGGCAATGTGCACGCCGTGCCGTCCGTGTGTGCCGCGCAATATGCCTTGCGTAACGCGCCCCCCGTGCAGTTGCTGAGCGGCGACGACTGCCTCGCCCGAGTTGAGCTCGAGCGCGACTTCGCATTGCTCGCCGCAGCCGGATCGGGGGCGACGACGCGCGTGTGGCAGACGTCGCAGATGGCGGTGGTGCTCGGGGTCAGCCTGCGCGTCGATCGCGAGGTCGATCTCGATGGATGTCGTGACGAAGGCGTGGCGGTGCTGCGACGATCGAGCGGAGGCGGCGCCGTCGTCGTCGGCGAAGGAACCCTGCAGTACGCGTTCGTGCTTCCCTACGAGCACGACGCAGAGCTCGCGACCATCCCCGGGTCCAAGCGTTTCTGCAATCGGATCACGATGGCCGCGCTGGCCGCGGCCGGTGCCGCCACCGATCTGCGTGCCGACGAGAGCGGCGATCTGTGCTGGAGCGATCGCAAGGTGGCCGGCGTCGCGCTCAAGCGCAGCCGCCACGCGATGCTGCTGCACGGGACCATCCTTCTGGAAGCCGACCTCGACCGTATCCACAGACTGCTTCGCCACCCCGAGCGTGAGCCTGCGTACCGCGCCGGCCGCTCGCACCGCGATTTCCTGGCCAACCTCGGGCCGATCGACGTACAGCGCTTCGCCGCGGGGCTGGCAACCGGTGTCGGCGCGCCGCAGCCGTAGCGGCGTCTCTAGGACATCTCGGCCAGGGACGCCTGCGCCTGCTCCCAGCGCAGCATGAGCTCTTCGAGCTTGTTCTTGTCGTCGGTGTAGGCAGCCAGCAGCGTGCCGTAACGCGAATGGTCGGCGTAGACGGCCGGATCGGACAGCTCGCGGCTGCGCTCTTCCTGCGCCTTCTCGATGGCGGCGATGCGCGCCTCGTAGTCGGCGATCCTTCGCTCGAGCTCTCGCGCCTTGTTCTTCTGCGGCCGCGCCGCTTCGGCTCGAGCCTGCGCATGCGGCGTCTGTGCGCTGCGCTGCGCGCCAGCCGGATGCGGCGTTTGCCCAGCGCCGGGCGCGGTCGGCGCGCCGCGCGCCTTGCTGTCACGGGATTTGCGCGCGGCCTGGCTGCCATTGCCTGCCACGGTCTCGACGGGACGGTCGATCACGTCGGCCGTCACCGGGCGACCCGCACCGTCCTTGTCCGCGCGACGGCGGGCCTGCGCCAGGTGATAGAGGAACTCGTCGAGCGTCCCCGGGAACTCCTCGATGGTGCCGTCGTGTACGTGCCAGATGCGCGTGGCCAGGCGCCGAACGAACGTGCGGTTGTGGCTGACGAACGCGATCGTGCCGTCGTACGTGCTCAGTGCATCCGCCAGCGCCTCCGAGGATTCGAGATCGAGGTGGTTGGTGGGCTCGTCCATGAGAAGCAGGTTGCCCGGATCGACCATCAGGCGCGCCAGTGCCACGCGCGCCTTCTCCCCGCCCGACAGCACGCGGATCCCCTTTTCGACGTCGTCGTCCGAGAACAGGAAGGTGCCCAGCACGTTGCGCACCTGCGTGATGTCGTCGTACGCGCTGTGCTGCCAGACTTCGTCGAAGATCGTGTTGCGCACGTCCAGCTTCTCGGTGACGTGCTGGGCGTAGTAGCCGGGCTTGACGTTGTGGCCGAGCTTCACCTCGCCGCGCGTTGTCGCCATCTCCCCCGCGAGGATCTTGAGCAGCGTCGTCTTGCCTGCACCGTTGGGGCCGATGATGGCGACCTTGTCGCCGCGACGGATGGTGGCCGAGACTCCATCGAACACGTGTTGGCTGCCGTAGGCATGCCCCAGGTCCTTGATCGTGACGACGTCGATGCCCGAGCGCTGGCAGGGAGGGAAGCGGAAGCTCAGGCTGCGTTCCTCGCTCAGCGTGACCACGTCGTCGAGCTTGTCGAGCGCGCGGATGCGGCTCTGCACCGCGCGCGCCTTGGTCGCCTGCGCGCGGAAGCGGCGGATGAAGCGCTCGGCCTGCTCGCGCTGGCGTGCGAGATTGGCGGCGCGCCGCTCCAGAACCTCGGCCTCCTCGGCGCGCTGGCGGCGGTAGTCCTCGTAATTGCCCGCGTACTGGCGCACCCCTTCGGGCTCGTAGGAAACGACGCGGTTGATCTGCTCGTTGAGGAAATCGCGGTCGTGGCAGACCAGCACCAGCGCGTTGCGGAAGCGCTTCAGAAAATCTGCCAGCCAGCCGATGGTCGTCACATCCAAGTGGTTGGTCGGCTCATCCAGCATCAGAAGGTCGGGCTTCTGGAACAGAAGCGAGGCCATCACCGCCCGCATCTTCCAGCCGCCACTGAACTCCGACAGATCGCGCTGCGCATCGCCAGGGCGGAAGCCGAGTCCGTCGAGGATGGCGTGTGCCTCGTGCGGGGAGAAGTTGCCGTCGAAGTGGAGGAGGTCGTCGTGGAGCGTGGCGAGCTTCTCGGACAGCTCCATCTGCTCGGACTCGGTCTGCGCCTCCGCCAGCTCCTGCTCGACGACCTCCAGGGCCTGCTCGAGCTGGATGCGGCCCGGCACGCTCGCCAGCACCGAATCGATCAGGCTGCGGCCGCCGGCCACATCCACTTCCTGGGGGAGATAGCCGGTGCGCATCGCGTTGGCGGTGCGCACGGCGCCTGAGTCCGGCTCCTGCTGACGCGCAAGGATGCGCAGCAGGCACGTCTTTCCCGAGCCGTTGCGGCCGACCAGGCCGACGCGATCCTCTTCTCCGATCCGCAGATTGAGGCCCGACAGAATGGAGCGACCGCCGAAGGCGAGGTCGCAGCTCTCCAGAACGATCAACGACACGGGACCGTCCCTTGTAGAGAGGCGAAGCGTGCCGAGCAACTCGCAAGGAGTCGCAAGAAAAGGAGGGAAGGAAAAAGAGATTCTGGAGGTGAGGGTCGTACCTCACCTCCAGAAACCTACCGGTTGCGGAACCGGTATCTGTTTAGGTCGTCGCCGTAGGACGCCCTGTCATTGGTTTCGCGAGCGTCCATTCGCGGAAGTGCAACGCAACGCCCGGAACCCGGAGATGACGGTACGCCCGAGTGCCGAGGGCGTCAAGGGAATTTTGCGTCAGCTCATCCCGCGTTCAAACGCGCTGACACGCACGGGAACGCCGGTCAGAACTCCGTTGCCGACCAGACCCTCGGTGATCGCTTCGTCGGTCAGGTCATTCATCGAAGCACCGGGTTTTGCCGATGCCAGCTTCATGCGCGTGCCTTCGCGCGAATGGCCGAAGCCATGCGGCATGCTGACGACGCCCGGCATCATCTCCTCGGTCACTTCGAGGGCGAGCGACACTTCGCCCACGCGGCTTGCCACGGAGACGGTGCGGCCGTGCTTGAGACCGAGCCGCGTCGCGTCGGACGGATGCATGAGCAGAGTGCACCGCTCCGGCCCCTTGATGAGGCTGGCACAGTTGTGCATCCACGAATTGTTCGACCGCAGCTGACGGCGCCCGATCAGCAGGAAGCCGTTGCCGGCCGCGCCGTCGCCGCCGAAGGCTCCCGCGGCAAGCTGTGCCGACAGGCGCGCGACCTCCGCATCGATCTCCTCGTGCTGCAGATGAATGCGGCCATCTTCGTGCCGGAGGGCGCGATCCAAACCGCCCTCCTTCAAGGGGCCGAGGTCGATGCCAGCCGGCCGGGCACGAATCTCCTCCAGCGTCAGACCATAGGGGCCGCCGGCCAGCAGCATTTCGATGAACTGCTCGGGCGTGGCCGAAAAGTGCGCTTCGGTCGGATTGGGCACCGGCGGCTTTCCTGCCGCGACGGCATCCTCATTGCGCAGCCGCACCAGCTCGGCCGACAGGCGCGCCGTGATCTCCCATTCGCTGAGGCTGTCCTCGTCAGGCTCGAACACCGGATCGCAGAACTTGACCGTGTCGCGCACCGCGAGCTTGTGGAATACCAGGCTGAAGTGCGAGTTCTCGAGCGCGTGCCGCGGCGGCAGTACCACGTTGGCAAAACGCGTCGTCTCGTTGAGCGCCGGGTCGACGCTGACCATGAAATCGAGCGTTGCCAGGGCCGCTTCCAGGCGCCGTCCATTGGGTGTGGAGAGCACGGGATTGCCGGCCATCGTGAAGAGGCCCCGGATCCGTCCCTGTCCTTCCGTCTCGATCTCCTCGGCCAGGCATGCCACCGGCAGCTCGCCGCCGAACTCGACCAGCCCGCGAACTCGCGACTTCCAGCGCCGGTAGCTTCCCTTGGAGGAATAGGACACGGCCGGGTTCGGGAACATCATGCCGCCGACGCGGTCGACGTTTCCCGTGATGAGATTGAGGACGTCGCCGAGGAAGCTCGCCAGGGTGCCGTATTCCTGCACGCAGGTGCCGATGCGCGTGTAACAGGCCGCGCCGTCGGCGGCCGCGAACTGGCGGGCAATGCGTCGGATGTCGGCGGCCGGCACTGCGGTGGCGCCTTGCACGCGCTCGGGCGTGAACGGGTAAGCGAGCTCGCGCATGTGCTCGACGCCGTCGATGCGGCCGTCGGCTGCGCCGAGCCGGACCAGGTTCTCCTCGAAGACGACGTTGATCAGTGCCAGCAGCAGCAGCGCGTCGGTCCCCGGCCGGATGAAGACGTGATCGGTGGCCGCCGCCGCCGTCTCGGTACGGCGAGGGTCGACGACGACGATGCGCCCGCCGCGGCTGCGCAGCTCGCGCAGGCGCCGTTTCATGTCCGGCGCCGTCATCAGGCTGCCGTTGGAGACCAGCGGATTGGCACCGAGGATGAGGAAGTAGCTGGTGCGATCGACATCCGGGACGGCAACCGAAAGCTGTCCACCGAACATCAGATAGGCCGACAGCATCTTCGGAAACTGATCGACCGAGGAGGCGCTGTACTTGTTGCGCGTCCCGAGCAGCCGCAGGAACGCCGGCAGCGACAGCATCGCCGCCAGATTATGAGCCGTAGGGTTGCCGACGTAGCTGGCCAACGCATCGGCACCGTGCCGCTTCTGCACCTCGTGCAGCCCCCGCGCCGCTGCGGCGATCGCTTCCTCCCACGAAGCCTCGCGCCAGCTCTCGCCCGTGCGAATGAGCGGCCGGCGAAGGCGATCGGGATCTTCGTACAGATCCTTGAGCGCGTAACCCTTGGGGCACATGTAGCCCTGCGAGAGAGGATCGTCCTCGTCGGCGCGGATGGAGACGATTCGCCGGTCCTCCGTCTCGATGATCAGGCCGCAGTGAGCTTCACAGAGGTTGCAGGTGCGGTGGTGGATACGCATCGTCGGATCCTGTCACGGCGCCCACTCCAGTCCAGTGGGCCCGACCGATGGGGCCGGGGTGCGTCCAAGGCTTGCGCCAATACCGATCATTCGATTAATTGCGGCCGTGCCAAAGAGCGTGACCGAGGGAGTGGCCGTCGAGGTCGAGTCGTATTTCGTGCCGGAGCAGTCGGATCCGGTCATCGACCGGTACGTCTTTGCCTACCGGGTGCGCATCATCAACGAATCTCCAACCACAGTGCAACTGATGCGGCGCCACTGGTACATCACCGAGGGCAACGGGTCGGTGCGAGAAGTCGAGGGTGAAGGCGTGGTGGGCGAGCAGCCGATCATGGCGCCCGGCGAGAGCCACGAGTACACCAGCGGCGCGATCCTCCAGGGCCCGGTCGGGACCATGCACGGGGCCTACGAGATGCATCGCGAGGACGGGAAGGTGTTCCACGCGGCCATTCCACGCTTCTCGCTGCAGATGCCTCGGACCCTGCACTGAAGCGCCGGCTTCGCCGGCAGGCGCAGCGTCGCTGCCGCCCATGGCCTCGACTTCCACCCGCAACAACATCAGCCGCTCCTGGCTGGTCGATGCGCAGACGGCCGCGCGCTCGCTGCTGGGCTGCGTGCTCGTGCGGGAAACCTGCCGCGGCATCATCCGCGCGCGCATCGTCGAGACCGAGGCCTACCTGCCCGACGATCCTGCCAGCCACAGCTTCGCCGGCCAGAGCGCGCGCAACCGCTCGATGTTCGGCCGCGCCGGGCTCGCCTACGTCTATCGCATCCACCGCTCGGTCTGCCTGAACGTGGTCACCGGCATCACGGGTCGCGGGGAGGCGGTGCTGATCCGAGCGGCCGAGCCGCTCGAAGGGCTCGAGCTGGCGCGGAGGCTGCGCGCAGCGGCCTCGCCGGCTCGCGTGGCGCCCGAGGGCGTGGCGCTGATGAACGGCCCCGGAAAGCTGTGCCAGGCGCTCGAAGTGACGTTGGAGTTGGACGGCATCGATCTGCTGGCACGCGACCGGCTCTGGCTCGAGCGCGGCGCGCGGCGCGCGGGCGTTCGCGTCGAGGTTTCCGCGCGCATCGGCATCACCAGGGCCAGCGACCTGCCGCTGCGCTTCTACGAGGCGGGCAACCCGTGGGTGTCGCGTCAGCGGAGCGTGACCAGTTCTTCCGCAGTCGAAGGGTGAATTCCGACGGTGGCATCGAAGTCGGCCTTGGTCGCGCCCATCTTCACCGCCACCGCGAAGCCCTGAATGATTTCGGGCGCATCGCGGCCGATGACGTGGCAGCCGAGCACCTTCTCCTCGCCGGCCGTCACCACCAGTTTCACCAGCGTATAGGAAGCTCGGCCGCTCAGGTTGTGAAGCAGCGGCCGGAACCGCGCCCTATAGACGCGCACGCCATCTTCGCCATGCACGCTTCTCGCTTCGAGCTCGGTCATGCCTACGGTGCCGATGGGCGGATCGGTGAAGACGGCCGTCGGGATGTTCTCGTAGCTCATGACGGTGTTCTTGCCGCCGAAGATGCGGTCGGCGATGGCGCGCGCAGCCTGGATCGCCACCGGCGTCAGCGGCGCGCGGCCCGTGACGTCGCCGACTGCCAGGATGCTGCCCACGGCCGTGACGCCGTCCTCGCCGCAGACGACGGCGCCGTTGGCGTGCAGCTCCACCCCGACGTCCTCCAGACCGAGGCCGTCGGTGTTGGCCACGCGTCCGGTCGCATAGAGCAGACAGCAGTCGGCGCGCAGATCCCCGGGGCCCGTGCTGCCCTCGACGTGCACGCTCACGCGGTCACCGCCGCGGCGAATGGCGGTGACGCGGCTGCGAGTATGGATGATGATGCCGGCGGCTCGCATCGCGCCGTCGAGCTCGCGGCGCAGATCCTCGTCGAACCCGCGCAAGGGAAGCTCGCCGCGCAGCACCATGTGAACCGCGGCGCCGAGCGATCGCAGGATGCCGGCGAACTCGCAGGCGATATAGCCGCCGCCCACCAGCACGACCTCGTCAGGCCGCCGCTCGAGCTCGAAGAAGCCGTCGCTGGTCAGCGTGTTCTCGGCGCCCTCGAGCTCCGGAACCCACGGCCGCGAGCCGGTGGCGACGAGGATGTAACGGGACTCGAGCGTTCGGCCCTCCACATCGACGGTGTGGGGGCCGGTCACGCGTGCGTGTCCGCGCAGCATCTCCACGCCCGCCTCGCTCAGCAACCGCTCGTGCGTCGCCTCCAGCGATGCCACCGCCGCATTGCGCGCCCGCACCAACCGCGGCCAGTCCAGCGACGGCGCGGCGATGTCCCAGCCGTAGCCGCGCGCGTCTTCGAACGCATGCGCGAACTCGGCCGCGTACACCATGAGCTTCTTCGGAACGCAGCCGCGGATGACGCAGGTGCCGCCGAAGCGGTCCTGCTCGACGATGGCGACCCTGGCGCCGTACGAAGCGGCGCGCTTGGCGCCCGCCAATCCGCCGCTGCCGGCGCCGAGAACGACGAGATCGTATCGGGATGTCACGCCGCCGCACTACCAAAGTCGCTCGGCGGCTCAACACCGGCGCCGGGCCGGCCGGTCAGCCACGAGCTGCGCCGGGCAGCGGCGCGATCGCGCGCCGTTGCCGCGACGCAGGAAGAACGCGCCGCAGCGAGCGGGCGACGCGTACCGTCGAACGGCGGCGCATCTATGTCCTGTCGATCGGACGCGGCGGGCGGCGGCGCCAGACGCCGCCGCCGCCGTGTGCGGTGAGAATCAGTGGATCGTATCGGATTCCGGCAGATCGCAGTCAATGCAGTAGTACGCGCTGCCGAGCAGACGATAATCGTGCGCCAGCCGGATGGTCAGGCTCACCACGCGCTGCAGCGCGGGCTTGTCGCCCGGAGCGTACGGTTTGTCTGCCATGTCGATGTGAATGGTCGCCTCGTCGGCGCCCGGCCCGGGGACGATGCGGAAAAGCCCCGGATATTCGCGTATCGCCGATGGCATCACGCCGAGAAGAGGCAGCACCGTCGCCCAGAACTGATCGAGATTGCCGCTGTCCCGAATGATGTCTTCGACGTGCACATCCTGATCATGGTTCGCGTCGGCCTCGGATGCCTCGACGGCTGCAGGCTCGGAAACCATGGTGGGATCCACACCGCTGACTGCGGCTTCGGTTTCTTCTTTTTTGCTCCACATGTGCCCGTCCTACCTAATCATCTTCGACTTGATCGCAATCCTTCGGGTGCTGCCCTCTCCCAAGCGGCTTGGCACGCGTTCGTCTGCTAAGACGGTCGTCAACGAGCGGCATTCGTCGAATCGCGCGAGCCGTGGCGTAAGTGAGGCTTCTTTGTTTGGATGCCGGAGCGATGGCGGCGGTGCGAGGCGCAGGCTGGGCGAAATCGTGCGTCTCGATCAGGCATCCGATGCGCGAAGCAATGGGAGCATGAAGCCTCGCCTGCTGCAGCGACTGCGCTGCTGCCTGAATGGGACACGCCTGCGTGTCGTGTGCGATGGCACCGCGCGCACCCCGTGTCCTTTGTGGCCATGCCCGGTCCCGGTGCGGGCCGGGTCGCTGCGACGGTATCCGTGACCGCGGCAAGCCGGCCCCGGGCCTGCGCGCCGGGCTGCAGCCAGCGGCCGCGCCGCGGCCGCACCATCGATGCCCATGGCTTCGCCAGCTGTGGCCTCGCCGCGTCGCGAGCCGGACGACCCTGGTGGTCGGGCTGGGCCCGGAACGGCGCGAGTCATCGACCGGTCGGCCCACGGAAAGCGCAAGATTTTCGGTAACTTGGTTGGCAGGAGGGCCCGGAAGGCTGCGGCTTGGAAGATCGTATCCAAGACGCCTTCCGGGTGGAGCCCTGCCGGGCCCCACCCGTTAAGGCGCCCGGTTTGCGCCGAAGGAGGCAAAAGGCGCGGCTAAAGATTGCCGCCGACTTTCCTCCCAGCCAATAGGCATCGTGAGGTTTTCGAGCGCGGCCGCCAAAGCCGGCCTTTTTTCGAGGTTTGGCAGTCCTCGCGCAGCCGTGACGCGCTCCGTCGCCGGCCCCCCTGCTCCGATGGCTCCGTGCAAGCGCTTGAGTTGTAAGGGGAATCGCCAGCGCCTCGAAAAGGGCCGAAACCATCGGGCCGTCGGCGCAGCTGCGCAAAAATCTTTAGGTTTTACGCGGGCTTGCGCGCCTCTAACGAGGCGGGGCCCGCTGGCGCGGCATTGCCTTTGACGGCGCCGTCGGGCACGACGCGGCCGTGCAGGCACTCAACGACTCGCGTGTGGAAGCGGCGCTGCTCGCGTACTTCGACGCGCTCACCAGGCGCGACAAGCAGGCATGGCTCGCGCTGCTCGCGCGCAACGCGATCCTTCACGAGCCGGTCGGTGCGCTTCCCGCCGAGCACGACGAAGGTCGCGAGCAGGTGTGGCAGATGCTTACCGGTCCATTCGCGAGTCTGAGCGTGCAAGCCGAGCAGACGTTCTACGGCGGCAGCGGTGCAGCGGTGAAGTGGCGCGCCCGCGGCCAGGCTGCCGCAACGAGCGGCGCTGCGAGCACAACGCCTCGTCGTTCCATCACTTTCGAAGGCATCTCGATTTTCGAGCTGGATGCCGAGGGCAAGATTCAGACGGTGATGTCGTACTGGGATCCGGCCGAGATGCTCATTCGGCTCGCCGACGAAGGCGTGGCTGCCGACCATTGATCCGCAACGTTCGGACCTGGGCGAGGCGCCGACGCAGCCGGCAAGCCGTTCCCCTGTCCGCTCACAGAGTGCGGTAGCGCCCGTCCTCCAGCTTCATCTCTCCGAGCTCGATCAGGCGCTGCGCATGCTGCGCCATCATCACCTTCTCCACGTGCGGCTGCCACGGAAGCTGCGGATAGGGTTTGCGGTAGACGATGCAGCGCTCGGCGATCTCCTCGATCGTGCGCGGCTGCCGGCAAAGCTCGAGCAGCGCGCGGTCCCGCTGCCACAACACGTCCGTGTACCGGTCGATGGCCCCGACGAGATCGTCGCGGACGATGCCGGACTCGTGAAAGCTGACCAGCGCGCGGACTCCGTCCAGCGCGCGCAGCCGCGCAAGCGAGGCGATGACGTCGCCGAGGCTGGCAGTGGCGTCGCCGTAGTAGGGCCCGAACCACGTAAGGTCCAGATCGCCCGTGAAAACCACGCCTTCGGGCTCCAGCAGCAGGCACAGGTGTCCGGCGGTATGTCCGGGCATGTGAAGGAAATGGACGCGCGTGCGGCCGAGATCGAGCACGTCGCCGTCGGCGACGGTGCGCACGTCGGTGCGCGGACGGAAGTTGTACTGCTCGACGACCACCCTGGCCCAGGCCGCTTCGGTCGTCGCATCCATTCCGTACGCCGCCAGCAGCGCCTCCAGCGACGCCATCGCCGGCGCGTCCATTTCGTGCAGGATCAGCGGCGCCTGCGGGAACAGGAAGTTGCCGGCGAAGTGGTCCTCATGGGCGTGGCTGTTGACGACGAGGTCGACGCCGCCGACGGCCTCGGCACCGGCAGCGACGACATTGGTAGAGGGATCGACCAGCAGCCGGACGTCGTCCTCGATCAGGATCGAGTTGCCGTTCGGATACTTACCGCCCTTGGCGCCGACGAGAACGGTGACGTCGCCGAGGGAGACGCGCTCGAACATGCGTCGTCGTAGCGCGATTCGCGCGAGGAGTCTTACGCCGGGCGTGCCGCGGCCGCCGCGTAGGCGCGCCGCGGCGCGCCCGGCGCGTAGGCCTCGCACAGGTCATTGAACCCGCACCAGTCGCACAGCGCGCCCGGTGCCGGCGGAAAGACGGTGGCGGTGCGAGCCACCGCGATCCGCGCAGCCAGCCGCTGGCGAATCGCAGCGGCGTCGGCGCGTCGGATGCGCTTGATGTGCGCGCGTGCCGTTCGCAGGTATTCGAGCATCAGCACGATCTCGTCCAGCTGGGGCGACTCGCTGAACATCGCCAGGGCGTACGCATCGAGCTGGTCAGCATCCTTGCCCTCGAAACGCTCCGGGACGCGCGAGCCCGTCTTGAAATCGATGAGATGGAGAGTGCCGCGCGCGTCGCGCGCGACCCGATCGATGAAGCCCTGGAATTGCAGACCCTCGGCCAGATCGAGCACGAAGTGGCGCTCGGTGGCCACGGTCTCGAGGGGGTCGGGCGCAAAGCGCTGGCGGTGGAAGTCGGCGAGCATCTCGGCGCCGCTGCGGCGGTAGTGTTCGATGGCGCCATCGCGGCGGACGACTTTGACGGCGGGGCGGTGGCCGGAGAGCTCGCGGTCGAACTGGCGGCAGTAGCGCTCCACGGCCGCGTCCACGCGCGGCGCGTTGCCGGCCATGCGCTCCTGGTACAGCCACTCCACGCAGGCATGCACCTGCTGGCCCATGAATGCCTCGATCGACTGGAACGCCTCGCGCACGCTGTCCAGATAGCGGTACCGGTAACGCCGCGCGCACTGCTCGAACGTGGTCAGGCGCGAGAAGCTGAAGGCGTCGATGGGCACGACGTGGTTGTGCGCGGCGGGCGCGCGCCGCGCAATGTCGCGCGCGTCATGTTGTGCGCAACGTTGCCACCCGCAGGCCGCGGCGCGCCGGGCAGCGGACGGCGGCGCAAGCCGGCGTGGCGGGATCTGCGACGGTCGCACGGGGATGCACGCCAGCGCCAGGCGCCAGCAGCCGCCGGGCACGGCGCTGCCCGTTTCAGGCGAAACGATAGACGACGACGGCAGAGGCGGCGCAGCGCGAATGGTCGCCGGCGCTGGCTTCGACGGTGGTGGTGAAGATCTCGCCGTCGCGCGCTTCGAGGCAGCCGACCATGCCCACATCGTCGGCAACCGGCTCGCCGAACGCCACCGACAACGACACCGTCGTGCTCTTGCTGGGGATGACCTCGTGGAACGGCTTGCACGCCAGCGCCGCGCAGGTGTCGATGCAGCCCACCAGCGCGCCTTCGTCCAGCATCCCGCCTGCATCGGCATTGCCCGCCAGCGGCATCGTCATCGCAGCCAGCTCACGATCGGAGCGCCGAAGAACGATGCCGGCCGAGCGGATGAACGGCGAGACCAGGGGCAGCGGCGCCTGGCCCGCCAGCGCGCCCCCGCTCCACGCGCGGCGTCTGCCCAGGTACGTGGAGATCGGCTGCGCGGAGGCGAGAACCGGCAGCGCGATGCGATAAACCATCGCCGCCTGCGCGACGAGGCGAGCGCCGGCGAGGACGTCGGCGCGCAGATGCACCGCTTCGCGGCCGCGCTGGCTGACCACCGCCACGGCCCGCAGTGCCTCCTCGCGCGCGACGGCCAGGTAGTTGACGTGCAGCGACAGCATGCGGCCCCGAAGCAAGTCCGTCTCCTGCTGCACGCGCTGGCTCGTCCACGCTGCCAGCGCGCCGGCCCAGCATGCAAGCGACGCGGCGATCCCGCCGTGGACCAGCCCGTAGGTGTTGGCGTGAATGTCCCGGTACGGCGCGTCGACCTCGGCGGTTCCGTCTCCCAGCGCCACGACGCGACCGCCGATGCGCTGCGCATACTGCCCGCGCTCCAGCTCGGTCGCCCGCTGACGTGCCAGCGCGCTCACGGGTCGTTGCGCGCGCGGCCGCGCGCCTCGAAGTCCTTGTGGCCGCGATACAGGTACATGAGGCAGAACGTGCATAGCGGAATCATCGAGATCTGCCACAGCAGCGCGGTTCCGGCCGACGATGCGCCGTAACCCGCAGGCCGCCACAGGAACAGCATCGAGGCCAGCAGCGCACCGAGGTAGATCATCCCGGCCATGCGGCCCCATGGCCGCAGCTGCCACAGTCCCCAGGCGCCGACGGCGTGCACGGCGATGCGCGCAGCGGCGGCGGCGACGGCCGCGCCACCACGAAAGTCGAGCCCGAGCCAGTGCACCGGAGCGGCGGACGACGCGGTGAGCAGCCGCCACAGGTCGTAGGCGACCGCACCCAGCGCAGCCGTCGCCAGCACCGCGACGAAACGCGGCCGCCCGGCAACGGTGACGGCGGGGCGGCGCGGCGGAGCGGCATGGGAATCGGCGGTGCTCATCGGCGTGCGAGGCAGCCCGCGGATCAGGTCGCGACGGGCTTCGGCTGCAGCGCCACCGGCAGCGGCGAGTCGACGGAACGGATGCGCACGTCGCGCTGAGGAGAGGCGATCTCGATTCCGGCAAGCCGCAGCTTGCGCTCGATCTCGACGTGCAGGGCGTGCCGCACACGCGCCACCGCATCGGTTCCTTCGACGAATACGCGCAGCTCGAAATCGATTCCGGCATCGCCGAAGCGAACGCACACGGCGGTGGCACGCGGCTCCTCGAGCACGTCCGCACACTGCCTGGCCGCCTCCAGCAGCAGGCGCTCCACCAGCGCCGTGTCGGTGCCGTAGGCGACCGCCAAGGGAACCACCAGACGCAGCACCGTGTCGGAAAGCGACCAGTTGACGAGCTGTCCCGTGATGAACTCCTTGTTCGGCACGATCAGCTCCTTGCGGTCGAAGTCGACGATGGTCGTGGCACGCATGCTCATCCGGCTGACCGTGCCCGAGACGCCGCCGAGCGTGACCGTGTCGCCGACGCGTATGGGCCGCTCCAGCAGCAGGATCAGACCGGAGACGAAGTTGCCGAAGATCTCCTGCAGGCCGAAACCCAGGCCGACCGAGACTGCCGCCACCAGCCACTGCACGTGCGACCATGCCACGCCGAGATTACGGAAGAGGACGATGCTGCCGACGACGGCGATCACGTACCGCGCCAGCGTCGCGATGGCGTAACGCAGGCCCTGATCGACCGTTGCTCGCTGCAGGATCATCATCTCGAGCAGCGCGGGCAGGTTGCGGCTGCCCACCACGACGAACACCAGCGCGACGATGGCCACGACGAGATTGGCCGCCGTCACCGGCACGCGCGTCTCGACCGGCTTGCCGGCCTCGGCGCCGCTGCCAGGCTGCTCGACCAGCGCCGTCACCGACCACAGCTCGATGCGCTCGAGCCCGCGCAACGCCGGCACCACGTCCGACCACACGACGAAGATGCTGATGGCCAGCCCCGCGCCGACCAGCAGCCGCAGGAGCTGGCGCGTCTGCACGCCGATGACGGAAAGGTCGGTCGTGTCCTCGACGACCTCGACCTCGCCTTCGTCACGCGCGACCGTGATGGTGCGTCCCTCCTCGACCTTGCGCTCCGCGACGCTCTGCCGCGCGCGAGCCAGCCACCGCACCAGCACCGCATTGGTCAGCACGAACAGGAACACCCACCAGCCCGTCCACCACAGGCGCTGCGCGATCTCCCGCGCGGTGAAGTCGTAGCCGGCCAGCGAGAGGCCGCCGATGGTGGCACCGATCAGCAGCGGGATGCGGTAGGCGCGCGCGAGGAAGCGCTTGACCCAGGGCAGCTCGGCACGACGCTGCAGCGTCGCACCGAGGGCACCGCCGGGATGAAGCGCCCGATTCGCACAGGTCGCGATCGTGACCACGCCGGTCAGGAATGCGATGCGGCCGATCGAGTCGGCCCAGCTCTTCTCGGGCTGATTGTCGAAGAAGAACGCGATGGCGAAGGCCGGCAGCAGCAGCGCCTCGAGCACCATGATCTGGCGCCGCGCCACCGCCAGCGCCGTCTCCGGGAATGCCAGGAACGCCCGGCCCGGGCCGCGCGCAGCCGCCGCGCGGCGCAGGAACTCGAGGCCGAACAGCATCGGCGCCGTTCGCTGAAGCGTTTCGGCGACGGCGCGCGAGTAGTCGTCGGCCAACGACGGCGCCGACTCGATCATCCATGCCGCGATCAGCATGAGTGCGGGCCACAGCGCCGCCAGGTACGCGTTGAGCGCCAGCATCTGCACGGTTGCCGCCAGGGGCCCGCCGAAGCCTGCGCCGCGACTCTGGTAGATCTGCCGATGGCGACGGCGCGCGCGCCACCGCAGCAGCGCCGCAGCCGCCCAGCCGAGCAGCGCCAGCGAAACGAAAAGCGGGTCGGTGCGCGCCTTGTCCCGAACGCGCGCGACCAGCGCCGCGGCGTTGCCGGGATCGGCCGCCCACGCCGCCGCCGCGCCGACTTCGCGCAGGCCGCTCAGACGCGGCAGCGTGGTATCGCGGATCCACAAGACGTTCTCATCGAGGAAGCGCGTGTAGCTCTCGACGGCATCGACGAGCTGGCGTTCGCGCGCATCGAGATCGACGAGCGTGGCGAAGTAGGTGTTGGAATCGCGGATCAGCGCATCGAGGTATTCGCGGCGCGTGCGCAGGACGTCGGCTGCGGCGCGCTCGATCGTGGTGCGTTCACCGGCCAGCGCCGGCCCCTGCTCGTCCAGGATCTGGCGAACCTCCGCTTCCAGCTGCGGAAGACCGGCGCGCAGGTCCTCGAGCGTCAGCAGCTGCAGCTGGGCATCGGACATGACGGGCTGGCGCGCTCGGATGCGGCCACGCGCTTCGGCGATGTCCGGCAGCTCGGCGCGTTCCTTTCGAAGCAGCAGGCCGACGGCATTGCTGAAATCGGCGGCCTGCGCCTTCTGACGCACACCCTGCGCGCGCTCCTGAATGCTGATCAGGAGCTGGCCGGTGCTGGCGAGCTCGGCGCCGGCAGCTTCGATCGCGTGCACCAGGCCTTCGGGGCCGCTGCGGCGCGAAGCGAGCCGCGTGCTCTCCTGCGCAAGCTTGCCGAGCACCGGATGCACGCGCTCGAGGGACGCCTGCACCGCGCTGGCCTCTTCGGCCGCCTTCTGCGCCTCGGCCGAGCGCCGGTCGGCCACGGCAGCCGACAGAGAGTCCACCACTGCCCGCTTCGCCTCAATCTTGCCCCGCATCAGCTCGCGCGCCGACTCCAGCAGTTCGCGGCGCGTCTCCAGGCTGGCCAGCTCCAGCTCGAGCGCCTCCTGCCGCCGCATCGCCAGGCGATCCTCGGCAAGGCGCGCGGCCTGGTGCGCCAGCGAGGTTTCGGCGGCAGAGGTCGGCATGGAAGGAAGCTCCAGGCCGCCGAGGAAGTGCTCGCGGCTCAGCCGCAGCGTCGCCAGTTCGCCCGGCAGTCGCAGCCGGCGCTCGGCGAGCTGCCGCAGCTCCTCGTCGATGCGCGCGGCGCTCGATCGCAGCGATTCGAGCGCGGCCGAAGCTTCGGACAGGCGCGTGTCGAGGGCCTCCAAGGACGCGTCGGGGGGAATGGCGGCCGCCTCGCCGACAACCCCGGCCTGCAGCTCGCGCCGGGCCGCCGCGTTCAGCCGCGGCTGCTCCCGCTGGAACGTGTGCAGGGCGTCGAGGCGGCGCTGCCACTGCGCGGCCAGCTCGAGCTGCTCGATCGCCTCCTCGTAGTCGCGAACGGCCTGCGCCTTGGTATCGGCGTCCAGGCGCTCGCTAGCCTGGACCTTCTTGATTCGTTCCTGGATCGACTCGACGTCCAGCGTCAGACCGGTGGCGATGCGGATGGTCTGCTGACCGTTCGACTGTGCGTGCGCCTGCAGGGCTCCGGCCGCGAGAAGGAAGGCGCAGGCCGCGGCCGCCCGACCAAGCCAGGGCCGCGACGACTTCATGCAGAAACGTTTCGACATGGACCCAAGGCCTGCGGCGTGCTCGCCGATGTGCGCTTTAGCGTACGCGAGCGGGCGAACGAACCGGCGCGGCCTTGCGTAACTTCCCGCTGTTGCAGCTTCGCACGAGCGCGCGGCGGGCGTCGTGTGCGCAACTCCGTGGCATACGGAGCTTTTCCAAATCCGCGCGTGGCATGGTCCATGCTGCGCTCGTGCGTTCTGCAGATACTCAGGGCCAAGTCGCTCGCGGCGCCCGCGCGGACCGTGGTTGGTTCGATTCCCTTTTCCACTCCACGCCGCGCGGTGCGCGCGAGTACCGGTTGGGGGCCGCCATGACGACGTTCTGCGAGCGCCTGAGCGCGCTGGACCGCTTCTTCCTGGACTGCGAGAGCGACCGCACGCCGATGCACATCGGCGCGGCGTGCCTCTTCGACGCCGCCGGCGGCGGCGTCGACATCGGCGCACTGCGCGACCACATTGCTGCCCGCCTCGACCTCGTGCCGCGCTATCGTCGAAAGATCGCGTGGGTTCCGCTCGAAGGCCATCCTGTCTGGATCGACGACGCCGCCTTCGACCTCACGCGTCACGTGCGCGCGGTCTCGCTTCCGGGGCCGGGAACGCCGCAGCAGCTCGAAGAGATGCTGGCATGGATCTTCTCGCAGCCGCTGCCCAGGACGCAGCCGCTGTGGGAAGTGTGGCTGATCCAAGGACTTGCAGGCGGACAGGTGGTGCTGGCCTGCAAGACGCATCACTGCCTGGTCGACGGGCTCGGCGGCGCCGCGCTGCTGGCGGCGATCCTGTCTGCGACGCCGTTCGATGCGCCTGCGGCCGCCGAGCCGTGGTCGCCGCAGCCGGCTCCAGGCGGGCTCGAGCTTCTTGCGGACGCCGCCGCCAGCCGCATCGGCGGCGCCGCCGCCATCGCTGCACGGCTCGTGCGTCAGACCTGGGCCTCGCCGCAGTCGCTGCTGGCCGAAAGCGGCCGTCTCGCGGCGACCGTCGGCTCCGTTCTCGGCAAAGCCACGACTTCGTTGACGCCGACCGTGTTCGACGAGCCGGCCGGGTCCAGCCGCCGGCTGCTGTCGTGGACCTGCAGCCTGCAGACACTGCGTGGCATCGGCCGCCGCTACGGCGCCACCGTCAATGACGTCGTCCTAGCGCTGGTGGCCGACGGGTTCGCGCGTTGCCCCGACCTTCACGGAGAGGGCGAATCGATTCGCGCGTACTGTCCGGTCGGCGCCAGCGCCAGTGCCAGCGTGCTGGCCTTGGGCAACCGCGTCGCCGGCATGCTGGTGGACCTGCCGACGTCGCCCGTGTCGGTCGAGGAACGG
Organism: Candidatus Limnocylindrales bacterium; assembly: GCA_035626395.1. NCBI lineage: Bacteria > Bacillati > Chloroflexota > Candidatus Limnocylindria > Candidatus Limnocylindrales > Candidatus Limnocylindrales bacterium. Next base: position 268,506 of record DASPNR010000031.1, on the reverse strand, counting down.
CTTGCTGCGGTGGCCCGCGCAACGCGCGAGCAGAAGAGCTCGGGCGAAGTCGAGGGCACGCTCCTGGTCGAGGAGCTGGCCAATGCGCTCGCGCCTTCCCTGCTCGCCAATGTCGAGTGGCTCGTGGGCCTGCGCCCGGTCTTCAACCTGATCGTCACCAACGTGCCGGGCCCGCAGGCGTCGCTGTATCTGTTCAACCATCGCATGGTGACGGCCACGCCGCTGGTGCCGCTGTTCCACGGGCAGGGACTCGGCATCGCCGTGCTCAGCTACGACGGGCAGGTCGGCTGGGGCTTCCACGTCGACTCCGCGTTCGCGCGCGCCGGCGCCCGCTTGCGGGACGGCATTGCCGAGGCCTGTGCCGATCTCGCGGCGCGAGCCGGCATTGCGGCCGAGGGCAGCGTCGACATCGCCGCGTGACGCGCGCGGCGGGGCGCGACCACAGCTCCGCTTCGAGCTTGCCCGGTGCCGGCGGCACGGCCACAGTGCACGCCATGAGCGACGCATTGTCGGCAGCCATGGTGGGCTGCGCACCCGATGACGCGCTGCCGTGGCTGACGGTCTGGGAAGGCATCGAGCTCAAGGTCCTGCGCGTGGTGGCCAGCGAGGGACTGTGGGTGGTGCGCAACCGCTTCGCACCCGGCACCAGCATCGAGAAGCATCGTCACACCGGCGACGTGCACGGCTTCACGATCTCCGGGTCGTGGCGCTACCTCGAATACGGCATCGACTATCCCGCCGGCACCTACATCTACGAGCCCGCCGGCTCCGTGCATACGTTGATGGTACCGGGCGAGGCCACCGAGCCGGCCGACGTACTGTTCGTCATGCGCGGCGCCAACCTGGTCCTCGGCGACGACGGCGCCATGATCGTGCGCGTGGATGACGGACCGACCACGCTGGCCTACTACCGGATGATGTGCGAGGCGCAGGGGCTGCCGCCACCGCCGGTGCTGGAGCGCTGAAGGTCAAACGTCGCCGCCTCCGCGGCCGCGGCGCGGTCGAGCGCCGCCCCGCAGCTCATCGCAGCCGCACCGGCAGGCTCTTCAGCGCGTTGTTGAGATTGGAACGCTGCCGACGTGCCGGGCCGGTGCGTTCGATCGCAGCGAAGCGCGACAGCAGCTCCTCGAGAAACACCCGCCCTTCCAGCCGCGCCAGCTTGGCGCCGATGCAGAAGTGCTCGCCGAATCCGAACGCGAGATGCGGATTGGGATGCCGGCGTACGTCGAACACGTCGGGACGCTCGAAGACGGCCTCGTCGCGATTGGCCGACGTGTAATAGAGCACCACCTTGTCGCCTTCACGGATGTCCGCGCCGCCAAGGCGCACGTCGCGCATGGCCGTGCGGCGGAAATAGTGAAGGGGATTGGCGTAGCGCAGCACCTCTTCGACCGCGCCCGCAATCATCGCGGAATCGGCCCGAAGCTCATCCATGGCGGCCCGATGGTCGAGCAGCACGTCCACCGCGTTCGACAGCAGCGTCCTGCTGGTGTCGTTGCCGGCCGTGACGATCTGGACGAAGAACGCGCCGAACTCGAAATCCGTCATCGTGTGCCCGTCGACGTTGGCGTTGACGATGGCGGTGGTCAGGTCGCTGCCGCTCTTGCCGCGCCGCTCGCTGCCCAGGCCCACCGCATACGCACCCATGGCGAACGAGGCCTCCGCTTCGTTGCCGCCCGGATTGACTTCCGGGTCCTGTGAGCCGGTGAGCTGCTCGGCCCACGCCTGGATCTGCGGCCAGTCCGCCTGCGGGATGCCCATCAGCTCGCCGATCACCTGCACGGGAAGCGCCGCCGCCACCTCGTGCACGAGCTCGACGTCGCGCCGCTGCGCGGCGCGCTCCAGGATCGCGCGCGTCAGCTCGCGAATGCGCGGCTCGAGCGCATCGACCATCCGCGGCGTGAACGCATGCAGCACCATGCGGCGGTAACGCCCGTGCGCAGGCGGATCCATCATGAGCAGCATCGAGCGCGTCATCTCGAGCACGTGCGGCTCGAGGTCCTCGATCATCACCGAGCCGCGCTCGGAGGAGTAGGCGACGGGATCGGTGGAGACGGTGACGACGTCACCGTGACGCGTGACGGCCCAGTAGCCGTTGCCGTCACCGGTGTGCTGCCAGGAAACCGGCTCCTCGCGCCGCAGCCTGGCGAGCTCGGCATGCGGCGGCCCGTTCACGTAACCGTCGGGGTCGTACAGGATCGACATTGCGGCAGGCATGCCGCGCATTCTTATGCGCCCGCCCCGCTCGCACCAGTCGCCGCTGCCGTGTAGAGGCGGCGCATGGACGAAGCCGTCACGCCCTTTCGCATCGAGGTTCCCCGCCACGCTCTCCAGGATCTGCGCGAGCGGCTGCTGCGCACGCGCCTTCCCGAACCGATCGAGGGCGCCGGGTGGGATTACGGCATCGACGTCGCCTACCTGAAGGAGCTCATTGCGTACTGGCGCGACCGCTTCGATTGGCGCGCCGTCGAGCGTGAGCTGGCCCGGTACTCGCACTTCGTGACGCCCATCGACGGCCTGCATCTGCACTTCCTTCATCAGCGCTCGCCGCATCCAAACGCGATGCCGCTGCTGCTGACGCACGGATGGCCGGGGTCGATCCTGGAGTTCATGAAGATCCTGCCGCGTCTGCTCGACCCGCCCGCCTTCGGCGGCGACGCGCGCGACGCGTTCCACGTCGTCTGTCCGTCCATTCCCGGCTACGGGTTCTCGCAGGCGCCGCAGCGCCGGGGCTTCGACATCAAGGAAGTCGCGCGCACGCTCGTCCAGCTCATGCATCGGCTCGGATACGACCGCTACGGCGCGCAAGGCGGCGACTGGGGCGCGATGGCGACCTCGTACGTCGGACTGCTCGATCCCCAGCACTGCGCCGGCATCCATCTCAATCTCATGGTCGTGCGGCCGCCCAAGGAGGGGATCGGCGACCTTTCGGACCAGGAGCTCGCGTCGCTGATGAAGGCGCGCGACTACATGAGCACGGGCACGGCGTATCAGAAGGTGCAGGGACGCGAACCCGACCTGATCGGCGTCGCGCACACCGATTCGCCGGCGGCGCTGTGCGCGTGGATCGTCCACAAGTTCCGCGCCTGGAGCGACTGCGACGGAGAAGTCGAGCGCCGCTTCACCAAGGATGAGCTGCTCGCCAACGTGACGCTGTACTGGCTGACCAGGAGCGCAGCGTCGGCGGCGCGGCTGTATTACGAGAGCCAGGCCTCCGGCCGCTTCGGCGAGGTCGAAGCGCGAGTGAACGTGCCGGCGGCGTGCGCGGTCTTCCCGCGCGAGATCTTCAATCCGCCGCGGGCATGGGCCGAGCGCCTCTACGACATCCGGCGCTGGACGGTGATGCCCTCGGGCGGGCACTTCGCGGCGATGGAGGAGCCGGAGCTGCTGGCACGCGACGTGGCCGAATTCTTCCGCACGCTGCGGGCCTGAACTGCGCGTCGGCGCTGGGGAACGGCTGCGCGCCCCCGCTCCGGCCACAGCCCCGGGGGGCGGTCGGTCGACGCAGGCCCTTGACGCCCGTGCGCCGATGCTTGTATATGCAAGCACAGTGACGACCAGCAAAGACGGCGACAATCTCGGCCCCTGCGCCTGTTTCCGCGCTCGCAGCATGGCGCGCGCCATCACGGCCTTGTACGACCAGGTTCTCGAGCCCTGCGGCCTGCGAGTCAGCCAGTTCGCAATCCTGACTTCGATCCGCATGCACGGCGCGATGACGATGCAGGAGCTGGCGGGCGAGCTGGGGCTCGATCCGAGCACCATGACGCGGACGCTGCAGCCGCTGCAGCGCGACGGCTACGTCACCGCCGAGCAGGGCGAGGACCGTCGCGTCCGCGAACTTGCGCTCACGCCGCGCGGGCACCGCAAGCTCGGCGAAGCCTTCGATCTCTGGACCAAGGCGCAGGACGACCTGCGCGACAAGATCGGCGCGGACCGCTTCGAGCGGCTGGTCGGCGACATGGGCGCCGTCGTCTCCGCGCTTCGGCCGTAGCTGTTTTTATCCGGATATTTGTATGGCCAATTACTTCGGCCAAAGGGAGTAGCCATGGAGCAGAGCCGCACCACCACCGCCGTCCATCCGTCCATCGCCGCCGCGCCCATTCCCACACACGGCGCCGATCTGCCCACGGTGTGCGTCCTGTGCAGCCACAACTGCGGCATCCGCGTCGACGTCGCCGACAACCGCATCACGGCCGTGCGGCCCGACAAGGAAAGCCCGATCACGCACGGCTACATCTGCAACAAGGCCGTCACGATCGTGAACTACGTCGAGCACGATCAGCGCGTGCAGTACCCGATGAGGCGCCGCGGCGACGGCACCTTCGAGCGCATCGACTGGGACACCGCCATCGCCGAGATCGCCGTGAGGCTCTCCGCGATCCGCAGCGAGCACGGGCCGCGCTCGATCGGACTGGTGGGCGTGGGCGGTCAGGCCAACCACATCGGCGGTCCTTTCGCGCTCGGGTTCCTCAAGGCCATCGGCTCGCGCCGCTGGTACAACGCATTTGCGCAGGAGAAGACCCAGCACTGCCTCGTCGACTTCTGGATGATGGATGCGCCGCCCACCGGGTTCCTGCATCCCGACCTCGAGCGCACGCAGTACCTTCTGGTGCTGGGCACCAATCCCAAGATCAGCAACCGCGGCCACAACGCCACCGACTTCTTCCGCGAAATGGCCAAGGACCCGGCGCGCAAGGTCGTCGTTCTCGATCCGCGCGTGACCGAGACGACGAAGACGGCGGATCGGCATCTGCGCGTGCGGCCGGGCGGCGACGTCTATTTCCTCATCGCGATGGCCGCCGCGATCGTGCAGCGCGAGCTCTACGACGCGGCGTTCCTGCAGGACCGTACCAGCGGCTTCGATCAGCTGCGCGACGTCCTGACGCGCATCGACGTCGACGAGATGGGCCGGCGCGCCGGCCTGGCCTCCGCCGACATCCTCAGCGTGGCCGAAGAGTTCGCCCGCGCCGAGGCGGCCTCGGTGCTCTACGACCTGGGCGTGGAGATGACGCCGTTCTCGACGCTGAACTCGTACCTGATTCGAGTGCTGCTGGCGCTGACGGGCAACCTCGCGCGCGAAGGCGGCAACGTCTTCTACTCCACGGTCGCTCCCTCGGAGTGGAGCAAGAACCGTTTCGAGGAGCCCGAGCGTGCGCTGGCGTCGGGCATCCCCGCCATTCGTGCGCTCGGCAATGCCGGCATGTTCTCGCCCACGCTCGTGCCCGAGGAGGTGATGCTCGATCACCCCGAGCGGCTGCGCGCGATCATCGTCGACTCGTCCAACCCTTATCTGTCGTACTCGGACACCAACGCGTGGCGCGAGGCTCGCAAGAAGCTCGACCTGCTCGTGGTCATCGAGCCGGCGTTCACGGAGACGGCGCGCGATGCCGATTACGTGCTGCCGGCGCCGACCGGATACGAGAAATGGGAGATGGCGCTGTTCCCCAAGGGCTATCCCGACATTCCCGTCCAGGTGCGGCCGCCGGTGGTGGCGGGGCCGCCCGAGGCGCGCACCGAGGGCGAGATCTACATCCGCATCCTCGAGGCGATGGGCCTCGTGGAGGCGCCGCCGCAGGAGTTGCTGAGCCTGGTGCCCATGCTCGGCACGCCCGAAGGCCGCGGCTTCTTCCTCGGGGTGGCCATGAGCCTGCTCGGCGACGTCGCCAAGCGCGGCATCGATCCGGAGACGCAGCTGCTGGCGTGGTCGTACCGCCTGCTGGGACCCGTGCTGGCATCCCCGAGCCTGGTCCCGCCGTACGTGCTGTCGCAGAAGAACGCGATGCTGCGGCGCGACGACGTCCTGCGTGCACTCGGGCAGGAGCACGCGGCCAAGAACCCGTTCGAGCTCGGCGAGGAGATCTTCGCGCGCATCATGGCGCATCCCGAAGGCGTGGTGATCGCGCGCACCGAGCTCGGCACCAATTTCGAGCAGCATGTGAACTTCCCCGACAAGCGCGTGCGGCTCGCCATCCCCGAGATGCTCGCCGAGCTCGAGCGCGCGGCGACGGCCCGGCGCGAGGACCCGGCCTACCCGTTCATTCTGGCCAACGGCCTGCGCACGCGCTGGACGGCCAACACGATCCAGCGCGATCCGAAGTGGCGAAAGGGCAGCGGGCCGCACTGCTCGCTCAGCATCCATCCGGGCGACGCGGCCAGGCTCGGCATCGGCGCGGGCGACCTCGCCAGGCTCGAAACCAACCGCGCGGCGGTGATCCTGCCGGTGGTGCTGGACGAGAAGCTGATGAGCGGCCACGTCTCCATGCCCAACGGCTTCGGCACCGTGCTCGGCAAGCCGGGCCAGGCCGCGGCCGGCATCGACGGCGCCAACGGCAACGAGCTGACCGACGTTGCCGACCGCGACCCGTTCACCGGCATTCCGCATCACCGCTACGTTCGCTGCCGGATCGCCAAGGCCGAGCAGCCCTCGGCGGCGTAGCCGGCGCGGTAGCCCTCGAAGGACCGCAGCGATAGAGGAACGGGGACGGCGCCGGCGAAGAACGGCGGCCGGTCCCCGTTTCTGCAGGAGGAGCGATGATCGACCTGTACACCTCGCAAACGCCCAACGGCTGGAAAGCTTCCATCATGCTCGAGGAAGTCGGGCTTCCCTACGAAGTGCACGCCATCAGCCTTCAAAGCGGCGACCAGAAGCAGCCCGAGTACCTGAAGATCAATCCCAACGGCCGCATCCCGACCATCGTCGATCGCGAGGAAGGCGATTTCGCCGTGTTCGAGTCGGGCGCGATCCTGATCTACCTCGCCGAGAAGACGGGGAAGCTGCTGCCCACCGACCGCAAGGGCCGCTCCACCGTCATCCAGTGGCTGATGTTCCAGATGTCGGGCGTCGGCCCGATGCAGGGGCAGGCCAACGTCTTCTTCCGCTACTTCCCCGAAAAGCTCCCCTCGGTGATCTCCCGCTACCACAACGAGACCAAGCGCCTCTACCAGGTCCTGGAAACGCGCCTCGAGGGCCGCGAGTACCTGTGCGACGAGTACTCGATCGCCGACATCGCGACCTGGCCGTGGGTCCGCATCCACGCGTGGTCGGGCATCGAGATCGACGACATGCCCAACCTCCAGAAGTGGATCGACCGCGTCGCCGAGCGCCCGGCCGTGCAGCGCGGCGTCGAGATTCCGCGACCCATCGAGACCGCCTCGAGCGAGGACGTCGTCAAGGCGGCGCAGTCGATCCTGCAGCGCTGATCGGTACTCCGACGCGCCGGTGGCTCGGCCGGCGCCCGTGCATCGCCGCCCGATGGTCCGTCCCAGCGCCCGTCGCCCGACGTTTGCCCTCGATGAAGCGTCCCGATCCCTTGTTGTCCGTTCCGGCACTGCCATCATGGAGGCCGTCACGCAACCGATGCGGCACGGCGCCATTCGGCGGACCGTTCCAGCCACCGGAGGAAGTTCGATGAGCATTGCGATGGAGCCGGTGCGCCTGGCGCAGTCGGTTCTCGGCCGGTCCTGCCACGTCTGCGCGTTCTTTCACTCCAAGGAGGAGGAGTACGAGGTGCTGATGCCCTTCATCAAGGAAGGGTTCGACCTCGGCGACCGTGCGTTTCACGTCGTCGACCCGAATCACCGCCAGGAGCACCTGCGCCGGCTCGAGCAGGCGGGTATCGACGTCGCCGCCGCGGAGGCGGAGGGACAGCTCGAGGTAAGGCCATGGCAGGAAGCCTATCTCGCGGAGGACTGCTTCGATCAGTTCCGGATGATCGAAACGATCAAGGAGGCGCTCGATCCGGCCAAGAAGCGCCCGGGTCGCGTGACTCGCCTGGTAGCCAACATGGAATGGGCGCTCGAGGATCTGCCCGGCGTCGACGAAATCGTGGAATACGAGACGCGGCTCAACGAAGTTCTGCCCCACTACCATGACCCGGTCGTCTGCACGTACGACCTGATGCGCTTCGATGCACGCATCGTGATCGACATCCTCCGCACGCATCCGATGGTCATCATCGGCGGCATCCTTCAGGAGAATCCCTTCTACGTACCTCCTCGGGAGATGCTGCGAGAGCTGCACGAGCGAGCGGGGCGAAACCAGCTCTGAGCGTCCGTCGCTACGGCCGGGCACACATGGAACCCATCGACCATGTGATCGAGGAGAATCGGCGCTTGCGGCGCACGATGAGCGACCTGGTCGCGCTCTCCACGCTGCCGGCGGTGTGGTTCGGCCAGCCGCTGGAGCAGATCGCGCATAGCCTCGCCGACATTCTCGTGCACACGCTTTCCCTGGACCTTCTCTACCTGCGGCTCTCCGGTCTGGGCGCCGAGCCCACGATCGAGGTCGCCCGCGGCGCCGGCGGCGAAGCTCCGTCGGACGTGGACGCGGTCCGTAGAGCGGTCGCGCCGGTGCTGCAGGACGCGGGCGATTCGCCGTCCACCATCGTCGACCCGTTCGGCGCCGGCAGCCTCCACGTCGCCGTCACCCGGTTCGCGATCCGCGACGACTTGGGCGTGCTGGTGACGGCGTCGCGCAATGCTTCGTTTCCCTCCGAGCGCGACAGGCTGCTGCTGGGCGTCGGTGCGAACCAGACGGCGATCATCGTGCAGCGCCGGCGGGCGGAGAACTACATGCGACGCAGCGAGGAGCGCTTGCGCGCAGTCGTGGAGACGACGCCGGCCTGCATCAAGGTCGTAGCGCCCGATGGCACCCTCGTGGACATGAACACCGCCGGCCTGTCGATGGTCGATGCGGAGCGGCCGGAGGACGTCATCGGCCGATGCGTGTACGACCTGATGACCGAGGAGAGCCGCGAACGATTTCGTGATTTCAACGAGCGGATCTGTCGCGGTGAGAAGGGCTCCCTCCGTTTCGAGATCCGGGGGCTCAAGGGCAGCCGGCGCCACATGGAGACCCATGCCGCTCCGCTGCAAGGCCACGGCGGCCTGCTCCAACTCGCCGTCACGCTCGATGTCACCGAGCGCCGCCGCGCCGAGCACGATTCCAAGCTCAGGGCCCGCGTCCTCGAGAGCATGGCCGAGGGCGTCAGCGTCACCGACGAATCCGGCATCATCGTCTACACGAACCCGGCCGAGGACAGGATGTTCGGTTACGAGCACGGCGAGTTCATCGGCAAGCACGTCAGCGTCCAGAACGCGTATCCGCCGGAAGAGAACCAGCGTGTCATCGGCGAGGTGATCGCCCGCCTCAGCACGGCCGGGGAATGGTCCGGCGAGTTCAGCAACCGCCGGAAGGACGGGAGCGAGTTCATCACGCATGCGCGCATCACCGCCCTCGAGATGGGTGAGAGGCGCTACTTCGTCTGCGTCCAGGAGGACATAACCGAGCGCAAGCGCGTTGAAAGAGAACTGCAGGACGCCCGCGCGCGGCTGGACGCGGCGCTGGCAGCGGGAGCCATCGTCACCTGGACCTGGGATATCGGCAGCAACCGCCTGTTCGCCGACGCCAATCTCGCCCGACTGTTCAATCTGGCGGCGAGGGACGCCAACGGCGCCGCGCTCGACCGTTACATCGAAGCGATCCATCCCGATGATGTCGCACGCGTCACCGCGGCGTTGTCCCGCTCGGTGACGGAAGGAGACGATTACGAAGCCGACTACCGGATCGTGCAGCAGGATGGCTCGATCCGCTGGGTGGCCGCGCGCGGGCGTGCCGAACGCGACGCCTCCGGCCGGGCGGTGCGCATGCCCGGTGTGCTCGTCGACATAACCGACCGAAAGATGCTGGAAACGGAGCTGCGGCTACGCGTGGCGCAGCTCGCCGAGGCTGACCGCCGCAAGGACGAGCTTCTCAGCTCGCTGCGCGAGAGCGAGGAAAAGCTGCGCCTCCTCGCGGACACGATTCCGCAGCTTGCCTGGATGGCCCACCCCGACGGCCATGTCTTCTGGTTCAATCGCCAATGGTACGAGTACACGGGCACTTCACCGGAGCAGATGGAAGGTTGGGGATGGCAGTCGGTGCATGATCCTCATGTCCTGCCGGAAGTGCTCGAGCAGTGGAACGATTCGATCGCGACCGGAAAGCCTTTCGAGATGGTTTTCCCGCTGCGCAACTCCGCGGGAACATTCCGGCCCTTCCTGACCCGCGTCAACCCCCTGCGCGATGACAGTGGCCGGATCCTGTATTGGTTCGGGACCAACACCGACATCAGCGAGATCAAGCGGATGGAGGATGCGCTCCGGGAGGCAGACCGGCGCAAGGACGAGTTCCTAGCTACGCTCGCGCACGAGCTGCGCAACCCGCTCGCACCCATTCGCAACTCTCTGCAGATCATGAAGATGCCGGGCCTGGACGAGCAGACGTTCCGGCAGAGCCGCGACATGATGGAGCGGCAGGTGCATCATCTCGTACGGCTCGTCGACGACCTGTTGGACGTCTCGCGGGTGATGCGCGGCAAGATCGACCTTCGCCGCGAGCCCGTAGAGCTGGGCGCGATCATTGCCCGCGCTGTGGAGACGGTCGAGGCTTCCATCAGGCAGAAGGGGCTCGAGCTCGAGATCCAGGTGCAGCCCGAGCCGATCTTCGTCGACGCCGACCCCGTACGCATGACCCAGGTCGTCGGCAATCTGCTTGGGAACGCGGCCAAGTACACGGAGCCTGGCGGCCACGTCCGCGTCATCGCCGAACGCGTTGGCGCAAACGCGATCCTGCGCGTGCGCGATGACGGCATCGGGATCGCTCCCGAAATGCTGCCGCGCATCTTCGATCTCTTCGTCCAGGCGGATCACGCGATGGCCTGGTCGCAGGGCGGGCTCGGCATCGGTCTGACGCTGGTGCGCAACCTTGTGGAGATGCATGGCGGAACCGTGGAAGCGGACAGTGCCGGTGTAGGACGGGGCACCGAGTTCGTCGTCCGCCTGCCGGCCCTCGACCACGCTCGCATCGCGAGGGATTCGAGCCTCGGCAACGGCGCGGGAGACGCCGACAAGCCCGTCGCGAACGGCCACCGCCTGCTGGTCGTAGACGACAACAAGGATGCGGCGACCAGCCTGGCGATGCTCTTGCGAATGCAGGGACACGCAGTCCGCGTCGTGCATGACGGTGCTGCCGCGCTGGACGTCGTCGAGCGCTTCCGTCCCGCCCTGGTCTTCCTCGACATCGGGATGCCCGGCATGGATGGGTACGAGGTGGCGCGCCGGATCCGGCAGCAGCCGGGGACGGCCGAGACGGTCCTTGCTGCATTGACGGGGTGGGGCCAGCAGGAGGACCGGCGCCTGACGGCGGAGGCCGGTTTCGACTACCACCTCGTCAAGCCTCCCGAGCCGACGGAGATTGCCAGTCTGCTCGCACGGCTGCCGTCGAAGGTCGGCGTACCGAACGCCTCCACGTGACGCCCAATGAATGGCGTCGCCCGCGACCCCGATCCCAAGCCGCACCGCGTCGGCGTGCGATGGTGTCGCCGGCAGGCGCCGCGCCGCGCGATGGCCGCCGAAGTGCAGTTAGCCGCCATGTCGGATAGGCTCCCCGAATGCAGCGCCGACCATGCCTTGCCGCCCTGGCTGCGGCTGCCCTGCTGCTGATCGGCCCCATCGCCCACGGCGGCGGGCGCCCCGAGTCCGTCTTCCACATCGACCGCAACAAGAACCGCAATCAGGTGCACTACGGCATCACTGTCGACGACAAATGCCGGCCGGTCGGCGAGGAGCCGCTCTACAACTACTGGTTGCGCATCGACAGCGGGCCACCCACGACCAAGCCGCTGAAGTTCTTCCAGCAGATGGCGTACGGGTTCCAGAGCCAGACCGTCGCCAGCGACGGACGCGTCGAAGCGCGCATGCGCGCGTTCCCGGAGCGGCTGCTGACGGTCAGGGCTGCTGCGGCCGGCAAGGGCAAGGGATGCAAGGCCGAGGCGTTCCTGACCATCGACGGCAAAGATGCCTATCTGGATAAGGTGTTCGTGTTCGCCGAAGAGGGGATTCTTCTTCCGAGCGTGCGCTACGTCGAGCTCTACGGCCGCAGCAACGACGGCCATGCCGTCTACGAGAAGATCACCGTCGAGGAATGAAGGGCAGCCCCCTTCGCTGAGCCGAGGAGCAATTGGGACCGACGTTTCAGCGCTACCTGCTGCGGGAGGTACGCGGCGCCTTCGCCGCGGGCATGGCGCTGGCCGTGGCCATCCTGTTCGTGCTGCGAATGGTCGAGTTCGTCGACCTGGCGTTCGCACGCGGCGTGCCGGCGCGGCTCGTGCTGTCGCTGGCCGGCTACATCGTCCCCTCCTACCTGGAAGTCGCGCTTCCGATGGCGGCGCTCCTGAGCGTCGTCGTCGTCTTCGCGCGCTTGTCCGCCGACGGAGAGCTGATCGCGCTGCGGGCCAGCGGCATCAGCCTGCGCCAGCTCAGCCGGCCGCTGTTCGTCTTCGGCGTCACCACCGCCGTGCTCAGCCTGGCCCTTGGCGTGTGGATGCGACCGTGGGCCAATCGCGGCATCGAGCGCGCCACGTACAAGATGGCGCGGACGCGCCTTACGGCGGCACTTCGGCCGGGCGTCTTCAACTCCTGGTTCGGTGGAGTCATCCTCTACGTCGACCAGCTCGATGGAAAGACCGGACACATGCAGCGCGTGGTGCTGTCGGAGGAGCGGGACCAGTACGGCCGCAAGACGATCTTTGCCGGCGAGGGTACCATCCGGTCCAATGAGGATGCGCGGACGGCGTACCTTCAGCTCGTGGGCGGGAGCCTCATCACCTACCACGCCTCGGGCAAGTACCACGACAAGACCGATTTCGATTCGCTCGAGCTCAATCTGGACATGGCCGAGGACACCGGCGTCGATCTTGCCAAGCAGGGCGGGCCGCCGGCGATGAAGCTCGGTGACCTTCTGGCCAGGCGGCGCGATCTTCTGGCGCGCGGAGAGCCCGCGCTCGAGGAGTCGGTCGAGCTTCATCGCAAGCTCGTGCTGCCGGTGGCGGCGCTGCTGCTGCCGCTCGTCGGCGTGCCGCTCGGTGCCAGCGGGAGGCGCGGCGTCAAGTCGCGCGGGCTGGTCACCAGCGTGGCGGTGGTGCTGCTGTACTACCTGCTGCTCACCGCGGCGATGACCCTGGCGCGCGGAGGGCAGTTGCCGGTGGGGCTGGCGATGTGGATGCCCAACGTCGTGCTGGGGCTGCTCGGGTGGTGGATGTTCCAGCGCGCGTCCCTCGAGCGTCCGCTGCTCGGGCTTCGGAGGTGAAGGCGAGATGTCGCAACAGGAAACATTGATCACCTACACCCGAGTCGACGATGCCTATTTCGCGGCCCGCGGCCTGCGCCGGCATGCCGGCGTCGGGCTGCTGTGGGCGCTCGGCGTCGGTGCCGTCATCTCCGGTCAGTTCTCGGGCTGGAACCTCGGATTCGCCTTTGGCGGCTGGGGCGGGATGTTCATCGCCACGATCGTCATCACGATCATGTATCTGGGGCTGACCTACTCGCTGGCCGAGATGAGCCCGGCCATGCCGCACACCGGCGGCGCGTACTCGTTCGCACGAACGGCGATGGGGCCGTGGGGCGGTTTTCTCACCGGCCTGGCCGAGAACGTCGAGTACGTGCTGACACCGGCGGTCGTGGTCTTCTTCATCGGCACGTACATGGGCGCGATCCTGGAAACGCCCGAGTCGGTGCAGCCGGTGTATTGGGTAGCCGGGTACGCGCTCTTCGTGTGGCTGAACTTCGTCGGGGTGGAGATGTCGTTCCGGGTCACGCTGATCGTAACGCTGGCGGCGCTGGCGTGCCTGGCGTTCTTTTATGCGGCGGCGCTGACGCACATCGACTTCTCCCGTTGGGCGATGAACATCGCACCCGACGGCAGCGAGCTGCCCGAGGGCAACGGTCCCTTCCTCCCCATGGGCGTTCTCGGCGTGCTGCGCTGCCTGCCCTTCGCGGTGTGGCTGTATCTGGCCATCGAGCAGCTTCCGCTGGCCGCGGAGGAGTCGGTCGACCCGCGGCGCGACATGCCAAAGGGCATCCTGCTCGGGATGTTCACGCTGGCGGTTTCGGCGTTCCTGGTGCTGGTCCTGAACCCGGCCATCATCGGCGTGGGCGCGCACAAACTCGGCACCTCCGGCGAGCCGGTGCTCGACGGCTTCAAGGCCATCTTCGGCGACGACGTCGCCAAGCTGCTGGCACTGGTGGCGGTGCTGGGCCTGGTCGCCAGCTTCCATTCGATCATCTACGCCTACGGGCGGCAGATCTATTCGCTGAGCAGGGCCGGCTACTTTCCGACCGTGCTGTCGCTGACGCACGGCAGTCGCAAGACGCCGCACGTGGCGCTGGTGGCCGGCTCGCTCGTGGGGCTGGCGGTGATGCTGGTCGTGTGGTTCACGCTGGGCGAAGAAGCGCGCGGCGCGTTCATCGGCGGAACGCTGCTGAACATGGCGGTTTTCGGCGCGATGTTCTCCTACGTCATGCAGGGCATGTCGTTCATCCGGCTGCGGCAGCGCTTCCCGCACATGGAGCGGCCCTACCGCTCGCCGTTCGGCGTTCCAGGCGCGGTCCTTACGGTTGCCATCGCCGGCCTCACCATCGTCTTTCAGCTGCAGGATCCGGTGTTCCGCGGCGGCGTGGTCGGCGTTGCGATCTGGTTTGCCGTCTGCATCGCCTACTTCGCGATGGTGGGACGGCACAAGCTCATCCTGTCGCCGGAGGAGGAGTTCGCCATCGAGCATCGCGACAGGGGCGGCGGCCCCGCGCGCTCCTAGCCGGCTTCCTCAGTACAGCTCGAAGCCGTCGAAACACCATAGCGGCTCGGACGCGGGAAGGAAGTACCCCACAACCATGCATTGTTCGTCGCTCACGTAGGACGGGCCGGCGGTGATCGTGCGGTTGGTCGAGTTGTTGTACGTACAGCGGGAAGTCATGTCGCCCGAGAACGAATGGAACGACGGCGCCGCCCATTGCCGGGCGCCGGGATTCTCCCAGTCCTCGGTCTGAAACAATGGCTCGGTCCCGTCGAGAACTTCCATCAGCACCGCCTGCTTGTGCGCGTGCATCGACAACCACCAGAACGACGCGCCCTGCGGCGGCTCGCAGGTCTGGCTCTCGATGTCGCCGACGATAAACGGCGGAATGGAGATGGTGGAGTCGTAGGTGACCAGCGTGGCGGTTTCGGTGTAGTCCGCGCCGGCGGGCAGCAGCTCCAGCGTCAACGTCGCGTTGCCAGGCGCCGCTGCCTCGGTGGCGTTGGAATAATGAAGCAGGACATAGCCGGCCGCGCCGGCCGGCAGCTCGACGCCGAGGGGCTTTCCGTTGCCGTCGTCGTCGGGAACGTCCAGTGCGTGCGGGCTGCTCTGGGCCACGTAGATCCACTGCGACGTGATCTGCCCGAGGTTCGCCGAAGAGCACCCGCTGGCCGAAACGGTTCCAGGCGGCATGAGATCTGCCGGCTCCCCCTCGGCATCCACCGTGGTCGCCACGATGATTTCGTGTACCAATGACGACATCTGTGAGGAAAAGGCCGTGATCGCCGCTGGCACCTCGTTCGGCGTGCGGAAGTAGTAGCAATAGGTGATTTCCTGCTGCGGGGCGATTTCCAGCAGCGGCGTCTCGATGACGATCTGCGCCGGCCCGGCGATCGTGGTGGTGGTCGTCGTCGTGGTCGTCGTGGTCGTGGACGTAGTCGTCGTCGCCGTGCACTCGCAGCCAAGCGGCTGGGGCTGGCCGACGGCGGCTTTCAGGCACACCAGCGAATCGGTGGCAGTGGTCGTCCCGGAGCCGTTGGTGTCACAGATGCAGCCGCATTGCTCGGTGCCGACGCCCGCCTTCAGAATGAACAGGCAGTCGGATGCCGTGGGCTTGGACCCGCTGCTGACGGGCTGGCTGCAATCGCCGAGGGCGCCCAGCGCTTCGCTGCGCCAGCCGACCATGGCCAAGACGGCGGCAGCTGCAATGGAAACGCGGACGGCGCAGACCAGCTTGTCGTGCATGCCCATCGATCTCTGGAAGCAGGTCACTGTAATGTGCGACCGTGCCGGCCAACAAGACGGCTGCAACCGAATGCGTCGAAGCGGCAGCAGGTATGCCCCGATGGGTGTCAGCGCGACGCCAGGATCGTGCGGCGGTCGTAATCGTACTCGGCCTTCGCCGAGACCATGCGGCTCGTTTCCGGATCCAGCGTCATCCGCTGCACGATGATCACGATGCTATGGACGCCGGGCAGCTCCGCCAGCGCGGCCCTGGCCAGATCATCGGGCCGCGCCAGATCGCCCCAGACGTGACGATCCATCTGGAAGCGGCGGTGCACCTGCTGCAGCTCGGAGCTGAGCGATTGGTGGTCGATGTGGCGGTAGCCGCCGCCGGATCTCGTGAACAGAGCGACCAGAACGGGCGGCGTCGGCACCGTGTACATCGCCCATGCGCCGAACTTCCACGGGTTGAGGCCGTAATGGTGCACGAGCCGGTAGTGCGCCAGCGGCCACAGCGCCGCCCACGCCAGCACGCAAGCGACCACCGCACGCTTCACAGGTACCCCGGATCGACGAGCGAGCGGCCCGGCAGCAGGCCGTAGGCGGCCGCAACGGCCCACGCCAGGAACGCGGCGGTGGCCGGCAACGTGCGGCCGATGGCGTCGCCTCGCAGGAAGAGCATCAGCAGCTGAAGGAAGAGCACGCCGAAACCGATCTCGCGCGCACCGAGCTGGAACAGCACGACCAGCGCGATCGAAGCGATCGCCGCGAGGTGGCGCGTGGCCGGCAGCGCCAGCAGCAACGGCAGCGCCATCTCGGCGCCATAGACGAGATTGGAGCCCGCGATGAACAGCGGGCTCTGCACTCGGTACGGACCATCGCCGGTGCGCATGGTGTCGTAGCCGCGCAGACGCGCGGTCTCTTCTGCAGGAAGCAGCATCGCGAACAGGTCGCCGAAGCGCTCGCTGGAGGCCACCATCCACGCCAGCATCTCGGCGCCGAAGTAGTAGCCATAGAGGACCTTCTGCAGACCGGTGTGGAACAGCACGATCAGCGTCAGCCAGACCACGCCGCGGTAGGCCAAGCGCCCGTCTTCGCCCTTCCGCCCCGCAGCCACGCCGAGAAGCACGACGACCAACAGCTCGAGATAGAAGTGGTTGTTCGTGCGCGGGAACGTCCACCAGAGTTGCGGCACCAGCGCGGCCAGCGCGGCAACGGGTGCCCAGCCCGCGCGGCGACTGCCGAATGACAACGCCGCGCAGATCGACATCCACAGCGCCGTCAGTGCCAGACCGCCTTCGGGAAGATCGGGTGCGAAGCGCAGCCACAGCCAGCTCCTGGCGGCGCCATACAGCAGGACGATCCGGCGCAGGCTGTCGAGCCTGCGATCGATCAGCGAGGCGTCGCCAGGATCGACGGCGGACCACAGCGCATGCCAGCGGGTTGCCAGCGGTTGCCCGGTGGCGATGACGGCGGCGCGCGGCGAGCGGTCGATCTCTCGCCGAGGCGATCTTCGAGCCGCTGACCTGCCGCGACCCTGCATCGCTGCGTCCTCCTCGCGGGCGCCATGGCGCCGCTCCTCGAACCGTATGTCCCTGCCCGGGGCACGGCAATGCCGGCGGCATCGGCGCGACGAGAGGATTGCGGCCGCGTTCGCGCGGCCGCTGCACCGGCTCGACGCACGCCTGCGTCGGCGAGCGCCGGGAGGACCGCGCTGCACCCGATGCCCTGAGCACGGGCAGGGTGTCGCACTGGTGCTGGACGGGGATCCGGAACGGGACTGCTAAGAGGGCACTTGCGCGGCCTCGGTCCCGCGCTTGGCCAGCAGCCGCCGCATCGCCGCGATCAGGCTGCGGTGCTCGGACTGGCGGTAGGGCGTGGACTTGGGCAGCTCGCTCAGCATCTCGCGGTGGATGCGGCCGAGCGCGTGGTAGGGGACCGTGGGCAGCAGGTGGTGCAGCGCATGATAGCGCAGCCCCACCGGCGCCAGCAGGATCGTGAACCAGGAGTCGCTGTCCAGGTTCACCGAGTCCAGGTACTGGCCCATCAGGTCCATGGGCTGGCCGTCATTGTGGTAGCGGTGGGCGACCAGGGTCCGGACGTGGTTGAGCATCAGGATCAGGCTGGAGACGAAGTACCACTCCCACAGCCAGCTGGTCGCCATCCAGTCCATGACCATCGCGAAGGCGATGCCCCAGGCGACCAGTGCGGTCCCCGCCTCCTCCAGATACCAGCGGTAGGCATTCTTGCCTTCGGGCATCTTTCGCTTGTAGGCGGGGTTGATGACCAGCGTCGACATGTAGCCGACCACCAGAGGCCGGAGCGGCCGGATGACGTAGGAGAGCGGACCCAGGATCGCGAAGCGGATCACCAGCAGGCCGGGCACGGTCAGGATGGGCAGCGACGAGAGCAGGATGCGGGCCTTGCTCCACGAGGCGATCGGCGCGTACTCCGGATCCGCCTCGGTGCCGAACACCATGCGGCGGTGGTGCTCGCCGTGCGAGCCGACGTACATCAGACTCGGCACCATCAGCGGAACCCCGAGAACCAGGTCCCACACCACGTTGAAGCCGGGAACCGCCCTGCGGCGGAGGTGGGTCAGCTCGTGGATGAAGAGGACGGCCCGGTACAGGGCGCAGGTCGCGATGGCTTCGAGGATGAACCACTGGACCGAGAAACGGCTGGCCCAATGGGCGAGCAGGAATGCGCTCCAGCCAAGAGCGGCCGAAGCGAGCATGTCGGTCCAATAGATGAAAGGGATGGGCTTGAAACGGGTCGCGTAGCGACGACGCAGTGCGGCTGGACTATGCTCGGCCGACGCCTCCACGCGCTGCTCGGACCCCATCCCTACAGCGGCTGTCGTCATGGCAGTTCGGGAACCTTGCCAGTGCAGGCGAGGGATTACAACAAAACCGGCCTGCATTGCCGCACCGCGCGACGGGGCGCATTTGGACGCTGCCGATGCCGCGCCGGCTCATGAGCGGGTCCGGCACGACGCTGCCCGTGCGATCCTGCAACAGAGCTATCGCAGGTTCTGTCGCAGCAGCAGTCGCAGGACCACCGGCCACCCCCAGATCAATGGATGGCGCCGCTGGCGTTCGGTCGGCTCGATGCGAACGCCCGTGTGGCGCTGCAGCTTCCACAGAGCGTACGGCAGCCATTCGCCGAACGTCAGGGCCGACTTCAGAATCCGTACGGCATACAGGGACTTGGCCACGGGCAGCTTGCGCCGCCACGAGCGGGCGATGGAGCGGGCGGCTTCGCCGTGCAGACCGCCCTGGATGCGGCCGTCGCCATCGATGGCCCCACTGGCCAGCCCCCGCCGCGCCAGCTCGGCCATCGCCAGGCTCGCTACCCGTCCGTATCGTTGCGGCGCTGCCTCATAGACCGACCGGATCGTGGCATCGCTCTCGGTGCGAAGCTCGGTGCCGTAGGTGGCGGCAAAGCCGGCCTGCCACAGCTCCTCGGCCGTCCGTGCCTGCGGGGCCAGCGCCAGCATCCGGCTGATCATCGTCAGCACGGCCTCGGCGGCGTCGGCAGCGATGGTGCTCCGGACCTGGTCGTCGCGAGCCCACACCACCGCGAACGGCTGGCAGAAGCGCGCCCAGACGATGGCATGCAGGCTTTCGGGGCGGCAGGCCGCGGCGAAGTCGGCGCGCGAGAGGACGTTGTACTTCATCCGCAGCGTGCGCCCGCCCACCGCGTGCTCGAGGTAATACACGTTGGGCGGAAGCGCGGCGTTCGACAGGGCCAGGATTCGCGACGCGTAGGCGGCACGGTAGGAATCGACGATGGCGTAGAAGTCGAGCACTCCATCGTCGACGTAGCTGCGACGGAGGCACGATCCGTAGAAGAGCACGGCCTGGACCGCGTCACCGTGACGGCGCCTTACCTCCTGCGCCATCGCCACCACTTCGGGCAGGACCTCGCGCCGCTCCTCGGCCTCCAGCAACGCCGCCAGCTCCGCCAGCGCGGATGCCGCTGGTGCTGCCGATGCCTGTAGCCGGTCGTCCATCCTGGAACGTTAGCTCAGCGGGTGCCGAGGAAGCGAATGCGATGATCGGCCATCAGCGTCACCTTGCGCCCAGGCAGCGGATCGAACATCTCGCCGTCGAGAGTGGCGCCCGAGTCGAGCTTCATGACCACGCTTTCGAGGTTCGCGCTGACGTAGCGCGGATCGTTGCCGCGCACCGGGCAGCGCCCGCGCACCAGGCGCGCGACCGCGCGCGGGTTGTGGAAACCGCCCGGTGCGATGCCGGTGAAGCGGATGCCGCCGGGGCCGGTGCCCCAGAACGGACGGAGCCTCATGAACAGACGGTTGAGCGTGGTGGCCAGCAGAAGCTGATACCGCGTCTGCGCGAGGTGCAGCCCGTCGGCATGCACCTCGACCTGGTCGGGCTCGAGCACGTCGTGCTCCTTCCCCGTCAGCACGCGCCCGAGCAGCGTGATCGTGATGATGCTGCTGCCGAACACGCCCTGCGCGCGTCCCTTCGGAAACACCTCGTGCGTCAGGTGGATGGCGCGGTAGATGACGCCGCCGCCGAAGAACGTGCCGTAGTGATCGATGCCGTCCGGATCGAGCATCATGCGCAGCACCGCGCGGTCGACCAGATGCCGATCGACGTTCCCGGATCTGGCAAGCGACACCACGCGGTCGATGGCCTTGACGGGATCGCCCGGGCTGCCGATGTCGAGCGCGCTCATGCTCGTGCGTCCGGTGCGAAGCGGCGCGACCACCGGAAGCCTCTTGAACGGGCTGGCCGTCCCGAGCAGCTCGGTCAGCGCGCGCTGCAGAGTGCCGTCGCCGCCGTTGACGACGAGCACGTCGATGTCGGCCTCGGCAAGCGAGCGGATCGCCGCGGCGGCACCCTCGGCGCTGTCGCTCTCGGCACGCACGACCTCGGGATACTTCGACAGTCGCGAAAGCACCTGCGCGACGCGCGCGCCGCTGCCGCCCGCTCGCATGTTGCTGAGAACTCCGACGCGCATCGCGATGCGGGCAATTAACCGGGGACTGCGCCAAACTCCAATCGGAGATGTGAGATCAGGCCGCGCAAATTTCGGTTCCTGTCCCGCGCGATGTTCAGGTCCGTCCCCGCAGCAGGCTCTCGGCGATGATTCGATCGGCTTCCTTGTCCACATCGAGCGCCGCTTCGGCGAAAGGGAGAACGACCGTGCCTATGTCGGCGCCGATGACGTGCGACGCTCGATCCATCGCGCCGGCCAGATCGAGGCGCCCGGCAACGAACAACGCGAGGTTGGATACGCCGAACACGCTCGCCAGCCGCCACGGCCGCTTGCGGAAAGCCTCGGCGCGCGTCCAGAAGCGCGGCACCTCGAGCGCGCGCGGCGTGCGCAGCAGGAACAGGTTGGCGCCCGAGAACTTCTCGTCGCGCAGCACGATGAACGTGCGCGGCTGATCGGGGAAACGCGCGCAAAAGACGCTCCCGGCCACCAGCCCGACGACGAAGTCGGCGCGACTGGCCGTCGCCTCGGCGAGGAAGTGCCGCACGATCTGCGGCGTCAGCAGCGGATGATCGGCCGTGGTGACGAACAGCGGGGTGCCGTTGCCGCACGTCTCGAAGTACTCCGCCACGGTGGTGGCAGGCGAGATGCCCGCTCGGTGGAAGACGATGTCGCCGCTGGTCGTCCACGCCGCCAGCTCCGCATCCCCGCGCAGGACGGAGTCGTCGCCGGCGGTGACGGCGATCGGGAGCGCGACGCCACTTTCGCGCAGCGTGCGGATCACCCGTACCAGCATCGGCACTCCCGCGATCGGAAGCAGCGCGCGATGGGCAACGCCGGCCGACATGGCGAGCGCATCCTCTCCTTCCCTGCGTCCGGCAAGGACCAGCACGCGCGGCGGCATCATGGCGCAGCCTTATGCGTGAAACCGACGAGCAGCACCATTGCCGCGGCGACGAAAGCGGCGCATCGCGCGCGGCAAGAGCAGCGACGCCGCGGCAGGTGTGTTGACCGCCGCCGCCGTGCCCTGTACTTCGAACCGGCACTCCTCATGCGCCTTCTCATCGTTTTCGGCCGCCAGTATCCCGGCCGCAGCTCGCTGATGCTGCTGTGCCTGTCGCTGGCGGCGCTGGCCGAAGGCGTCGGCCTGTCGAGCCTGCTTCCGCTGCTCAGCCTGGTCACCCAAACCGACGCCAGCTCCTCGCCGCTCGAGCGCACCTTGCGCAGCGCGATCGCGGCGGTGGGCCTGGAGCCGACCACCGGAGTCCTTCTGTCGCTCATCGTCGCCGGCAGCCTCGTCAAGGCGGCTCTGGTGCTGCTCGGCCAGAAGCAGGTCGGCTACACCGTCGCGCACGTGGCCACCGACCTTCGGCTCTCGCTGCTGCGCTCACTGCTGCAGGCACGCTGGCTCTATTACGTGCGTCAGCCGGTGGGCACGCTCGCCAACTCCTTTGCCACCGAAGCGCATCGCGCGGCCGACGCCTATCTGCACGGGGCGACGATGATGTCGCAGGGCATCGAGACGCTGCTGTACATCGTCATCGCCTCGCTCGTCTCGTGGCAGACGGCGGCGGCGGCGGCGGTCGTCGGCGCCGCCACCATCGGCGCGCTCAACGGCCTCGTGCGCATGACCAAGCGTGCCGGCGCCAGACAGACCGAAATCATGCGCTCGGCGCTCGGCCGCATGTCCGACGTGCTGTATTCGGTCAAGCCGCTCAAGGCCATGGGACGCGAGGAGCTGGTCTCGCCGCTGCTGCAGCGCGACACGCAGATGCTCAACAGCGTGCTTCGCCGCCAGGTGCTCAGCCGCGAGGCCGTGCGCGCGCTGCAGGAGCCGTTCATGGTGCTGGCGCTGACCGCCGGTCTCTACCTGGCCACGGTGCAGTGGTCACTGGCGCTCGACAGCGTGGTGGTGCTGGCGCTGGTGTTCGCGCGCGCGCTGGTCGCGCTCGGCAAGGTGCAGAAGTCGTATCAGGCGATGGCCGCGTGCGAGAGCGCATTCTGGGCGCTGCAGCGCACCATCCAGGAGACGCAGGCGGCGGCGGAGACTCACACCGGCACGCGCGCCCCGTCCTTCACGCGCGAGATCGAGCTGCGCGACGTCGACTTCACGTACGATGAACGGCCCGTCCTTCGCGACCTGTCGCTGAGGATCGTCGCGGGCGAAGTCACCGCCGTCATCGGTCCCTCGGGCTCGGGCAAGACCACGATCGCCGACCTCGTGCTGGGTCTGATGCGGCCGCAGCGCGGAGAGGTGTGGCTCGACGGCGTGCCATTGGCGGAGATCGATGTGCGAAAGTGGCGCAATCAGGTCGGCTACGTCCCGCAGGACATGCTGCTGCTGCACGACAGCGTGCGAATGAACGTCACGCTCGGCGACCCCGCGATATCCGAGCGCGACGTCGAAGAGGCGCTGCGTGCCGCGGGTGCCTGGGACTTCGTCGCGCAGCTTCCCGAAGGCCTGGAGACGCCGATGGGCGAGCGCGGCGCGCGCGTCTCGGGCGGCCAGCGCCAGCGCATCGCGATCGCACGAGCGCTCGTGCACCGACCTCGCCTCCTGATCCTGGACGAGGCCACCGCGGCGCTCGATCCCGTCAACGAAGAGGCCATCTACGATACGGTGCGCGCGCTGCGCGGCCGCACCACCATCCTGGCGATCTCGCATCAGCCTGGCCTTCTGGCGGTTGCCGACCGCGTCTATCGCCTCTGCGACGGCGAGGTGACCGCAGCCGAGCGAGTGCACGAAACGGCGGCCGCCGCCGGTGCACACGCGCGTTGACATCCGCTCCGGATGGCGGCACGGATGGAACGCCGCCAACCGATGACGAGCTTGCTTGCATGGCACGTGCGCACGCATCTGGTGATGCCGGCGCCGCGCCGCGTGCGCATGCCGTCTCGCGACGACTGATCGCGGTGCCACGATGCCCTTCCTGACCACGCAGCGACTGATCTCGCGCCTGTTTCCCGATCCGGCCAGGCTTCCTGAAGCGGGTGCGCGGCAGGTTCCGGAGGTCGTGACTCTGCCGGTTGCCGCCGGCGTCGCGCCCAGCGCCAGGCCGCCCGTTCGCATCTTCCTCGGCACCGAGCCGGGGCAATACCGCGCCGAGCGCATCTTCCTCTACTCCATCGAGAAGGTGCGCGATCCGTCGCGGGTCTACGAAATCCATCTGATGAAGGACGTCGCCGGCTTCGACCGTCGCTGGTGGCTGACCGGCTTCACCAACTACCGCTTCGCCATCGCCCACTGGGCGGGCAAGCGCGGGCGTGCCATCTACAACGACGTCGACCAGGTCTATCTTTCCGATCCCGCCGAGCTGTTCGACTCCGACATGGGCGGCAAGGGTTTTCTGGCGCTGACCGAGAACGACACGGCGGTGATGCTCATCGACTGCGAGAAGATGGGCGAGCTGTGGCCGCTGGAGCTGTGCCAGAGCACGCACCGCAAGCAGATCGAGAAGAAGTCGCGGCACGAGTGGGGCAAGCTCGATCCGGCCTGGCATGCACGCGATTTCGACTACGTTCCCGGCTACTCCAAGGTTCTGCACTTCACCACGATCCACGAGCAGCCCTGGCATCCGTGCCCGGAGCTCTACGTCTACATGCCCAGCCCCGTCACCGATCTGTGGATGGGCCTGGAGCGTGAGGCCGACGCTGCCGGCTACAGCGTCTTCGACTTCCATCGTCCGAGCCTGCTCTACAGGCGCCTGATCGACATGCTGCGCCAGGCGCGCGCGCTCGAGCAGCCCGATCTCGAGTCGGCGCCGGTGGAGCTGACGGGACTCACGGACCTGCTCGCGCGCACGGGCACGCAGAAGGTGCTCGACTTCTCGCTCGCGCATCCGCGCGATACCGGCATGCAGTCGCGCCTCGGCATCTTTCCGGGCGCCAGCACCGTCGCGTTCGATCCGACCGCCACCGACGCCACCGGCATCGTTGCACCGGCCGGCCCGTTCGATGCCGTCGTCTGCACGAGCGGGCTCGACCTCCTCCATGACGAGGACGTCCCCTGGGTTCTCGACGAACTGGCGCGGCGCGCGCGGCGGCTCCTCTACATCGTCGTCGAGGACACTGCGCGAAAGGTGCACTTCCCTCACGACCGCGCGCGCCTGATCGCGCCGCGCGGGTTTGCCTGGTGGCGCAGCCAGCTCGAAGCCGCGGCGCGCAAGCGGCCCGACCTGCACTGGCGCCTGGGTGTGCAGACGGCGCCGCGGCAGGTGGCCTGGCGCGAAGGCGGGCGGCGCATCGAGCCGACGCCGCCGCGCGTGTGGATCCTGTCCGATCCCAAGCCGGGGCACACCACGCAGTCCATAGGGTTGACCGAGGAGCTGGGCTGGCCGGTCGAAGTGCTCGACCTCGGCTACCCGCTCTACACCAAGATCACGGACCGGCTGCTCGCGCCGACGACGATCGATCCCGGCGGGCGTCGCCGCAAGCTGCTGCAGCCGCCCTGGCCCGACCTGGTCGTCTCCACCGGCTGGACCACCGGGCCCATCGCACGCTGGATCGCCGCGCAGAGCGACGGGCGCGTCCGCACCGTGCAGATGGGACGCAAGGGCGGCGACGTCGCCACCAACTTCGACCTGGTCGTGACGTGCTCGCACGTGCGCTACCCGCCGCACGAGCGCCGCATCCAGATCGTCGCGCCGATCAATCAGGTCACACCGCGCCGCCTCGCCGATGCGGCGGCGCGTTTTCCCGACCTGTTCGGCTGGGCACCGCATCCGCGCATCGTGGTGCTCGTCGGCGGAAGCTGCGCGCAGTACACGCTCGACGTCGAAACCGCGCGCGCGCTCGGGCGCGACGCGGCCGACGCCGCGCGCGCCTGCGGCGGAAGCGTCTTCGTCGTCACCAGCCGCCGTACCGGCGATGCGGCGGTGGCGGCAATCGAAGCGGCCGTGGCCGGCGTCGGGCAGGTTCATCGCTGGTCGGCCGAGCGCAAGGACAACCCCTACCTTGCCTACCTTGCCGGCGCCGACGCGCTCATCGTCACGGGCGAGAGCGAGTCGATGATCGCCGAGGCGTGCGCCAGCGGAAAGCCGGTATTCCTGTATCCGGTGCCGAAGAAGAAGCGGGGGCCCTGGCTCGCGTTCGTCGACTGGATCACGGCGCAGGCGTTCTCGCGGCCGCGCAAGAGCAAAGGCACGATCCGGCCGCAGCAGGGCCTCGAGTATTTCTGCGCGCGTCTGATCGAGCGCGGTCTCATCCATCCCACGCGCGACCTGGAGGCGTTCCACCGCGCGCTCGTCGA
This sequence comes from Candidatus Limnocylindrales bacterium, assembly GCA_035626395.1. NCBI lineage: Bacteria > Bacillati > Chloroflexota > Candidatus Limnocylindria > Candidatus Limnocylindrales > Candidatus Limnocylindrales bacterium. The sequence continues at coordinate 242,460 of DASPNR010000031.1, read as the reverse complement.
CGGCGGCTACGCCAGGATGCTGGCGCTGCCGCTGGATCTTGCTGCGCCCGCGCGCCTGATGGAGACGCAGGCGGTGGCCGACCGCGTGCGTGCGCTGCTCGGCTGCAGCGAGGTGCCGCAGCCCGAGCCGCGCCGGGAAGGCTCGCGAGCATCGCTCGCGGCGGGCTGAGCCTTCGCGCGGTGCGACCTTGCGCATGCTTGCCACGTCCGGTCCGGCGTTGAACCGCCAGCCGCCAAGGGTCTGGGTGCTGCTGGGCAAGGGCACCGGCGGAAACAACCAGATGCGGACGCTGGCCGACGCGCTCGGCTGGCCCTACGAGCTCAAGCAGCTGCGGCACAACAAGCTCAACGCGCTGCCGACGCTGCTGCTGGGCGCAAGTGACATCACGCTGGACAAGGACGGATCCTCGCCGCTCGTGCCGCCGTGGCCGGACGTCGTCATTGCAGCCTCACGCCGCGCCGCTCCGGTTGCGCTGTGGATCAAGAAGCAGTCGGGCGGGCGGACCCAGCTCGTTCACCTGCTGCACGCGCAGGCGCCGCTGCACTGGTTCGATCTCGTGCTGACTCTGCCGCAGTACCGCCTGCCCCACCGCGACAACGTCGTGCACCTTGCCGGCGCGCTCAATCGCATCGACCGGGCAAGGATCGATGCGGCGGCCGAGAAGTGGCGCCCTCGCCTGCAGCGCCTCGCGCGTCCCTGGACTGCGCTCCTGGTGGGCGGCAGCAGCTCTTCGTACGAGCTCGACACCGCGCGCGCCGCCGAGCTCGGGCGCGCGGCCAGCGCCAGAGCGAGGGCCAGCGCCGGCTCGCTGCTGGTGACCACGAGCCCACGCACGCCGCCCGATGCAGCCGCCGCGCTTGCACAGGCCATCGATGCGCCCTCGTTCGTCTACCTCTGGAAGCCCGACGACGCCGACAACAACCCGTACCACGGGTTCCTCGCGCTGGCCGACGACTTCATCGTCACCGTCGACAGCGCCTCGCTGCTGGTGGAAGCGGCGGGAACCGGACGTCCGGTTGCGGTGTTCGAATGGCCGCGGCGCGGCGGCGCAGGCCCGCGCGGCCTGCAGCGCTGGGTCGGCAGCGCGATCTACGACGAGCTCATCTATTGGGGCGCGCTCAAGCCGCCGCGCGACTTCGACGCCTATCACCGCGAGATGAAGCGGCGCGGCCTGGCCTACCGCCTCGGCGATGCGCCGCCGCCGCGGCGTCAGCCGCTCGACGACATCGAGCGCGCGGTGCAGAGCATTTCGCGGCTGCTCGACTTCCCTGCAGGGACGGTCCAGACTTCCTCGTCCGCCCCGTCCACGGCCGCTGGAACAGGGGCGCTGCTTCCGTCGTGACGTATCTGAATTTCGATCTGCTCGAGTCCATCGACGTCGAGGCCTTCCGCAAAACCTCGCCCTATCCCTGGATCAACCCCGAGGGCGCGCTGACCGAGCAGGGCTACCAGCGCCTGCTGGCGACGCTGCCGCGCAAGGAGGACATGCAGCCTTTCTTCGGCGTGCGTCGCAAGCACGGCCAGCAGCCGCACGACCGCTACGTGCTCGAGTACACCGACAAGGCTGCGGTGTCGCCGGAGTGGAGGGAATTCATCGAGGAGCTGCGAGGCGACCGATACGGCCGCTTTCTTCGAGCGATGTTCGGCCGCGGGCGGCTTTGGCTGAACTTCCACTGGCACTACACGCCCGCCAGCGCCTCGGTCTCTCCCCACTGCGACAGCCCGCGCAAGCTCGGCTCGCACATCTTCTACTTCAACACCGAGAGCGACTGGGATGCGTCCTGGGGCGGCGAGACCGTCATCCTCGACGACGAAGGGCGCTTTCCGACCAAGTCGGCGCCGAAGTGGGAGGATTTCCCGCGCTCGTGGACGGGCAAGGCCATGGGCAACCGCAGCCTCCTGTTCGCACGCCGCGGAAACTCGTGGCACGGCGTGCGCGAGATCCGCAGCCCCGAAGGCAGGCTCCGGCGCGTCTTCATCGTCGTCGTCAACGACATGATCCGGTCGATCCCGTTCCTGGTCCGCCAGCGCCTCCTGCATCAGGAGGCAGGCTACTGACGTGGCACCGCCCTGGGTGATGGTGACGATCCTCGGTGCGGGCCGCAGCGGCACCAGCGCCATCACGCGCGCTCTGGAGGCCGTAGGCGTCGATCTCGGCGACAACCTGCGTCCCGGAAGCGGCAAGAATCCCACCGGCTTCTTCGAAGACAACGATCTGCTCGCGCTCAACAAGCGGCTCAAGCGCGCGCTCGGCATTCGCGGCGACAGCGTTCGCCTCATCGAGGACGAAGAGTGGCGGCAGCCGCAGGTGCGGGCGCTCGCCGACGAGGCCGTCGAGCTCATCCGCCGCCGCTTCGGCGACAGGCCGCTGTGGGGATACAAGTACGGCCGCACGCTGCGGATGCTGCCGTTCTGGCAGGACGTCTATCGACGGCTCGGCCTCGAAGACCGTTATGTCGTTGCACTGCGCAATCCGCTCAGCGTGGCGCGCTCACGACTGCGTCTGGACCCGCATCGCGGCACGCAGGAGAAGAGCGACCTGGAATGGCTCGTCAACGTCGTGCCCTACTTCGAGCTGGCGCGAGGGCACGTCACCGTCGTCGTCGACTATGACAACGTGATGGCCGACCCCACCGCCGAGCTCGAACGCCTGGCGCGCGGGCTGGGGCAGCCGCTGGGCGACCGCGTTCAGCGCGGCATCGCCGTCTATCGCGACGAGTTCCTCGTGCCGGGCATCCGCCATAGCCGCTTTTCGATCGAGGAGCTGGACCGCGACTCGAAGATCCATCCGCTGGCGCGGGATGCGTACCGCTGGCTGTTCCGCCTCTGCACGGATCAGGTCGCCTTCGACGATGCCGAGCTCTGGAAGGATTGGCGCCGCATCGCGGGTGCGGTGCGCGACCTGGCGCCGGTGCTGCGGCATTGCGATCGCCTCGAGGCCGAGCTGCGCGCCGCCCAGCAGAGCCTGCTCGGACCGCTGCAGGCGATCGCGCCGCTCTGGCGCAGCTGGCGCAGCAGCTGACGCGCGATCGAACGCCGAAGATCCACGTTCCACCGCAGCGCCCGAAGCGCTGCCTGCGCGTACCGTAACCGGTTTTGCGCTCGTCTCGGGCCGTCAGGACACCGAGACCGCATCGACCATCATGAGCATGACGCGCAGATCGATGGGTTTCTTGAGGACGACCGCGTTCTGCGGCGCGCGCGAGGGGTCGGAGGTGGAGACGATGACGGGAATGTTCGAGAGTACCGGATCGGCCTGCATCGCGGCATAGAGCTCGGACCCGCTCATGACCGGCATGATCAGGTCCAGCACCACCGCACTCGGCGGCGGATGCCGCAGGAGGAGCTCGAGCGCCTCCATGCCATTGGACGCGCAGCGCACCGAGTAGCCTCGGTTCTCGAACGCCTCGCGCAGCGACTCCCGGATATCTGCCTCATCCTCGACGATGAGAATCGTTTTGCGGCTCAAAGCGATATGTCCTCACCACCGGCGGAACCGAAGACCTGTTCGGGCTGCGCGGGCGGAACTCGCGGCAGGTCTACTGCGAAAGCGGTTTGCCCGCATGCGGAATCGATGCGGAGGGCGCTGCCGTGGGCGAGCGCGATCTGCTGGGAAATATAGAGGCCGAGCCCGAGCCCGCTGGCGCCCTCGCGCTTGCGGTGCTGCCCTCCGCGCAGCGGCTCGAAGATGGCCGGAAGCACCTCGGGCGGAATGCTGCCGTCGTTGCGAACGCTGAGCGTGACCACGTCGTCTCTGGTGCCGTCGACGGTCACCACGATGGGCGTCCCTTCGGCCCGGTACTGGAGCGCGTTACCCGTCAGGTTCGACATGAGCTGGGCGAGGCGGTCTTCGTCCCAAAGCCCCTCGGTGTTCCCTCGCACCTCGAACTGCACATCCGCGCCGCCTTCGAATCGGCTCTTGAGCTCGTCCAGCACGGCCCGGCAGAGCTCGGCGAGATCGACGCTCTTCCGTCGCAGCGGGATTCCGCGGCCCAGACGCGCGCTCGTGAAATCGAGAATCTGGTCGATCATGCGGCTCATGCGTCCCGCGCTTCGCAGGATGCGGTCGACCGGCTTCACGATCTGCTCCGACTCCGTCAGGCTCGCGATGAGGCTCGCGGATGTCGTGATGCCCGACAGCGGGTTGCGCAGGTCGTGGCCGAGGATGCCGACGAACATCTCGCTGAACCGCACCGCCCGCTCCAGCTCCGCGACCAGCCGCGCCTGCCGCTCCTCGGCTTGACGCGCTTCCTGGAAGTGACGGGCGTTGTCGATGGCGACTGCCGCATGCACGGCCAGCGCCCGGGCCATCCGTTCGTGCTGCTCGGTGAACTGACCGCTTTGCGGATGGCCGAAGAAGAGTCCTCCGATCACCGGACCGCTCCGCGACACCACAGGGACCGCCAGATAGCTGACGACCGGGAGGTGCCCCTCGGGCATCCCGTAGTGCGGCGCCATCTGGCCGTAGCGCGGGTCCTTGTGGACGTCGTCGCAGCGCACGGCGTCCAGGCCGGCGAAGGTCGGACCGAAAATCGGCGTGTTGCGTGGGAGCCCGAACTGCTCGAACTGCTCTCGCGATGCGCCCGAGAGCGCATAAAGCTTGTAGCTCTCGCCGTTTTCGCCGACGACATTGTAGAAGAACGCTCCGTAACGGGCGCCGACCAGCGCGGTGGCCTCATCCGTTACCCTCTGGACGATGGTCTCGAGGTCCAGTCGTGCGCCGGAGAGCGCCTCGGCGACGCGGTACAGCGCCTCGGCCTCCGCGCGCGCCTTCTGCTCGCCCTCCCATCGCCGCTCCGCCGCCAGCTTGGCTTCCTGCGCCTCCCGGTACAGGCGCGCATTGTCGAGTGCCAGGCCGATGCGATCGGCGATCTGCTGGACGAACGCGAGGTCGGAGGGCTGGAATTCGCGCGTCTCCTCACAGGCGGCCACCGAAAGGGCCCCGAGAATGCGCTGGCGAGCGCAAAGCGGAACGCAGATGAGCGAACGAACGCCTGAAGCGCGAAGGAGCGCCAGATGCTCGGCATCGTGCGCCATCGCCGCGAGCGCATCGTCCGTCACGAACTGGAGCAACTGCGCACGCCCGCTGCGGATGACGGCGTGAGTACCTTTCTCCGCCGGCGGATCGGGTCGCCAGCATGCGGCGTACTGCCGCGTCCATTCCTCGCGCGCAGGATCGGCGTGAGCGACGACGCGGCTGGCGTGGCCGCCGTCGGAGAGGACGATGTCGCACCACGTCCCGATGGCGCCGGCGATTCGCTCCGCGACCTTGTGAAGCGCGGCCATCTGATCGGTCGAATCGGTGATGTCGCTGAGCGCCCCGGTGATCTCGCTCTTCAGCCGCGCCCGCTCGTGCTCCTTTTCGGCGGCCGCCCGAGCGGCGCGCTCGACCAGCTCCCGGTCGTGAGCGTCCTGTGCCCGCATGCGCTCGGAGATGTCGCGCACGACGGTGACGTATCCGGTCAGTGCCGCGTTGCTGTCGGTGACCGGCGACTCGACCAGCTCGACCGGACACGACTCCGAATTGCCGCGCGCAAGGCGCAGCGTGCCGTCGGGCTGCGGCAACAGCCGAAGAACGTCGGCGAGGCGGCGGCCGGTGGCGCGTTCCGACTTCCAACCGAGCAGCGACTCGGCCGCGCGGTTCAGGAACGTGACGCACCGTTGCGTATCGGTGGCCACGACGGCCTCGCCGATGCTGCTGAGGATGGCGTCCAGACGCCGCTGGCTGTCGCGAAGCGCCCGCTCCAACCTGTGCCGAAAAACCGCGATGTGGATCGCGATCTCGATCTCGCGGTCCTCGAACGGCTTGAGCACGTATCCGAAGGGATGGGTGACGCGGGCGCGCTCCAGCGTCGTCTCGTCGGAGTAGGCCGTCAGGTAGACGACGGGAATGAAGAATCGGTCCTGGATCTGCTGAGCGGCCTGGATGCCGTCCATGACGCCGCGCAGGTTGACGTCCATGAGCACGAGCCCGGGACGGACCCGTTCGGCAATGTCGATCGCCTCCTCGCCGGACGCGGCCACGCCGGCGATGGGATAGCCGAGCTTCTGGAGGCTGGAGACCAGGTCCATCGCCACCACGTTCTCGTCCTCGACGACGAGAATGGACGGTTTGGCCTCGCCGCTCATGCCGGAGCCCGCAGCCGCCGTGGAATGCTGAGCCGGACCTCGGTCCCGCCGTTCGTGCGCACCGACAGCCTCCCGTCGATCTGATCCGCCAGCGTGCGGATAAGCCGTATACCGAGAGTTGCGCCCGACGCAAGGTCGACGCCGGGAGGAATGCCGACGCCGTCATCGCGCACCACCAGGTCGTCGAAGTCGGCGCCCGGTTCGAGGCCGACCCAGATCGTTCCGGGACGGTCGTCGGGGAACGCGTGTTTGAGCGCGTTGGAAACGAGCTCGTTCAGGATGAGCCCGCAGGGAACCGCCACGTCGATGGGAAGCGGAACGGGGATGACGCGGTTCTCCACGCGCACGTTCACCGAGTCGCGGGCGTGCGAGCGCAGCAGCTGGCGCGTCAGGTCGCGGATATAGTCGCCGAGGTCGACGCTGGACAGGTCCTTGGACTGGTACAGAAGCTCGTGAACCAGCGCCATCGATCGGATGCGGCCCTGCCCCTCGCGCAGCGCGGTCCTGGCCGATTCATCGAGGACGCGCTCGGACTGCAGCTTGAGCAGGCTCGAGGTCACCTGCAGGTTGTTCTTGACGCGGTGATGGATCTCCTTGAGCAGGGTTTCCTTCTCACGCAGAGAGGCGCGGGCGATCTCCTCCGCGCGCTTGGTCTCGCTGATGTCGAACGCCACTCCCTGCAGCAGGACGGGAACGCCGCGCGCGTCCTTGATCAGGCGCGCCTCGCCGTGCACCCAGACCACTTTGTCGTCACGGGTGAGGAAACGGCAGTCGGAGCGGAACGGTCCGCCGGTGATGCAGCCTCGGGCGAACTCGGCGTCCAGCTTCCTGCGATCGTCGTAGTGCAGCCGGTCGTACCACAAGACCGGGTTCGCCACCCATTCCGCCTGCGAGTACCCGAGCAGCGTTTCGATCTGTGGGCTGACGTAGATGTCGTACAGCCCGCCATCCAAGCCGGCGGTGAACACGACCGCCGGAATCTGCTCGACGAGGTGGCGATAGCGCAGCTCGGTACGCCGCCCCGCCATCAGATCCTGCTCGTGCAGCACGAGGATGGCGTGCATGGCGCCGTTCATGGGAATGTCGGACCGGCTGACCCACAGCGACCGGTAACCGCCGCCGGCACGGGCCACGCGCGCCTCGAGCCGTTCGCCGGCGGCCGGCACCTTTCCCAGCAGCGACTGCGCCGGGCGGCCGACCGCGTCCGCTGATGAGACGCCGAGCAGCCGCTCGGCCTCCGGATTGACGCCGACGATGGCACCGTCGGCGGTGACGACGAGCATGGCCGGTTGCAGATTGTCGCTGGTGTCCTGGGTGGCCGCGGATTCCGCAGGAAGTTTCACGCCTCCACGCAGAAACACGTCCGCCAGCTGCTGCAGCATCGCCAGCGCCAGGTCCGGCGTCGGCTGCGCCACGGGGTCACGCACCGGCATCGCGCGACCTCAGCCATGCATACCACGCCTCCAGACCTGCACCGGTGAGCGCGGAGACCGCAAGAACCTCGAGATGGGGATGAACCAGCTTCGCGTTCGCCACGAATCGTGCGACGTCGAAGGAAAGATGCGGCAGCAGATCGATCTTGTTCAGAAGCACGAGGCTGCTGGCGCGGAACATGTGCGGATACTTGAGCGGCTTGTCCTCGCCTTCGGTCACCGAGGCCACGACGACCTTGGCATGCTCGCCCAGGTCGAACAGCGCCGGACAGACCAGGTTCCCCACGTTCTCGATCAGGACGAGGGCATCCTGCGTCGGCTCGAGCGCACGCACCGCGCCCTCCACCATTGCCGCATCGAGGTGGCAACCGGTTCCCGTGTTGATCTGGACCGCCCTTGCGCCCGCTCTTTCGATGCGATCGGCGTCGGCGGAGGTTGCCTGGTCGCCTTCCACGACCAGGATGGTGCGCTCGTTGCGCAGGTCGCCGATCATCCGCTCGAGCAGCGTGGTCTTGCCCGCGCCCGGAGAGCTTACCAGATTCAGCGCTAGCACGTTCTGCTGGCGAAAGTGACGGCGGACGCGCTCGGCGATGCGGTCGTTCTTGGCCAGGATCGCCGTCTGCAGCGTCAGCTCGCGCAGCGTCTGACCATCGTGCGAGTGGTCGTGCGGGTGATCGTGCGAGTGGTCGTGCGGGTGGTCGTGCGGGTGGTCGTGCGGGTGGTCGTGCAGGTGACCGTGCGAGTGGTCGTGCCGGTGATCGTGGGAGTGATCGTGGGAGTGATCGCCGAGCGCCGAAGCGTCGATAGGGGCATCGTCGGCGACGCAGCCGCAGGTTGCGCACATCACTGCACCTCCACCAGGCTCACGCGAAGCTCCTCTCCGCTGAGCCATTCGAACTCGGTCCGGCCGCACGAGCAGAATCCGAACGGCTGATCCAGCACGCACTCGCAGCCGCACGCCCGGCAGCGCGCACGTGCCGGAATCTCGATGATGTCCAGCGCGGCCCCGGCCGCCGGCGTGCCCTCGCTGCACGCCTCAAAGCAGAAACGCACGGCGTCGGGAAGCACCGCGGTGAGACGACCGACCTCGACGACGATGCGCCGGATGGGCGCGCCTCCGGCCACTTCGGCCGCAATCGCGACGATCTCCTGCGTGATGCCCAGCTCATGCATCGCCGGCCTGCAACATCGTCTCGATCAATCGTACGGCCTCGTCGACGGCCGCCGCCACCGGCGCGCTCAGCCCGACAGCGATGTCGTCGGCGTCGGGAATCTGCGCCGGTTCACATCCGACCACCCGCACGTACCCAGGCTGAGCGCCGATGGATCGCGCCAGCGCCAGCGCCTGTTCCGGGACGATCCCGTGCGCCGTCAGCCCGGCGCCCGCGCCGGCGTCGCTGCAGGCCGCATCGGGCTCGAGCACATAAAGCGTGCCCGGCGCTCCTCCGCGCATCGTCGCGTCGACGAGGATGACGCGCGGATAGTCGAGCAGCGCGTAGGCCAGATCGAGACCGCGGATTCCGAAATCGACCACGCGCACGTCCTGCCTGGCCGGACGCTCGGCCAGCCGCCGTACGACCTCGACGCCGAAACCGTCGTCTCCGAGGAAGATGTTGCCGATGCCGGCAACCAGGGTCGCCCCCTGCGTCATAGCGGCTCGACCTCCTCCGGCGTGAAGAAGAAGCGATGACCATGCACGCCCATGTCCTTGCCGGGGTCCTCGTCCACCGTCACCGCGACGTAGGTGCGCCCCTCGAAATCGCGTTCGAGCGCCTGGATCGTCGCGCGTTTTCCTGCCAGCGCCAGATCGAAGACGTCGCCGCCTGCCCTCGGGCACAGCCGCACGCTCATGCCCGGCCGAAGGGGCGAGCCGGAACGCAGGCGCCCGTGCAGCTCTCCCAGCCGCGCCAGGCCCGCGGCCTCGGTGCGCGCGAGCAGCTCGCGACCGCGAGGGTCGCACTCAGCCATTGCTGCCTTCTCCTCGTCCGTCAGCGTCAGGATGCGCAGCGTCAGCAATTCGTCGATCTCGGTGGCATCGAAGAAGTCGCCGGTGCTTTCCGGAGCCAGCTCGGGATAGTCGTAGAGAATGATGGGCGCTGCCAGGACGGTGTGGCGCGATCCGGGCGCGCCCACCAGCACCGGCCACAGGCCGGAGCTGCGACAAGCCTCCACGAGCGCGCGCGCGTCCGGCGGCGGATCGATGGCCGAGACGAATCGGCCGTCGGCGCTGTGCAGCAGCAGGAGCGCCGAGCACAGCGCGCGCGACAGCGCCTCGTCGCGCGTTACCGATTGCGCCTCGTCGATCCCGCTGGTGTTGCGCAGGTCCACGGACAGCGTCCACCTGCCCCCGCCGCCGTCGGCAGCGGCGACGGCCACCTCTCCGGTGAGCGGTCCGAACGTGAAGGCGGTCACGGCCTCACAGCTTGCCAGCGCCGACAAGGCAGCCGGGGCGGTCGAGACCTCTCGCACCGCCGCGTCGCCGGTCTGGAGGTGTAGGAACCGTGCCTGAACGGTGACGCCGGCCTCCGGTGCTCCCTCGATCACGCATTGCACCCGCGCCGACGACGCGTCGCCCTCGCCGCGCACGCGGCAGAACGGCTCCGGATAGAGCGTACCGAAGGGAAAGCGGCGCATGTTCTTGAGCGACGAGGCGCGATACGGATACAGCAGATAGCCCTCGTGCAGGACCGCGTCGGCGAGCTGGCGCGTGTCGTGGCTCATGCAGCAGCCTCCGCAACCCGGCCGAAAAACTCCTCGACGGCCCGGATCGGCCCGTCCCCGCCCGTGATGCCCTGCCAGCGGGTCCGCACCAGCGCCGACAGCCGGTAGCACTCGTCGATCGACAGGATGTGGTAGCTCGGTTCGTGGCGCAGACGCTGGGCCAGCAGCGCCTCGCAGTCGGGCTGCAGGCCTGCGAGCACGGGATTGCTGCGTACGACGTCGTTCCACGCCCTCTTCGGCACCAGCGATTCGATGGGCCCGGCAGGCCCGGGATACGACGCCACCACCTGGTCCATCGCGGACGAATAGGTGAAGAACACCAGTCCCACCGGGACCTCGAGCGCTGCCCATTGCGCGTCGCTCATGCAGAAGCCCTCCAGCGCCAGCGTCCGGCGACGCACGCGGCGCACCTTGGCGCCGGGCGCGTCGAACAGCAGCGCGCAGGCCGTGCACGTGCACTCGAGCCGGCGGTCGCGGCTGTCGATCAGATGCTCGTGCTCGTCGCCGAGCGGCTGGCTGCACAGATGGCAGCGGTCATGACGCAAGGCCGCGGGCGTCCGGGCCGCGCACGGCGCCGGCTCCTCCTCGACCACCTCGACCAGCTCGAGCTCGGGGGCGGCCTGTCCGACCGCGTCCGCGACGGCCTGCCGCAGGCTGTGGCCGCCTCGAACGCGCAGCCGCGCGGCCGCATCGTCGAGCGAGACGATCTCGATGCTGCCGCACGCGCGCCCGGCGCTGAGAACGTTGACGGCCTGCTCCACCCGCTCCCGCACCGACAGCGGATGAAGGCCGTGCACGGCCAGCACGCTGGCGACGACCTCGTCGCGCGCGGCGTCGCCGAGCACCCGGCCGCCGGCGGCCTCCTCGCGCAGCCGAAGGCACAGGCGGCGCAGGCCTTCTCCGTGCAGCGCGAGCACGGCCGAAACGGCGGCGCGCGCGGCGGCGCGCGCCTCCTCGTCGCGGATGGACTCCACGCGCGCGATCGCGACCGTCAGCTGCTCGGGTGCGATGGTCACTCCGTCTCCTTCGGCGGCTGGACACCGAACATCGGCGAATGGCGCACGAGCAGCTCCTTTCCCGGACCGAGATACATGTGCACGCCGCACGGAAGGCAGGGATCGAAGCTGCGCACGGTGCGCATGATGTCGATGCCCTTGAAGTTCTCCTGACCGTTCTCTTCGAAGATCGGGCTTCCCTCGATGGCATCCTCGTAGGGCCCGGGCGTTCCATGCACGTCGCGCGGGCTGGCGTTCCAGCAGGTCGGCGGATACGGGTGGTAGTTGGCGATCTTCCCGTTGCGGATCACGAGATGGTGCGACAGCGCACCGCGCACCGCTTCGTGGAAGCCGCATGCGATCGCCTCCTCCGGAACCTGGAATTCGGACCAGACGCTGGTGTCGCCGGCGTTGAACGTTTCCAGAGCGCGATCCACGAAGTAGAGCGCGCACGCTGCCGCGTACGCCTGGAAATAGCTGCGCGCACGGTTGCGCTCGAGCGTGTTGCTCCAGCGCGGAATGCTCCATTCGTACTCGACTTCCGGATGGTTCGCGGACTTCGGGAGCCGGATCCTGACGCTCCTGCCCGTGGCTTCGATGTACCCGATGTTGACGCGGTTGAAGAGGGCCGTCGTCCACATCCGCGCCAGAGGGCCGCCGCCGGTGTCGATCGCCAGGTTCGTGCCGTTGCGCTTGTCGTGCCAGCGCGGCGCCATCACCCACGTGTACTTGCCGCCGAAGTCGCGCTTCTGCGGGCGCGGCGTCGTCGTCTGATTCCACGGATGGCGCTGGTCGACGGGGTTGCCGAGCGGATCCGACTTCACGAAGGTCTCGCCGTCCTGCCAATCGTCGTAGAAGGAGCTGCCGAGCAGGATGCGCATGCCGAGATTGATCTCGACCATGTCGGTCGTCACGAGCTCGCCGTCGACGACGATGCCGGGGCTGACGTACATCTCGCGCGACCAGTCCGTCATCGTCTCGTAGCGGAAGTCGCACGCATCCGGATTCTGGAACGAGCCCCAGCAGCCGAGCAGGACCCTGCGGTCGCCGACCTTCTCGTAGCCGGGCAAGGCCTCGTAGATGAAGTCGAAGAGATCGTCGTGCAGCGGGACGACGCGCTTGACGAAGTCCACGTAACGCATGAGCCGGGTCAGGTATTCCGTGAAGAGCTGCGGACTCGGCACCGTACCGACGCCGCCCGGATATAGCGTCGATGGATGCGCGTGCCGCCCGCCCATCAGACAGTACATTTCGCGGGCAAGACGGCTGACCGCCAGCGCCTCGCGGTAGAAGGAACCCGTAAACGGGTTCAACGCGCGCATGATGTCGGCAATGGTGCGGTGGCCGTGGATGGCTGCGTGCGGCGCCGGCGTATTCTCGGCTCTCGCCAGCACCGACGGGTTCGTCTCCCGCACCATCTGCTCGCAGAAGTCGACGCCGACCAGGTTGTCCTGAAAGATGTTGTGATCGAACATGTACTCGGCGGCTTCGGCAAGGTTGATGATCCACTCGCCGAGCGGCGGCGTCTTGACGCCGAATGCCATGTTCTGCGCGTAGACCGCGCACGTGGCGTGATTGTCCCCGCAGATCCCGCAGATGCGGCTGGTGATGAAGTGCGCATCGCGCGGGTCCTTGCCGCGCATGAAGACGCTGTAGCCGCGGAAGATCGAGGACGTCGCGCGGCAGTCGGCCACCTCCAGATTCGCGAAATCGATCTTCGTATGGATGCCCAGGCTGCCGACGATCCGCGTGATCGGATCCCACGACATGTCGACGAGGTTGCGGCCGTCACTCGTGCTCATCGACCGTCCCCTCCCCTCGACCGGCCGCGGCCGCATCGCCCGGTTTGCGCCACTCCGGCTCGATGTCCATCGAGCCTTGGGTGAAGCGGCGCAGCGCGCGCACCATCGTTCCGTACGTCGCGATCGCCGCCGTCGACATGTAGGCGCCCGGCGGCTCGTCCATGTGCGGCATGAACTTGTCGGGATACCCGGGCATCGTGCAGCCGATGCAGATGCCGCCGACGTTCGGGCACCCGCCGATGCCGCCCATCCAGCCGCGCTTGGGCACGTTGCAAAGGACGACCGGACCCCAGCAGCCGATCTTGACCTGGCATCGCGGAGAGTTGTAGTCGGGTGCGAAGTCGGCCTGCTCGTAGAAGCTGCCGCGGTCGCAGCCTTCGTGCACCGTGAAGCCGAACAGCCACCGCGGCCGGAGCGCCTCATCGAGCGGAATCATGGGCGCCGAGCCGGCGGCCTGCCGCAGCAGGTAGGTCAGCGTGTCCATGAAGTTGTCCGGCTGCACGGGGCAGCCCGGTACGTTGACGATGGGAATCCTGCCCTGGGATCGGAAGTCCTTGCCGAGATAATCGGCCAGGCCCATGCAGCCGGTGGGATTGCCGTCCATCGCGTGGATCCCGCCGTAGGTCGCGCAGGTTCCCGCCGCCACGACGGCCCAGGCTTTCGACGCCAGGCGGTCGATCCAGGTGCACGTGGTGATCGGCTCGCCGCTGCTCGGATCCAGGCCGAACGCCGCCCAGTAGCCCGCCGCCTTGTTGTTCTCGTTGGGGATCGATCCTTCCACGACCAGGATGAACGGCGTGGTGGAAACACCGTCGGCGACATCGTGGAAATGCTGCATGAACTCGCCGCCGTTCTCGTAGGCGAGGAACGGGTTGTAGAGGCGCACCCTCGGCAGCCCCGGGATGTTGCCGAGCAGGACGTCCTCGATCGTCGGATTGCTGGCGCCCGTCATCGCAATGGTATCGCCATCGCAGCCCAGGCCGGCCGTGATCCACAGAATCTCGATCTCTTCGATTGCGGCCACTTCGACTCCTCTTCTTCCCTCAACAGATTCGCGGCAGCTGCTCGCCGGCGAGCAAGCCGACCGGGCGAGCCGTGCCCAGCCGCGATGTCATGATCACCACGCCGGGATCGTCCGCGACGATCTTTCCGATGATGGCGGCCTGGCGACCCTTCGGATGCGATCGCAGCGCCGCCAGCGCCCGCTCGGCGTCGGCCGCCGGAACCACGGCCATGATCCGCCCCTCGCAAGCCACGTGGAGGGGATCGAGGCCGAACAGGTCGCACGCCGCCCGAACCTCGGGCCGGACCGGAATCGCTTCCTCGCGGATCTGCACTCCCACTGCGGATGCGCTTGCGAGCTCGACCAGAGCGCTGGCCAGGCCGCCGCGCGTCGGATCCCGCATGCAGCGGGTGGCGGGACAGTGGTCGAGCAGGACGCTGCACAGATCATGCAGGGGCATCGTGTCGCTGACCAGCGCCGTCGTGAACTCGAGACCTTCGCGCACGGACAGAATGGCGATGCCATGGTCGCCGATGGGTCCCGAAACGAGCACCGCGTCTCCCGCGCGCGCCGCAGAGATGGAGAGCGCACGCCCCGCGGGAACTACTCCGATTCCTGAGGTGGTGATGAAGATGCGGTCGCCCTTGCCCCTGTCGACGACCTTCGTATCGCCCGTGACGAGCTCGACTCCCGCCTCGGCGCAGGCCTCGCGCATGGACGCGACGATCCGCGACAGGTCCTGGAGGGGAAGCGACTCCTCCAGGATGAACGCGGCCGAAAGGAAGCGCGGGAGCGCGCCGCCCACGGCGAGGTCGTTGACGGTGCCGTGGACGGCCAGCCTGCCGATGTCTCCCCCCGGGAAGAACAGCGGCCGGACGACGAACGAATCGGTGGTGAACGCGATGCGCGCGCCGCCAGCCTCGACCGTCGCCTGGTCCTCGAGCCGCGCCAGCACGGATCCGCCGAACCCACGCACGAACACGCGCTCGATCAGCTCGGCCGTCAGGCGCCCGCCCGAGCCGTGGCCGAGCAGGATGCGGTCATGAGACGACAAGGGCAGCGGGCAGTCCGTCACAGGACGTCCTCCTCGCCGCGGCTGACGTGAATGACGTCCCACAGAATGTGCAGCAACGTCTCGTGCGCCTCCTGGATGCGGTGAATGCTGAAGCTCGGCACCACGAAGCAGTAATCGCAGAGGTCGCGCATGCGCCCGCCGTCGCGCCCGGAGAACCCCACCGTCATCATCGCCAGCTCGCGCGCCGTCCGAAGCCCGCGCACGATGTTGGCCGATTGCCCGCTCGAGGAGATCGCCAGCGCGATGTCGCCGGCACGCGCGAGCAGGCGTAGCTGGTTGGCGAACACGAGCGCGAAGTGCTGGTCGTTGGCCGTGGCCGTGGCCAGCGCGGCTCCCGTGCTCAGGCTGATGGCCGGGAGCGCCGGTCGCTTCTGGATGACCGGGTGGACGAACTCGACCGCCAGGTGCTCGGCGTCGCAGGCGCTGCCGCCGTTGCCCATGACGAACAGCCGCCCGCCGCGGTCGAATGCCGCGGCCATAGCCGAGCAGCATTGTGCGATCTGCGGCGCGAACTCGGTGAAGAACGCTTCCTTCGTTGCTGCGCTCTCGCGGGCCTTGCGAAGGATGGCGTCGGTCAACGCCGTAGCCGTCATGCCGCCCCCGCGCGCCCGTATCGATAGTACGCCGCGCACGCGCCTTCGGAAGATACCATCGTCGCGCCCAGCGGGCTCTGCGGCGTGCACGAGGATCCGAAAGCCGAGCAGTCCGACGGACGCTTGAGGCCGCGCAGCACCTGCCCGCTGATGCATTCGCGCGGTTCGACCGACGTCACCGCTTCCACCTCGAAGCGCCGCTCCGCATCCAGATCCCGGTACTCGTGGCTCAGGCGCAGCCCGCTCTTGGGCAGCAGCCCGATTCCCCTCCATTGCCGGTCGCAGACCTCGAAAACATCCTCCAGCAGCCTGCGCGAGGCCGTGTTGCCCTCATCGCGCACGACGCGGGCATAGCGGTTCTCCACCCTGGCCTCGCCGTTCTCGAGCTGCCGCACCGCGCACAGGACCCCGTCGAGCAGATCGACCGGCTCGAAGCCGGTGACCACGACCGGCGTCCGGTACCGCGCGCAGACCGCCTCGTAGTCCCTGGTCCCCATGACGGTGCAGACGTGTCCGGGGCCCAGGAACGCCTGCACGCGGTTGCCCGGCGCCTGCAGGATGAACGCCAGCGCAGGCGGCACCAGGACGTGAGAGACGAGCAGGCTGAAATTGCGCAGCCGTCGCTGCCGCGCCAGCCATGCCGCCATCGCGTTGGCCGGTGCGGTCGTCTCGAAGCCGACGGCGAAGAAGACCACCTGCCGGTGAGGGTTCTCTTCGGCCACACGAACCGCGTCCAGCGGCGAATAAAGGATTCGGACGTCGCACCCGGACGCCTTCAGCTGGAGCAGGTCGGTGCGCGAGCCGGGAATGCGCAGCATGTCGCCGAAGGAGCAGAAGATCACCTCCGGCCGTGACGCGATGTCGTGGGCCTTGTCGATCATCTCGAGGGAGGTGACGCACACCGGGCACCCGGGCCCGTGCAGCAGCTCGATGCCGTCCGGGAGAAGCTGGTCGAGACCGTGCTTGAGGATCGTGTGCGTCTGCCCGCCGCACACTTCCATGAGCGTCCACGGCCGCGTCGCCGCGTGCCGGATCGCCTGCGCCAGCTTCCGCGCCGTCGAGCCGTCCCTGTATTCGTCGACGAATTTCATCACGATCCGTTCTGGAACTCGTCCAGCTCGTCGAGCTCGCGCATCAGCGCGAAGATCCTGATCGCTTCGGCTTCGTCGATGCGCGAAAGCGCGAAGCCCACGTGCACGAGCACGTACTCGCCCGGCACGGTGTCAGGAACGTGCTCGAGGCAGACGCTGCGGCAGACGCCGCCGAAGTCGACGGTTGCCGTCAGCAGCTCTCGCTCGCGGCGAACCTCGAGCACCCTTCCAGGAACACCCAGACACATCAGCGAGCCTCTTGCAGCACGGCCGCCGCCACGGCCAGCTGTCCGAGCGCCAGACCACCGTCGCCGGCAGGGACGCGGCCGTGCGCATGCACGCGTAGGCCGCTCCTCTCGAGCCGTCGCACGGTCATGTCGAACAGCAACGCATTCTGGAAGACCCCTCCGGTCAGCGCGACGTCCTCTATGCCCGTCTCGCTACGAAGACGAGCTACGACGCAGGCAACGATGTCGGCGACCGTCGCGTGGAATGACCGTGCCAGCTGCGCCTGGGGAAGGGATGCGCTGACGCCGCGCATCATCGCCTGGATGAGCGGGCGCGTGTCGACCACCAGCGCATCCGCGCGGCGCTCGAGCACGAACGGAAACGCCTCTTCGGCGTCAGCCGTCGTGGCGAGCCACTCGAGCTCGATTGCGGCCTGACCTTCGTACGAAACGTCGCGGCGCACGCCGAGAAGCGCCGCGGCCGCGTCGAAGAGGCGCCCCGCACTGGTGGTGTCCGGCGAATGAGCACGCGTGCGTATCATGGCGCCCACCATGTGGAGGAGATCGCCGGGGACCTCCGGCAGATGCCGGCCGGGGTCCAGCCCGGCATCGAGCAGATGCGCCAGCGCGACCCGCCACGGCTGGCGGATCGCCCGCTCGCCACCGGCCAGCGGTACCGGCCGCAGATGCGCTGCACGGCGGAAGGTGCGGTAGTCGCCGACGAGGAACTCGCCTCCCCACATCGTGCCGTCGCTGCCGAGACCGACACCGTCGAAGGTGACCGCGATGACCGGTCCGGCCAGACCGTTCTCGGCCATGCAGCTGGCCATGTGTGCATGATGGTGCTGCACGGCAACGAGGCGCAGGCCCGGGTCGTGCGCGTTGCGCTCGAGCGCGTACCGGGTCGTTGCGTAGTCGGGGTGCAGGTCGTGCACGAGGACCTGCGGATGGATGTCGAACAACGTCTCGTAGTGCGCGACGGCTTCGCGGAAGGCGCGATACGCCGCCCAGTCGCCGAGGTCGCCCAGATGATGGCTCAAAAAGACGCTGCGCCCGGCGGCCAGCGCGAACGTGTTCTTGAGGTGGCCGCCCAGCGCCAGAATCGGCTGCGGGCAGGCAAGCGCCGTCGCGAGCGGCTCCGGCGCGTAGCCGCGCGATCGCCGCAGGAGCACGGGCCGGTCGCGGTTCACCCGCGCAACCGAATCGTCGCATCGGATCTGGATGGGGCGGTCGTGCAGGAGAAAGCCGTCGGCGATCTCGCGCAGTCGCTGCAGCGCATCGAGATCGTCGAACGCGATCGGTTCGTCGCATCGGTTGCCGCTCGTCAGCACGAGCGGTGAGGCAGCGGACTCGACCAGCAACTCGTGCAGCGGAGTGCAGGGCAGCATCACTCCCAGCATCGGATTGCCGCCTGGCGCCACGGCGGCCGCGATGCCGGCGCCGGGGCGCCGCCGCAGCAGGACGATGGGCCTGCGCGACGACGACAGCAGCGCGGCCTCCTGCTGCGAGACGTGACAGAGCCGCCGCGCCGCATCCAGATCCGCCACCATCATTGCAAAAGGCTTGTCGTCTCTGTTCTTGCGCACCCGCAGCCGCTGCGTGGCTGCCTCGCTTCTCGCATCGCACGCCAGATGAAAGCCGCCGACGCCCTTGACGGCGAGGATGCGTCCCGCCTCCGCCATCGAGCGCGCCCACAGGAACGGCTCCGCCGCCACGCTGCGGCCCTCGGCGTCGCACGCGATGAGCCGCGGCCCGCACGCCGGACATGCGACGGGCTGCGCGTGAAACCGGCGCGCCGCGGGATCGTCGTATTCGCGCCGGCACGCCCCGCACATCGCGAAGCCTGCCATCGTGGTGTTGGGCCGATCGTACGGAGCGCAGCGCAGGATGGTGAAACGCGGCCCGCAGTGTGCGCAGTTGATGAACGGGTAGCGATATCGCCGGTCGGCGGGATCGAACAGCTCGGCCAGGCAATCGGAGCAGGTGGCGACGTCGGCCGGAAAGCAGCGTTCGCCGGCGCGATCGCCGCGCTCGCTGCCCGTGATGACGAACTCCCGCTCTCCCCGCGCCGAAACCGTCGCGCCGTCGATGCGTGCGATGCGCGCCCTCGGCGGCGCACCGGCGGGCAGCCGCTCCTCGAACGCAGCGACACGCGCCGCGTCGCCTTCGACCTCGATGACGACACCGTCCGCGCTGTTGCAGACAAACCCGCCGACGCCGATCTCGGCGGCCAGCGAGAACACGTAAGGACGGAACCCGACGCCCTGCACGATGCCGCGGACGAAGATCGATCGGCGCACGGCGGGCGCCGGCGCGGTCGCCGTCTTTCCGCAGCCGCTGGCGATCGCCTCCTGTGCGCCGTCCGCGGAAGGCAACCTCGTGGCCGGCTCTCGCTGCGGGTTGTCGGAGCGGACCAGCATGGCGAGCCTAGCTACGCGCCCCATGGGCCCGCCGCAAGATCCACGGCGCGGTACGCCGCGGCCTCGCAGCTGACGTCGTCGGCCCGGCCTGAGCGGCCGCGCGGCCGGCAACGACCGGCACGCCTCCTGTCTGAGGCGCGCCAGGCGCCGCCTTCACTTGCGCAGATGAGCCGCCAGGCTGCGCCCGCTCGCGCGCGAGGGCGGCCTGACGCCCAGCAACGCCGACATCGTCGGCGCGATGTCGGTGGTCGAGACGGGCGTGGCCGTCGTGCCGGGCCGGATGCCGGGGCCGGCGAAGATCAGCGGCACCCATGCATCGTAGCGCCAGGGCGATCCGTGAATGGTCGCCAGCGTCCGCCTCGCCTCCTCCTTGTCGAGGAGCTGCCAGCCCGGATCGGCCACGATGTGAAGATCGCCCGAGCGCAGCGGATGGAAGTTCCGCCGCACCTTGGCCATGAGCGGCGTATCGGGCGTGCGCCGCGCCAGCAGGTCGGCGGCGGGAATCACGGCCGCGATTCCCTCCAGCTCGCGCAGCGCTGCTGCCAGCTCGCGCTGGACCCTGGCCGGGTCGGCGCCCGCGGTGAGGATCGCCTGGCGGTCCAGGTAGAAGTAGGGCGGCCACCCCGCGCGCACGAGCGGCTTCTTGAGGCCGTAGCGCCGCTCCAGCTTCCTGACGGGCTCGGACTGCGCCAGCTCCGAAAGCAGGATGGTCGAAGCGGTGATGCCGCGAGCCGACAGCTGCGCCGGCGGCTCGGCGGCGCCGTGATCGGCCGACAGCACGATCAGCGTCCGCTCCAGGCCGACCTCGTCGTCGACGAGTTTCAGGAAATCGGCGAGCGTGCGGTCGAGGCGCAGCAGCTCATCCTCGGCCTCCACGCTTTCGGGGCCGAAGAGATGCCCGACGTAGTCGTTGGAGGAGAAGCTGACGGAGAGATAGTCGGGAACCTCGTCCTCCCCGAGGTCTTCCTCCTCGAGCAGCGTCCCGGCGAAATCGGCGAGAAGCTCGTCGCCCGCCGGCGACGCCACGAGTGCGCTCAGGAAGGCCGCGCCCTGCAGCGCGCGCGAGCGCGGATGCGGGAACGCGCGGCCGAAGCCTGCTGGGGCGACCTCCCACGGCGCGTCGTCGCGCGCGCCGTAGCGGTACGCGGAGATGTCGTGCAGCAGCGTCCATGGATTGCCGTCGTAGGCCTCGGCGGCCCGGCGCGCGTTCCACTCGCGCACCCACTCCGGCAGCTGCTTGTAATAGAAGCTGCTCGACACGAACTCGCCGCTGTTGGTCGAGAACCACAATGCCTTGCCGGCAAAGCCGGCCATCGGAACGGCGCCGCGGTCCTTGATGGAAACGGCGAAGATCTTCGTGCGCTCGCCGTAGCCGGCAGCCAGCGCATCCGCGAACGTGCGCGCCAGCATGGCGCGCGGGGAGCGGCCGCTGGTTCGGGCGACGCGATGGGCGAGGTCGGGCGGCGCGCCGCCCTCGTCATTGCCGACCAGCGGGTGGGCGGCGTCCTCGATGTTGTAATGCATCTCGCCCGAGCCGCGGTCGAACCAGACGTTGCCGATCATTCCGTGCACGGCGGGCTCGGCGCCGGTGGCCAGCGTGGCGTGACCCACGATCGTCTCGGTATTGGAGTGATCGTGCGTGGCGTCGGTGAATCCGTGCCCGCGCGAAAGAAGCAGCGCAAGGCCGCCTGCGCCGAAGCGGTCGCGGTGGCGCTCGAGCATGTCGCCGCGAAGCTGGTCGACCGTGATCTGCAGGATCAGGCGCGGCGGCTGCGCCGCAGCGATGGTTGCGCACAGGAGGGCGGCGGCGGTAGCGAGAAGATGCAGCGTGGCGCGCAGCCGCATGTCGATTCCGTTACGGGCGCGGGTTGCGGAACGCAAACGTACGAAGGCCGGCGCGCTTGCGCGCAGCCGGCCTTCGCACGAACGATCGTCAGGCTTCTACTGCCCGACCTGAAGCGGCGCATGCGTGAGCACGCCGCTGTCGCGCAGCTGAACGATCTTGCGGCCGCCGAGGACCGCGCCCATCCATTCCACGCGCTCCTCGAGCAGGAGCTTGCCATCGGGGCAGACCACGGTGCCGCCGCCCGTGACCTCTTCGCCGAACTTGCACCTGCTCGAGCCGACGATGATCACGTGGCCGGGCGTGGTGCCGTTGGCAAGCACGATGTCGCTGCGGAAGCGCACGTCCAGCTTCTTGCGCACGCGCAGGATGAAGACGGTGTCGCCGCTGCCACCGCCGTCGAGCGTGATGGTGGCGTCGTTGCCGGTGCGCAGCCGGTCGAAGTCCACGACGTTGAGGCCGCCGATGTTGGTGGCGTTGATCGTCAGCGACTGATTGCCCTTCACGAGCACGTCGCCGAGGTCCTGCGTGGACGGCAGCGCCGCCACCAGTGCCGCGCCGCCGTCGACATCCGCCTGCGCGTCTTCGCACTCGTCGACGCGGGCGCTGCTGCCGGTCGTGTCGTAGACGTCGGTTGCGTCGCCGGACTGCATGGCCGTCTGTCCGGAGGCGACCTCGTCGGTTGCCAGTCCGGGAAGCACCGTGCCGCGCGGCTTGCCGACGACCGAGGAGCCGCCGGTCACCACGTCGCCGTCGATCACGGCCGCGGCGGCGATGAACACGCCGCGACCCGTGGCCGAGACGGCCACGGCATCGCCGGTCAGGGAGGTGGAGTCGCCGATGCGAACGGTGTCGCCGCAGACGTCGCCGATCACCGTGCTGTTTCCGCGGTAGCGCGACTGCACCGACCGCGTCGGATCGCCGCCGACCATCACCCACTCGCAGGCCGCCGGAATCAGCACCGCCTCGCCCCCGCAGGTTCCTGCCGAGCACGTGTCGCCGAGCGTGCAGACGTCGCCGTCGTCGCAGCTGGCCGAGTCGTCGTGCTCACACACGGAAGGATTGGAGATGCGGCTGCCGACGATGAGGGTGCTGGTCGTCGAGCCGCCGTTGGTCGTGCACGTCCAGCACTGCTCCACGGCGCAGTCATCGCTGCAGCCGTCGCCGCTGGAGCTGTCGCCGTCATCGCACTCCTCGCCCTGCTCGACCTCGCCGTTGCCGCACGTCGAGCAGATGCCGGGGTCGTCGCAGGTCGTGTGGTCGCCCTGGTAGGCGCCTCCGACCTTGAACTGACAGATCTCGGGCGTCAGCTCGTTGCAGCCTCCCGAGGGATAGCAGCAGGCACCGCTGACCGATAGCGTCGTGGTCGTCGTCGAGGTCGTGGTCGTCGGCGGGAACGTCGTCGTCGGCGGCTGCGTCGTGGTCGTGGCAACTACCACCCTGCAGCTGGCGCACTCGTCGTCGTCGTTGGTGTTGCCGTCGTCGCACTGCTCGACGTTGATGAACTGGAAGCCGTCACCGCAGAATGCGTCTCGGCAGTTGATGCAACCGTCGGTGTCGATCGTGTTGCCGTCGTCGCACTGCTCGGTGGGCGGCTCGGTCTGCTCGTTGCCGCATTCGCTACAGATGTTGGGCGTCTTGCACGTCGTGCTGTCGCCGCGATAGCTGCCCCGGAGCTGCTTTTCGCAGAACGCCTGCGTGCCTTCGGTGCATCCCTGGCTCGTGCAGCATGCGCCGCCGATGACGGCGCGCGCGGGTGCCGGCGCTCCGATGACGACGATCCCGGCGATCAGCGCCGCCGCAAAAATGGTTTTCATGGACATCGTTCCCCCTCCCGACCGCAGGTCCGGTTGATCCGGCCTCCGGAAATATCCCGCCGCTCGAGGCGGCCGCGGACACCTACAGGCAAACCGCACCCGAGCCAAGGGCGTCACGCCGGAACGGCGGCGGCATCCAAGTTCGATGGAGACGAGGTCGGAGAAGGGTTCCTCGCCACGCGGCATCGGGCCGGATGCCGCAGCCGCGAGCATCGGCGAGCCGCACCGGATACAGGTGCGTGCCGTGACTGCAGAGCAGGCCAGTACGGCCAGCCGACGAGCCGTAGGGCTTCGATGGGCCGTCCTGGCGGCGGCTCTCGTGGTCCTTCTGCTGCTCGGCCGGCAGGCCGGCGCCGCCATCCCGCGTTTCGCGCAGTGGGTGGAGGGCCTGGGCGCGGCCGGCCCGGTCGTCTTCATCGCCGGCTACGCGCTCGCCGTGGTGGCCTTCGTTCCCGCGTCCCTTCTGACTCTGGCCGCGGGCGCGATCTTCGGCCTCGGCGCCGGCGTCGTCTACGTCTTCACCGCTGCATTTGCCGGCTCCTGCCTGGCGTTCCTCGTCTCTCGCTACGTCGCGCGCTCTGCCGTCGAGCAACGCATACGCGGCCATGCCGCCTTTGCCGCCATCGATAGGGCGGTTGCCGAGCAGGGGCGCAAGATCGTCTTCCTGCTGCGCCTGTCGCCGGCGTTCCCGTTCACGCTGCTCAACTATGCGCTCGGGCTGACCCGCGTGAAGTTCTCCGACTATGCCGTTGCGGGCGCGGGAATGCTCCCGGGAACGTTCCTGTTCGTGTACTACGGCAAGCTGGCCGGTGACGTCGCTGCGCTGGCCGGAGGGGCGCCCGTGGAGAAGGGCCCGGCCTACTACGGCGTGCTCGTCCTCGGGTTGGTCGCCACCATCGCCGTCACGACCGTCGTGACGCGCATCGCCCGCCGATCCCTTCGCGAAGCGGCCGGCCACGCGGTCGAATGAGCACACCGGGAGCAGGGCGTACGGCGGGGGACGGCCTGCGCGCCGAGCCGATGCAGCACGGCAGTGCCGCCGGCTTCGAGCGCAGCGCCGTCGAGCCGCTCGACGAGCACAACCGGACGCTGCTCGCCAACGTCGCACCGGCCACGTGGCGCAATCCCGCTCCGGCCAGACGCTACAACCTCGTCGTCCTCGGCGCCGGCAGCGGCGGGCTGATCAGCGCGGCCGTGGCGGCCGGGCTTGGGGCCAGGGTGGCTCTGGTCGAGCGCAACCTCATGGGCGGCGACTGCCTGAACTTCGGCTGCGTTCCTTCCAAGACGCTGATCCGCTGCGCTCGCCGAGTGGCCGAGGCGCAAGCGCTGCTGGGCAGCCAGCCCCTGGACCACGAGCGCCTCGACGAAGAGTTCGCACGCGCCATGGCACGAGTGCGCGCGGCACGCGCCGAGATCAGCGCCGACGACTCCGCGCACCGCTACCGCGACGAAATGGGCATCGACGTGTTCATCGGCAGCGCCCGGTTCACCTCCGCCGACGCCATCGACGTCGGCGGCGCCACGCTGCGCTTTCGCAAGGCGATCGTCGCCAGCGGCGCACGCGCGGCCGTGCCTCCGGTTCCCGGCCTGGCCGAGGCCGGCTTCCTCACCAACGAAACGATCTTCAACCTGACGCAGCGGCCTCGCCGCCTCGCCGTCATCGGCGGCGGCCCCATCGGTTGCGAGCTGGCGCAGGCGATGGCGCGGCTCGGCTGCCAGGTGACGGTGCTCGACGTGGCGGCGCGACTCCTGCCGCGCGAGGACGCCGACGCCGCCGACATCGTCGCGCGGCGTCTCGTCCGCGACGGCGTATCGCTCGCACTCGGTGTCGAGATCTCCGGCGTCACTCGCAGCGCCGGCGGCAGAACCGTCCGCTACACCTCGGCGCGCGGCGCCGGCGAGGTCGTCGTGGACGAGATCCTCGTCGCCACCGGCCGCGCACCCAACGTCGAGGGTCTCGGCCTGGAGGCGGCGGGCGTGCGCTTCGGCAAGCGCGGGATCGAAGTCGACGACAACCTGCGCACCACCAACGCCGCCGTCTTCGCCGTCGGCGACTGCTGCCTGCAATGGCAGTTCACGCACGCGGCCGACGCCGCCGCCAAGATCGCGGTGCAGAATGCGCTGTTCTTCGGACGCAAGAAGATGAGCGGCCTGGCGATGCCGTGGTGCACCTTCACCGACCCCGAAGTCGCGCACGTCGGACTCTACGAAGACGAGGCCCGCGAGCGCGGAATCGCCCTCGACACGTTCACAATACCGCTCTCCAAGGTGAATCGCGCCGTCTGCGACGGCGAGACCGATGGATTCGTCCGAATCCATACGAAGAAGGGAACGCCCGACATCCTCGGCGCCACCATCGTTGCCTCGCATGCCGGCGAAATGATCAGCCAGGTCACGTTGGCGATGGCAGGCAAGCTGTCGCTCGCCACCATCGCCGGCGTCATCCATCCCTATCCGACCCAGGCCGAAGGCATCAAGGCGGCGGCCAACTCCTACATGCGCACGCGGCTGACTCCGCTGGCCAAGGCGGTGCTCGGGGGCATCCTGCGGCTGACGCGCTGAGCCCGGCGGCGGCTGCGCCGGCCTGCCGTTGCTCCTACACTAGTGGCAGGAGCGCGATCATGGGCGAGCTGAACACGTCGTACCCGTACTACCTTGCAGGCCAGGCCGTCGCGGCCAACACGGACCTCGAGGTCCGCGACAAGTACACCGGCCAGGTTGCCACGCGCGTCGCGCTCGCCGATCGCGGCGCCATCGAGCGCGGCATCGCCGCTGCCGTGGAAGCGGCCGCGCCCATGCGTGCTCTGGCGGCGTACGAGCGGCAGGCGATCCTGCAGCACTGCGTCGACCGCTTCCGCCAGCGGGCCGAGGAGCTTGCCGTTGCGCTGTGCATCGAGGCCGGCAAGCCCATCCGCGACTCGCGCGGCGAGGTCACGCGCCTGATCGACACGTTTCGCGTGGCGGCCGAGGAATCGGTACGGATGACCGGCGAAGTCCTTACGCTGGACATCAGCTCCAGGGCGCGCGGCTACCGCGGCATGTGGAGGCGCGTGCCCGCCGGGCCGTGCTCGTTCATCTCGCCGTTCAACTTTCCGCTCAACCTGGTCGCCCACAAGGTCGCGCCCGCCATCGCCGTCGGATGTCCGTTCGTGCTCAAGCCGGCCAGCCTGACGCCGGTCGGCGCGCTGATCATCGGCGAGGTGCTGGCCGAGACGTCGCTGCCTGCCGGCGCGTTCTCGATCCTGCCGTGCCCTCGCGACGGCGCGGAGCTTTTCAGCGAGGATGAGCGGCTGCGGCTTCTGAGCTTCACCGGGTCGCCCGACGTGGGATGGGAACTCAAACGACGCGCGGGAAAGAAGAAGGTCGTGCTCGAGCTCGGAGGCAACGCCGCCGCCGTGGTCGATCGCGACTGGAACCTCGAGGACGCCGTCGAACGCCTCCTCTTCGGGGCGTTCTATCAGTCCGGCCAGAGCTGCATCAGCGTGCAGCGCATCTTCGCGCACGAGGAGATCTACGCCGATCTTCGGGCGCGGCTGGTCGAGAGGACTTCGCAGCTCGTCATGGGCAACCCGCGCGAGGAGGCGACGTTCATCGGCCCCATGATCAGCGAGCGCGAGGCGATGCGCGTCGAGAGCTGGATCGCGGAGGCCGTGCGCCGGGGCGCGACGCTGCTGTGCGGCGGCGAGCGCGACGGCGTCATGCTGTCGCCCGCGCTGCTCGAGAAGGTTCCGCACGACTCCGATCTCTACGCGCAGGAGGCATTCGGTCCGGTGGCCGTGCTGGAGCCGTACTGGGACTTCGAAGAGGTCCTGCGCGAGGTGAACCGGTCGCGCTACGGCCTGCAGGCAGGAATCTTCACGCGCGACCTGTACCGGGCCCAGCGTGCATGGGACGTACTGGACGTGGGAGGGGTCATCATCGGCGACGCTCCGTCGTGGCGCGTCGACAACATGCCGTACGGCGGCGTCAAGGACAGCGGGCTCGGGCGCGAGGGCGTTCGCCATGCGATGGAAGACATGACCGAGATACGACTGATGGTGGTGCGCGAGGCGTAGCAATGCCCGCCACGCCCATGCCGCCACCACCGCGCGAGCGCCTGGCGCCGTCACCTCAGCCGTCGCGCAGCTCGTTTGCGAGGAGCCGACATGTCGCAGCACCTGATCCTGTATCCGACCTTCGCCATGTTCGCGCTGACGTTCTACGTGTTGATGCGCATGCGCGCCCGCCGCTTCGCGGCGGTGCGCAGCGGCCAGGTCGAAGGCGCCTACTACAAGGCGTACGTGGGCGAAGAGCCCGAAGAGCTTCGCGTGCTGGCCCGCCACTTCGTCAACCTCTTCGAGATGCCGACGCTGTTCTACGTGGTGTGCCTCCTGATCTACGTGACGGCGCAGGCCAATGTCTGGCTGGTGTTCTGGGCGTGGACGTACGTGGTGCTGCGCTGCATCCACTCCTACATCCACTTGACGACCAACAACATCCTGGCGCGCTTCGGCGTCTACTTCACCAGCAGCATGGTGCTGGCGCTGATGTGGGCGACGCTGCTCGTGCAGCTGCTGATGTCTTCCGACCCGCCGCCGCTCGGCGTCGTGGCCTGACCGAGGAGGAACGATGATCGAAGGAAGCTGTCTTTGCGGGTCGGTCCGCTATCGAATCGAGTCGCCGCTCGGCGAAGCCCACCACTGCCACTGCGGCATGTGCCGCAAGGCCCATGGAGCCGCCTTCTCCACGTTCGCACGGAGCGCGAAGGACAGCCTGCACGTGGACGATCCGCACCTGCACCTGAAGTGGTACCGATCGTCCGAGCACATCGCGCGCGGCTTCTGCGGCGAGTGCGGCTCCAGCCTCTTCTTCACGTTCGCGCCGCTCGCCGACGCGATCTGGGTGACGCTCGGCACCGTCGACGGCGATCCCGGCGTGCGGCCGGACGCCCACATCTTCGTCGGGTCGAAGGCCGAGTGGGACCGGATCGCCGACGATCTTGCACGCTACGAAGAGTACCCGCCGTTCGAATGAGGACCGCCATGCAACAGCTCCCCTCCTGGATGCGAACCGCTCTCTACGCCACCGCCGTGATGAACATCGTCGCCGGCGCGGCCCTGCTGACGCCGCAGGGCCGTTCCCTGGCAGGACTTCCCGAAGCGCCGCCGGTGTTCGTGCTGACGGTATGCCTGTTCGTCACGCTGTTCGGCGCCGGCTACCTGCGCACCGCGATGACCGGCAACGATGAGCGCATGTTCATCGGCCTGTCGGCGGCGGGCAAGCTCGGCTTCGTCGCGATCCTGGTCGCGCTGTGGCTGGCCGGCCACCTGCCGGTGCAGGCACCGCTGGCGGCGGGAGGGGACCTCCTCTTCGGTATCCTCTTCCTCAGGCACCTCGCCTCCAGCTGAGCGGTCATGCGCTTCGGCGTCGTCGTCCTGCCCGAGCACCGCTGGCCGCAGGCGCGCGAGCTGTGGCAGCGCGCGGACGCGATGCGCTTCGAGCACGTCTGGACCTACGACCATATCGCGTGGCGATCCTTCCGCGATCGCGCGTGGTTCGCGGGAGTTCCGGTATTGACCGCGGCGGCGGCCGTCACTTCGCGGGCGCGAATCGGCCTGCTGGTGGCATCGCCCAATTTCCGCCACCCGGTTCCGTTCGCGAAGGAGATGATGACCATCGACGACATCAGCGGCGGGCGCCTCATCGTCGGCATCGGTGCCGGCGGCGGCGGCTGGGACGCCACCGTGCTCGGACAGGAGCCGTGGTCGCCGCGCGAGCGTGCCGACCGCTTCCTCGAGTTCGTCGAAATCACCGACAAGCTGTTGCGCCAGAGCGCCGCCTCCCATCGCGGCCGCTACTATTGCGCCAGCGAGGCGCGTACCTATCCAGGCTGTCTCCAGCTCCCGCGGCCTCCCCTCGCCCTTGCCGCGACGGGGCCGCGCGGCATGCGCCTGGTGGCACGGCACGCCGACATCTGGGTCACCACCGGCGAGCGCCGTGGCGAAGGAGTGCTGGATCCTGCGCGCGGCGCATCGGTGGTGCGCGAGCAGATCGAGCGGCTCGAGGCAGCCTGCGCGGCGGTGGGCCGCGATCCCTCCACGCTTGCCCGCCTGGTGCTGAGCGGCCCTCTGCTCGATCCGGGCCTGCAGTCGCGGCAGTCCTTTCAGGAAGCGACGGAGCTGTACGAGGCCGCGGGTGTGACCGATTTCGTCGTGCACTGGCCACGTCCGGGCAAGCCTTACGAAACGGATCCGAAAGTTTTCGACGTGGTGTTCGCGCAATAGCCGAGCCCCGCATCTGGAACACCGTTCTCGCATTTCTGCGCGTGTCGCAACTGGTGTGACTATCGCGCGGAGCTGCAAGCTTTGGCCTTGCAGAATCCCCACGTCGAGTCGCGAAGTGCGAGAAATGGCAGGGACTCCTCGCTGACCTGCGGTCGCGAGCTAGGATCGGCCTGGAGACAAGCAACCGAGCTGGCAGGGAGACACGAGCTCGAAGGAGACAGTTCCATGTTCGCGATCATCCTGAGGCTGCCGATTCTCATCGCCTGTCTTCTGACCGCATTCGCGGCCCGCTGCGACAATCTTCACGCCGAGAGTCGCGATGCCGCCCTCGCCGCCTTCGAGGCCAGCCGCAGGGCTGCCGGCGTGGTGGCGGTGTGCGACACGGCGACGGCACATCAGGCCCAGGCAGCGATGCCACAGGCGCTGCCGGCCGGGCAATGACAGCGTCGGGAGCCGCGCTGAAGACGGCTCCGGGTGCCAACCGGTGCCGGCGCAAGTTCCTGCGCTTCTATCCGGGCGGCTTTCGAGACGGGGACTACATCGAGCTCGAGCGCAGCTACAAATGGCAGGCGCACGAGCGCTGGGAGGAGCAGCTGTCGCGCAGGGAGATGCGCGCGCTGCTGCAGGGCGGCGCCTACGAGAAGATCGCCGAACGGGCCGTCCGCATCGAATCGCGCACCAATCTGCTGTTCTCGTTCGAGAAGATGGCGCTGCGCGACGCCGTGCGCGCCGCGCCCGGTGCGCGCTCCTTCGCCACCGGTCTCTACGAGCTCCTTCACGGCAAAGGCTCCCCGCAGCAGAGGTTCGATCGCTGGTGCGAGGTCGTCGAGCGCCTGCCGCGAAAGCAGACGCGGGTGCTTACCTGGCCGCTGGTGACGGTTTTCGGGTTCCTGGCCCAGCCCGAGCAGCACTTCTTTCTGAAGCCCAACGTCACGCGGACGGCGGCGCTCGAATACGGCCATCCACTCTCGTACCGATCGCGCCCGAGCTGGGAGATCTACTCGAACGTTCTGGCCTTCGCCGAGGAAGTGCGCCGCGACCTTCGCGACATGCGTCCGCGCGACATGATCGACATCCAATCCTTCCTGTGGGTGCAAGGCTCGGACGAATACGAAGAGTGACGGGCAGGGCTCGCGGCGCGGTGGCTCCCTGCGAGCCTCTCGTCGCCTGCGCCGGCTGGTCGCTTCGCCCCGAGCACGCCTCGCTGTTCGGCGCCGACGGCTCGCACCTGGAGCGCTACGCCTCCAGCCTGCGTGCCGTCGAGATCAACTCCTCCTTCTATCGCAGCCATCGCCGGCGGACCTACGAGCGCTGGGCTGCCAGCGTCCCGGCCGGCTTCCGCTTCGCCGTCAAGGCGCCGCGCACCATCACGCACGACCGTCATCTCATCGGCGCGCAGCAGGAGCTGACGCGGTTTCTCGACGAAGCCGGCGGTCTCGGCGCCAAGCTCGGTCCGCTTCTGGTGCAGCTGCCGCCGAGCCTGGCGCTGGACCTCAAGAGCGCACACCTGTTCTTCGGCGCACTGCGCGAGGCACATCTCGGCCAGGTGGCGTGCGAGCCGCGTCACCGCACCTGGTTCACGCCGCAGGCCGAGCAGCTTCTGCTCGCCTACCAGGTCGCGCGCGTGGCGGCCGATCCTGCGCCGGCTCCGGGAGCCGGTCGTCCCGGCGCCTGGCGCGGGCTGACCTACTACCGGCTGCACGGCTCCCCGGAGATGTACACCTCCTCCTACGACGAACCGTTCCTGGACGAGCTGGGCACCAGGCTGTGGCGCGACGTGGCGAGCGGACCGGCCTGGGTGATCTTCGACAACACCAGGTACGGCGCTGCCACGCTCAATGCCCTGTGGCTGGAGCGCCGCCTGCTGAGCGGCCCGCCCGCAGCGGCGCGAGCGGCCGAACGATGACTGCCGCCGTCGCCGCGACTGGCGCTCGTCTTCGTTGTCACCGGTTGCGCACTTCGATAGATGGCTTCCCGCGCGCCGCCGCGCGCCGCACGGAGGCCGCGCATGATCGTCGTCCACCACCTGAACAACTCGCGATCGCAGCGTGTTCTGTGGCTCCTCGAGGAGCTGGACGTTGCCTACGAGGTCCGGCGTTACGAGCGCGACGCGCAGACGATGCTGGCGCCGCCCTCGCTCAAGGCCGTCCATCCGCTCGGCAAGTCTCCGGTCATCACCGACGGCCCCAATACCGTGGCCGAGTCGGGCGCCATCATCGAGTACATCGTCGAACGCTACGGCAACGGCCGGCTGATTCCGCCGCCCGGCACGCCGCAGCGGCTTCGCTACACGTACTGGCTTCACTATGCCGAAGGCTCGGCGATGCCGCCGCTGCTGCTGTCGCTGGTGTTCTCGCGAGTGAAGGAGGCGCCGATGCCGTTCTTCGTCAAGCCGGTGGCGCGCGGGATCGCCGATCGCGTCATGAGCCAGTTCGTCGGCCCTCAGCTCGACCTGCACCTCGGCTACATGGACGACGAGCTCGCCGAGCGGGCGTGGTTCGCGGGCGAGGAGTTCACCGCCGCCGACGTGCAGATGAGCTTTCCCATCGAGGCCGCCGCGGCGCGCGCCTCGGCCGCGGCCTATCCTCGCCTGCAGGCCTTCCTCGATCGAATCCATGCCCGGCCCGCCTACCAGCGGGCGCTTGCCAAGGGCGGCCCCTACGAGCTGATGCGCTGAAGCCGGCTCGCTCGCGGCTGCAAGGAGCATCTCATGCCGGCGCGTAATCCCGATCTCCACGGCAGTGCGCCCGAGAGCTGCCCGGTGGCGCTCCTGCTCATCGACGTCATCAACGCGATGGATTTCGACACCGGTCCGGCGCTGATGGAGGCGGCGATCCCGATGGCGCACCGCATTGCGGCGCTCAAGCGGCGCGCCAAGGCGCTGGGCATTCCGGCCATCTATGCCAACGACAACTTTGGCCGCTGGCAGTCCGACTTCCGCAAGGTGGTCGAGCACTGCCTGCAGGACGGTGTGACCGGCGCGCCGCTGGCCCGCATCCTGGAGCCCGAGGAAGACGACTACTTCGTGCTCAAGCCCAAGCACTCGGCCTTCTACGCAACGACGCTGGATACGCTGCTGGCCTATATCGGCGCGCGCTCGCTGATCATGACGGGGATCGCCGGCAACATCTGCATCCTGTTCACGGCCAACGACGCCTACATGCGGGACTTCGAGCTGTATGTGCCGGAAGACTGCACCATCTCGAACAGTCCGCGCGAGAACGAGCACGCGCTGCAGCAGATCCGTAAGGTCCTGAAGGCCGACACCACGCCCTCGGACCGGCTCGATCTCGAGGCCATCCTCAAAAAGAGCCGCAAGGAGCAATGCGGGTAACGAAAACTGTGCTATGCATGGCCCCGCTCACTTCATCGGAATCCAAGGAGGCCATGCGATGCCGAGAGGAAGCAAGAAAGCCTACACGGACAAGCAGAAGCGTCAGGCCGAGCACATCGAAGAGGGCTACGAGGAGCGCGGCGTGTCGGAGAAGGAAGCCGCCGCCAGGGCGTGGGCCACGGTCAACAAGACCAGCGGTGGCGGCAAGAAGTCCGGCTCCGGACGCGGCATGCCCGAGAACAAGGAGCCCGCGCGCAAGGGCGGCCGCAAAGGCGGCAAGGCAGCGGCGAAGAAGCGCAGCTCCAAGAAGGGTACGGCCAAGAAGGCGTCCAAGAAGAAGGCTTCCAAGAAAAAGGCGTCGAAGAAGCGGGGCGGCAAGAAGCGCGCGACCAAGAAGCGCGCCGGCAAGAAGCGCAGTTCCAGGAAGAGCTGAGGCTTTCGCCCCGAGACGACGCATCGTGGCGCGGCGCGGCAGGCGCAACCAGAAGGAGCTTCATGCACCGCGTCCGTCCCGCAACTGCCGGCGATCTCGAGGCCATCTGCCGCATCCACCAGGCGGCCTTTGCCACCGGCGCCGAGGCGCGGCTGGTCGCGGCGCTGGTGCGTGCAGGGCAGGACCGCATTTCGCTCGTGGCGCAGCGCGACGAGACGGTCGTCGGGCACGTGCTCATGAGTCCGGTGGCGATCGCGGGCCGAAGCGACATCTCGACGGCGCTCGGGCTGGCGCCGCTGGCCGTGCTGCCGCGTTTCCAGCGTCTTGGCGCCGGCGCTGCCCTCGTGCGAGCGGGCCTCGAGCAGGCGCGGCTGCATGCGTGCTCCTTCTGCGTCGTGCTCGGCAACCCGGCGTACTACGCGCGCTTCGGCTTCGTGCCCGCCTCGCGCTTCGGGCTTGCCTGCCTCTATACCGACGGTGATCAGTTCATGGTTGCAGAGGTGCAGCCGGGCGGCCTCGCCGGAGTGCGCGGGCTCGTGACCTATGCGCCACAATTCGCGGTATTGGACGAGTGAAGAACGGCGAGTGCGTGCGCGCAGGGTGCTTGACCTCGCGGTCGGGACTCTGCCACTGTCCTTGATGGACATCGCGTGCTGCCGCTACGCCGGCGATGACCGCAAGAGGAGGGTGGTTTTGACCGCAAGCGCACGTGTCGCCGCAGCTCTGGTCGCGGCCGGCGTTGCTGCCGGCTGCGCGGCGACGCTGTCGCCGAGCCAGCCTTGGCAGGGCATCGGTCTTTCGACCAGGCAGGAAAGCGTCTGCGCCGGCCTCGATGATGCCGGACGCTGCGCTCGCGCCATCGAAAAGCAGCGATGGTCCAAGCTCGACCGCTTTGCCGACCGTACCGACGGCGTGCTGGTGCTCGAGCTGGCGGGCGGGAAGAAGCGGCGCTTCCAGGACGCGCGGGGCAGCTCGCCATCGGACCCGGGTACGCAATACAGCCTGATCGACTACGTCCGCAACGCGGATTCGTTCGTCGTCTTCGAGCTGTCCAAGCAGGGCTCCCGGCACCTGCTCGTGCGGCGCGCCGACGGCGCCGCCGCCACGCTGGATTCGGCGCCGGTGTTCTCGCCCGACGGCAACTACTTCGTGACGACCTCCGCCGATCGCGTCAGCAGCCCCGGAGCGATCCGCGTCTATCGGATGGCCGCCAACGCCGGCAAGCCGAAGATGGAGTGGTCGCTGGAACCGGGAAGCTGGGGCCCCGGACTCCCGCGCTGGGTCGATGAGACGACGATCCAGATCCCGACCAACGGCCGGCCGCAGGTTCCGTCGACGGGCGAAAAGGTGCCGACCGAGCTGACGGTCAAGCGCTCCACGGGCGGGGTGTGGTACGCGGTGTTGTCGTTCACCGGTTCCGAGCGCACCACCAACTGATTCCGACTGCCGCACCGAGCGCCCGGCCGCCGCTCGGGCGCGCAACGCAGCTACGGCGCAGTCCCCGGCGCCAGCAGCTCCACGTCATGCCCGTCGGGATCGGCGAAGTAGAGCGATCGAGCCGGGATCCAGTCGTGCGTCATCGGCCCGTCCACCACGATGCCGCGCCCTTGCAGCTCGGCCGCCGCGCGCTCGAGCGCATCGGCGGTGACGGTGAAGGCGAAATGCTGCTGCGGCCAGCTCCCGCGGTCCTCCTGAAGAACGACCATGCCTGCGGCGCCGCCGGCGCGCAGGAACAGCCAGCGGCGCGAATCGTCGCGCAGGCCCACGCCCAGCCCCAGCACGTCGCAGTAGAATGCTGCTGACCTCTCCAGGTCCGCCACCTTGACGGCGATTTCATAGACGCCCGCAATCTCGATCATGGCTCTCCTCCTCGTGGCGCCTCACGCGCCGCCGGGACGATGAGCCTTTCCTGCCAGCGTCGCAACGATCCTGACGATATGCTGGCAGGCTTCCATCGAGTCGACCGTTGGCGGTTGCCTCCGGGATCCGGCGGATGCTGCCGACGGAGTGCTCCGGCGCCCGGCACTGCCCCGCATCGACAGGGTCGAGGCGGCCTGCTACGCGCCGGCCATGCAAGACGACCCCCGATCCAACCTCGGCGCCAATCTTCGGCGGCTGCGCGCGATGCGCGGACTTTCGCAGGAACAGGCCGCGCGCCTGGCCGGCGTCCCGCGAGCGACGTGGGCGAGCCTCGAAAGCGGCGGCGCCAACCCGACGCTGGTCGTGCTGACTCGCGTGGCCGCCGCCGTCAAGGTCGCCATCGAGGAGCTCATCGGCCCGCCGCGAACGGCGTGCCGCCTTTATCGCGCTGCCGAGGTGCCCGAGCGCCGGCGCCAGGGCGCGAGGCTGCGGCCGCTCGTGCCGGAGGCCATCGCGGGCCTGGAGGTCTCACGCATGGAACTGTCGCCTGGCGCCATGGTCACCGGAGTTCCGCACACGCCGGGGACGCGCGAGTACCTGACGTGTGAAAGCGGACAGGTGGAGCTGAGCGCGGGCGGCGAGCGCTGGAAGCTTACGCCAGGCGACGTGCTCGTGTTCCGGGGCGACCAGAAGCACGGCTATCGCAATCCGAGCACGCGCTCGTCCGCGGTCGCCATCAGCGTCGTCTGCTTCGCGAGAGGAGCCTAGAAGCGCCGGCGCGCTGCGGAGCGAGCGACCGCCGAGAGGTCGGCCGCTTTCTCCGCAGCACCTGGAGAGCAATCGCGCGCGGCGCAGATGCCGGCGTCGACGACGCGCGCGTCGCGCCGTCGGCGCCGGGGTCAGTGCGCAGTCTGGTGGCGCGACTCGCTGCGGCCTCCCTGGCGCGGCGGGGCAGCACGGTCGTGCCCGTTGGCCATGGCCTCGCTGGAGCGCTTGCCGCGGCCGCTCGAGCGCGACTTGCGCGCCTTGGCGCCGCCGCCCTCGGCCTGCATCTGCTCCATCAGCTCTTCCTTGCGCGCCATCATCCGCTCGCCGAGTTCCTTGAGCTCTTCGGTTTCGAAAGCCTTGCGGGCGCGCTTGAACATCTCCTTCTCCTCTTCCTCGGCGTGGTGCTCGATCAGCTCCTTGAGCACCTTGGCCTTGGCCGAGAAGATCTCGGAGGCGGGGTCCGCCTCCTTGACCTCCGGCAGCACCAGGTCCACGACGTGGTGCTCCTCGATTGCCTCCTGATACAGCTTGCGGTCTTCCTTCTTCGATACCGCCTCGCGGTATGCCGGATAGAAGATCTCCTCCTCGATGGTGGTGTGGATGAGGATCTCCGTTTCGAGCTGCGCCAGTAGGGTTTCGCGCCGGGAGGCGGCACGATCGGTCGACTTCTCGAGCTGCGACAGCAGCCCACGCACTTTCTCGTGATCGGCCTTCAGCAACGAGATGGCGTCGGTTTTGGTAGGCATGTCGTCCTCCTTGCGGGTCAATTTCCGCCGACGTTAGCATGCAGCCCCGCGCGCAACTCTCATCCGGCGTCCACTTTCGGCGGTGCGCTCGCCTTTCCTGCGCGTGTAGGGGACAGCATTGATCGGGCGGAACGGCGCCGGGCCGGTCGGCGGTCCGTGCCGCCCGCGAGGAGACGTTCATGGAGATGCGCTCTACCGAGCATGCGCTCCAGACTGCGTACGCGGCCGTGCGCGCCCGCAGCCTCGAGCTCATCGCTCCGCTCTCGGCCGAAGACGCGGTCGTGCAAAGCATGCCCGAGGCCAGCCCGGCCAAATGGCATCTGGCTCATACGACGTGGTTCTTCGAGACGTTCGTGCTCGCGGCGGACGTGGCCGGCCACCGCGGCGACCCGGCCTACGCGGTATTGTTCAACTCCTACTACGAGACCGTCGGCGCGCAGTACCCACGCGAGCGGCGCGGCATGCTGACGCGTCCGACGCTGGGCGAGGTGCTCCGCTATCGCGCCCGCGTCGACGAGGGAATGGAGGAGCTGCTCTCGCAGCGTGCCGGCGACCGCGAGCTGGCGGCGCGCGTGGAGCTCGGGCTGGCTCACGAGGAGCAGCATCAGGAGCTGCTGCTGACCGACATCAAGCATCTGCTTTCGTGCAATCCGATGGCGCCGGCGTACGCGCTTGCGCAGGAGGAGCCGCCAGCCAGGCCGAGGGTTCTCGAATGGATCCCCGGACCCCAAGGCCTGGTCGAGATCGGCCATGACGGCGATGGATTCGCGTTCGACAACGAGGCGCCGCGGCACAAGGTGCACCTGACGCCGTACGCGGTCGCCAATCGCCTGGTCACCAATGCCGAGCTGCGCGCATTCCTTACGGATGGGGGATATCGTCGCGCCGAGCTGTGGCTCTCGGACGGATGGGCCACGGTCCAGCGGCAGGGATGGCAGCGCCCGCTCTACTGGCACGAGGACCTGCGGCATCAGTTCACGCTGGCCGGCACGCGAACGATCGACGAGCACGGGCCCGCCGCGCATCTGTCCTTCTACGAAGCCGATGCCTACGCGCGCTGGGCGGGCCTGCGCCTGCCGACCGAGGCCGAATGGGAGGCGGTGGCGGCGGTGCTGCCGGTACGGCACTGCTTCGATCTTCATCCACGCGCGGACGACCGCAGCGGCCTGCGGGAGGCCTACGGCGCGTGCTGGCAGTGGACGGCGTCGGCCTATCTGCCCTACCCGGGCTTTCGGCCGGCGGGCGGCAGCCTCGGCGAGTACAACGGCAAGTTCATGGCCAATCAGATGGTGTTGCGCGGCTCCTCGTGCGTGACGCCTGCGGGGCACGCGCGCGCGACCTACCGCAACTTCTTCCACCCGCACAGCCGCTGGCAGTTCACCGGACTGCGACTGGCGAAGGATTGTTGATGCAACAGACGACGCTCCTGCAGAAGCCCGCCGCCGCTGCCGTCTTCGCCGGCGATCCGCTGCTGGCCGAGCTGCTGCGCGGCTTGAGGGCGCGCAACAAGCGCCTGCCGCCGAAGTATTTCTACGATGCGCGCGGGTCGGCGCTGTTCGAAGAGATCACGCGGCTTCCCGAGTACTACCTGACGCGCACCGAGCGCTCGATCATGAATGCTCACGTGGGCGAGATGGCCGCCGCCGTCGGCGCGCGCGCGTGCATGATCGAGCCCGGCAGCGGCAGCGGCGAGAAGGCCGAGCAGCTCCTGGCCGCGCTCGAGGATCCCGTCGCCTTCGTGCCGGTCGAGGTCGCCTCGGCCCACCTGGCAGCCAGCGTGCGGCGGCTGAGGCAGCGATTTCCGCAGGTGGAGGTGCTGCCGGTCGACGCCGACTTCATGCGCCGGTGGATCCTGCCGAGGCCGCGCCGCACACCCGAGCGCTGCTTCGTCTTCTTTCCCGGTTCCACCATCGGCAACCTCGCTCCCGCCGATGCCGCGCGCCTGCTGGCATCGCTGCGGCGTCATGCCTCGCTTGCGCTCATTGGCGTCGACCTGCGCAAGCCCGAGTCCGTCCTGGTACCCGCCTACGACGACAGCCGCGGCGTCACGGCCCGTTTCAACCTCAACATGCTGCGGCGCCTCAATCGCGAGTACGGCGCGGATTTCTCGCTGCGCCGCTTCCGTCATCGCGCGCACTGGGACGGCGCCAGCGGCCGCATGCGGATGTTTCTCGAATCGACGTGCGAGCAGCAGGTGCGCGTCGCCGGCTGCAGCCTCTCGTTCGAGCGCGGCGAGCTCATCCACACCGAGGACAGCTGGAAGCACACGCCTGAGCGATTTGCCGAGATCGCTGGTCAAGGCGGCTGGGATGTTGCCAAGCTATGGATGGACGAGCGTGAGTGGTTCGGGGTGTATCTGTTGAGACGGGGGGTCTAGGAGACGGCCCATGCCGACGGCCAGGAAGAAGAAGGCCACGACAAGCAAGACCGCTTCCAGGAAGACCGTTGCTGCAGCACGCAGCACCAAGAGCGAAGCGGCGACCGCCGCGGCCGCGGCCGAGAAGACGCCGCGGCGCCAGGCACGCGGGAAGCCGGCGGCGGGCAAGGCCGCGCAGGCCAAGACGGCCGCGCGCGCGACTGCGCAGCCCAAGGCAGCGGCCCGCACGACTGCCAAGGCCAAGGCGCCGGCCCGCACGACTGCGCCAGGCAAGGCGCGGTCCCGCACGACCGGCACGCGCGATCCACTGGCCGTCTACAAGAGCATGCGCGATTTCGGCAGGACGCCCGAGCCGCAGGGCCAGGGCACCAGCAAGTGGAAGAAGGACAGGAACCCCTTCTTCGTCATCCAGAAGCACGCCGCCACTCGTCTGCACTATGACTTCCGGCTCGAGGTCGATGGCGTCCTCAAGTCGTGGGCCGTCCCGAAAGGTCCCTCGATGAATCCGGCCGACAAGCGCCTGGCGGTGGAGACCGAGGACCATCCTGTCGACTACGCCGATTTCGAAGGCGTCATTCCTCCCAAGGAATACGGCGGCGGCACGGTCATCGTCTGGGACGCCGGGCCGTATCGCAACATCAAGAAGCGAGGCGGGCAGGAAATCGGCATGCAGGACGCTTACGAGCGCGGCAGCATCGAGGTGTGGCTGGAAGGCCGCAAGGTTCGCGGCGGCTTCGCACTGGTGCACAGCCGCATGGGCGACAACGCCAAGAACTGGCTGCTCATCAAGATGCGAGACGAGTGCGCCAGCGCACACGAGGACCCCGTCACCGAACAGGCGCGGAGCGTGATGACGGGGCGGACGCTGGAGGAGGTCGCGGCGGATCCGAAGCGGCGGGTCTGGTCGTCGAAGTGACGGCGGCCGCGGCCTGGAACGCGCTCGCCGAGAGCGAGCGTGCGCTGCTGCGCAAGAAGCGGCAGCCGCCGTGGATGGAGCCGATGCTGGCGACCCTGACCGATGAGCACTTCTCCGATCCCGGCTGGATCTACGAGCGCAAGCTCGACGGCGTCCGCTGCCTGGCCTTCCGCTGCGGCGACCGCGTGCGCCTGTACTCGCGCAACCGCCGCGACATGAGCGCGACGTATCCGGAGCTCGTGCGCGCGCTGTCGCGGCAGCGCTGCGGCGACTTCATCGTCGACGGAGAGATCGTGGCCATGGACGGCAAGGCCACCAGCTTCGCGCGCCTGCAGGCACGGATGGGCGTCGCCGATCCCGGTCCTGCCCTGGTACGGGCGGTCCCGGTGCACCTTTATCTGTTCGACATCCCGTTCTTCGACGGCTTCGACACGACGCGGCTGCCGGTGACCGCGCGCAAGAAGCTCCTGGCGCGGGCGCTGCGGTTCGGCGGCGCGCTCGCCTACACCGAGCACCGCGCGGAGCATGGCGTCACGTTCCTCGAGGAGGCGTGCCGCCAGGGCTGGGAGGGCCTCATCGCGAAGCTCGCCAGCGGCACGTACGCCTGCCGCCGCTCGCGAGACTGGCTCAAGTTCAAGTGCCTCGCGCGCCAGGAGCTGGTCATCGGCGGCTACACCGACCCGACGGGCGCCCGCACCAGCTTTGGCGCACTGCTGGTGGGCTACTACGAGCGAGGCCGGCTGCGCTACGCCGGCAAGGTCGGCACGGGCTTCACCGCGGCCACGCTTGAATCGCTCGGCGCGAAGCTGCGGCGGCTGACCACCGACAGGTGCCCCTTCGAGCCGGCGCCGCGCGTGCGCGGTGCGCACTGGGCCCGGCCTGCGCTGGTCGGCGAGTTCGGGTTCACCGAATGGACCAACGACGGCAAGCTGCGTCACCCGCGGTTCTACGGCCTTCGCACCGACAAGAAGGCCGGCGACGTCCGCCGCGAAAGGCCGAAGGCCTAGCAACGATGGCCAAACGCATCCCAGCGATCCGCAAGGCCGGCACGCGCACACTGGAGGTGTCGAACCTGGACAAGGTGCTGTTCCCCGACGACGGCATCACCAAGGGAGACATCCTCGACTACTACGATGCGATCTGCGGGTGGATGCTGCCGCACCTGAAGAACCGCCCGCTGGTTCTTCAGCGCTACCCGGACGGCATCGCCAGGTTCGGCTTCTATCAAAAGCAGGCCAGCGAGCATTTTCCCGACTGGATCGGAACCGTGCGCGTCAAGAAGGAAGGCGGCTGGCAGGATCTGGTCGTGTGCAACGACCGCGCGACGCTCCTCTACCTGGCCAACCAGGCAGCGCTCACGTTGCACCCGTGGCTGAGCCGCGCCGACCGCATCCACTGTCCCGACGTGCTCGTGGTCGATCTGGATCCTCCCTCCGGACAGTTCGAGCAGGCGCGCTCGGCGGCCCGCTGCTGCAAGAAGATCTTCGATGAGATGGAGGCGCCGGTGTTCCTGAAGACCACCGGCTCCAAGGGCCTTCATCTGGTGGTGCCGCTGACGGGCAAGGACGACTTCGACGTCGTACGCGCGTTCGCGCGCGACCTCATGGATCTGCTGGCGGCGCGGTATCCTGACGAGCTGACCGTCGAGCACCGCAAGGCCAACCGCCGCGGCCGCCTCTACCTCGACATCGCGCGCAATGCGTATGCCCAGACGGCCGTCAGCGCCTACTCGGTGCGTGCACTGCCCGGCGCGCCCGTTTCGGCCCCCATCGAGTGGGACGAGCTGCGGCGCAAGAGCCTGGACTCGCGCACGTACACCATCCGCAACGTGCTGCGGCACGTCGAGGCCGGCGACCCGTGGGCCGAGCTGCGCCGGCGCCGCTGCTCGCCCGCGACCATGCGAAAGCGGCTAGCGGAGTTGACGCGCGGCGGCCGCCTCCCCTGAGTTGACGGCGACTTCGTTGCCGCAGGCCGCGTCGTCGCCCGACTTCCCTCTAAGGCCGTCTTCTTCGCCCGCGGCTTCCATGCTTACGTAGCACCATGGAGCGTCTTCTTCTCTTGCTTCGAACGCGCCAGACACAAGCCATTCCGCGACAGCATGCATCCGCGACGCCACGGCTCCGGCTCAGGCGCGCGATGACGCTCGCGGTGGCAGCGGCGGTCCTGCTGAGCAGCAGCGGCTGCGTCTACACCAACAGCGTCGTCAACGGGGTGCGCAGCGCGCTGCTGTCCAAGAGCAAGCAGAACAACTACGTCTTCCACCCTTCGTTCGTGGTGGAGGAGCCCGAGTTCTTCCGCTCGCTCCACATCATCGGCGAGGGAATGGTGGCGGGAAACCACGCCACGCTGCTCGAGAACGGAGTCGAGATCTTCCCGGCGATGACGGCCGACATCCGCAACGCCAAGGTGTCGGTGAACATGGAGACGTTCATCTTCGCCGACGACGAGGCCGGCCGGATCTTCGCCGATGCGCTCATGGAGGCGGCGCAGCGCGGCGTCAAGGTGCGCCTGACGGTCGACGATTGGGGCGCCGACATGGGCAAGCTCGAAAAGGAGATGATGAATGCCGGCGTGCGGATCGCGCGCTACAATCCGTTGCGCTTCTATACCCTGCGCCGGCCCGGCGTGCGCACGCACCGCAAGCTGCTGATCGTGGACGGCAAGATCGGCTACACCGGCGGCCTCGGCGTGGACAAGCGCTGGCTCGGCGACGCGCGGAACCCCGATGAGTGGCGCGAGACCCAGGTGCGGGTAACGGGCCCCGTGGTCGCGCAGCTGCAGGGCATCTTCAACGAGAACTGGACGTTCACCACCGGCGAGATCCTGGCCGGCGACGACTACTTCCCGGCGCTGCAGCCGACCGGGAAGATGATCGCGCACGCGATCAAGTCCTCGACCGGAGACTCCGCCTCGCTGCCCAAGATGCTCTACATCATGACGATCCAGGCGGCGCGCGACTACATCCACATCACCAATCCCTATTTCATCCCCGACGCTCAGGTCCGGCGCGCGCTGAGCGCGGCCGCGCAGAGGGGGGTCGACGTGCACGTGCTGGTTCCCGGCGAGCACAACGACCTGCCGATGATCCGGTACAACTCGCGCATGCACTACGCAGGCCTTCTCGAGAACGGCGTCAAGATCTGCGAATACCTGCCGACGATGATCCACAGCAAGATGATGGTCGTCGACGGCATCTTCTCCACGATCGGGTCGATCAACTTCGACGCGCGGTCGATGTCGGTCAACGCGGAAGAAAGCCTTTCGGTCTACGATCGCGACTTCGCTACCGCGATGGAGGACATGTTCCAGCGCGACTTGCAGCACTGCGAGGAGATGCAGCTGGAGAAGTGGCAGCGTCGCAGCGTCTTCAAGCGCGCCGGCGAGCTGATCTTCTGGATCCTCGAACCGTACTACTGATCCGCTTTTCCGACACTTACGCGTACGCCATCACGCGAGCAGTCCCCCATCGACGTTACATGCGGCCTCATGTGGCCGCATGTGTTTTTCAAAGGCCTTCACGCCCTGCGGAACGCGTCGTATGTTTGAAAGGCGACACCGGTCCGAGCGTCTAATCGAACGTTCCTGCGGGGTGTCACGCGCGGATGGTGCAGCGATGCACCACTCGTGTGTGCTCGCCGACGGGATGCCTCGGAACAAGGAGAAGGCCC
The DNA here is from genome assembly GCA_035626395.1 of Candidatus Limnocylindrales bacterium. NCBI lineage: Bacteria > Bacillati > Chloroflexota > Candidatus Limnocylindria > Candidatus Limnocylindrales > Candidatus Limnocylindrales bacterium. The sequence continues at coordinate 198,945 of DASPNR010000031.1, read as the reverse complement.
GATGAACTGGGACCAGATCGAAGGAAAGTGGAAAGAGCTCGCAGGCGGCGTGAAAGAGCGTTGGGGCAAGCTGACCGACGATGAACTCACGACCATCGGAGGCAAGCGCGACAAGCTCGCCGGCGTTCTCCAGCAGAAGTACGGCATGGCCAAGGAAAAAGTCGAAGAGGAGATTTCGGACTTCGAGCGAAGCCTCGACGACACGAACAGGCGCATGCACTAGCTCTCGTCCGACGGGCGCAGACAATCGACCGTCGAAGGAGTAACCCCAATGCTACATTACGCAGTCGTTTTTTTCGTCATCGCGCTCATTGCGTCCGTACTGGGATTCAATGGCGTAGCCGGCCTGTCGGCGCAGGTCGGATGGCTTTTCGCCGTTCTGGCTCTGATCTTCCTCGCTGTGGCGCTTCTGAGCGGCCGCGGCGGCCGGGGCATTTCCGCACCATGAGGCGGGAGGGCAGAGCGAGCAGCGTCGCTCTGCCGACGGCGACGGGTCGCGCGCGGCATGCCCGTGCGTGAGGCGCGCGACCCGACGCACCCTTCACGTCGCGACGAAAACGCATCATGATTCCGATCAGCCAGCCACGCCCAAGCTTTCTCGCCGGCGGCCTCCTGCTCGCCGGCTTCCTCTTCATGGCTGCGCCGGTCCTTGCGGCACCCAACGACGTCTGGATCACGACCAAGGTGAAGCTGGCGCTGATCTCGTCCGACGGCATCCATGCCAATGCCATCGATGCGATCAACGTCGACACGGTCAATCGCCAGGTCACGCTGCACGGCTCGGTCAGGAACGCAGCGGAGAAGGAGAAAGCCGAACGCGTGGCGAAGGCCGTCGACGGCGTCCGCAGCGTCCGCAACCTGCTCGTGGTGGTGCCTGCCGCGAAACAGGAGCAGGTCCAGGCGCGTGATGAAGCGATCGCGCGCGACGTCGAGATGAAGCTGCAGCACGAGGACTCCCTCGGCGACAGCAACATCTCCATCCGTTCGGTCCACAAGGGAGTGGTGCTTCTCGGCGGGACCGCGCGCACGTTGACGGATCATCTCACCGCCGTGCAACTGGCCGGCAGCGTCGAGGGCGTGCGCCGCGTGGCAAGCGAGATTCAGAGCCCCGACACGCTCGCCGATGCCGACATCTGGCGCGAACGGCCACGATCCGCGGGCAGCACCGGCACCGCGCCGGCACCCGGGCACGTCGAGAACAAGGTTGCCGCCAACGCCGTGCGCGATCCTGCCACCGGCGAGAGCATCAATCCCAACGTCAACATCGACAATACGCGCGCCACCGGTAGCTACGGCGATGCCGACGATCCCCGCGAGAACCGGGCGAAGGTGGCGGCACTGGAAAAGGATGACCGCGAGGAGAAACGCGCTGCGGCCGCGCTTCCGGACACCGAGACGTCCTCGCCCGGCGAGATCAGGAACGCGAAGGCGGGCGGCGCGGCCGGCGAAGCGGCTGCATCCGAGACCGGCGGCACGGCGCCGGTCTCGAACGAGGCCGCCGTTCGGGAAACGGCCCGTCGCGGCAACGACGCGGCCCGTCCCAGCGGCGCCGCCGCGGACCTGTACACGACCTCGATGGTGAAGATGCGGTTGCTCGCCGACGACGCGACGCCTGCCATGGACATCAACGTCGATACCCGTGGAGGGGTCGTTACGCTGTTCGGCATCGTTGCCGACGAGAAGGAGAAGGCGGCGGCAGAGCGCCAGGCGCGCCAGGTCGACGGCGTGCGCGACGTCAAGAACGAGCTGCAGGTCGTGGCCTCCGCCAAAAAAGAGGCCGTGACCGCGCGCGACGACGAAATCGCCACCAACCTGCAGAAGAGCATGGGCGAGCGCGTCGCGCTCAAGAACGTCGAGGTGGACGTCAAGAACTGCGTCGCGCGGCTGAGCGGAACGGTGCCATCGAGCATCGAGCGGCTCGAGGCGATGCAGGTTGCGCGCAGCACGCGCGGCGTTTGCTCCGTCAAGAACGATCTGCACGTCAACAACTGACGCGCAGACCGCGATCGCGAGAAGGCGGGTGCGCCAGACGGTGCAGCCGCAGAAGGACGGGCATCATGAGGACCGGGAGAGTCGGCGCGTCCAGGCGCCGAGCGCCTTCCAGGCGAGGATGAGACAAGCCATGGCAAATCGTTCCGAACCGGGCGGGCCGCGCTACGTAGAGCCCGAGAATCGCAGAGCCAACGGCGTTGGCGCCTATGCGCCGGGAAGCGAGCCGTCGCTGCCGGCGGCGCTGGAAAAGCTGGCATCGGCAACCCAAGGCGTCATCACCAAACGCATCGATCTCGTGATGCTGGAGATCAACGCGCTCGTGGGCACGCTCGTCGTGCGCACTGCCCTGGTGATCTTCGGCGTCATCGTCGGCCTTGCCGCATGGTTCGGCGCCATCTCGGCGCTGGTCCTGTGGCTGACCCCGAACATGGGAACGGTCGGGCACCTGGCGATTTTCGCGCTCGTCAATGCGGCCATCGGCGCCGTCGTCGTCTTCTTTGCCGTGCGCGAACAGCTGCCCAAGCTCGCCGCCGAAGCCGAAGAAGAACACGAGCGCGACGACTCACGCGCGACGGCGCAACACACCCATCACTGAACGGCGGAGGCACCGACATGGCAACCGAGAATGGCGGCGATTTCGCCGAGCGGCGCGAGGACCTGCTGCAGGGCATCGAGCGGGACGAGGAAGTCCTTCTCGAAGCGGTGCACGAGCTGGCCGACGTCGCGGAGCAGAAGCTCGACCTCCGAGAATACATTCGTTCCTCGCCGGTGGCATGGCTCGCCGGTGCTTTCTGCTTCGGCCTGTGGCTCGGCCTCGGCGATGGTGACGACGACAAGGAAGAGAAACCGGCCCTTGGGCCCCTACTGACTGCACGACCCGAATTCCGCGCGTTAAGGAGACTACGATGATCACGGATCGAAACTCGGAAGATCGCTCGTTCCGACAGATTTCGCAGACGATTCAGACCGACCTCGAGGCCGTTCGCTCCACCGCGACCGACTTCGAGCAGCAGCTGCAGACGTTCGTGCGCGAGCGGCCGGTGGCGGCGGTCCTGGCGGCCCTCGGCCTCGGCTTCGTCGTGGCCCGAATCTTCGCACGGAGGTAAGCGAGATGGCGGACAACAGGAATCAGGTATCGAACGGCGCCGACGCGTCCTCGCGCAACCAGCAGCAGCGCGGGCCGCAGGCGATTCTCAACAGCGGCCGCCAGATCCAGGGCGACGTGCAGCAGCTCGCCACGCACGTGCAGGAGACGACCAACGAGCTGACGCAGGTCATCACCGACCAGATGCGGCAGCGTCCGTACACGGTCCTGGCCACTGCCGCCGGCATTGGCTACCTGCTCGGCGGCGGGCTCAGCTCGCGGCTGACGCTGCTCGCGTTCGGCATGGCGACGCGCTTCGCGATGGCGATGGCCGCTCGCGAGATGGGAAGCTGGGTGACGGAAGGCTTTGCTGGCGACACCGGCGGCGGCGGTGGTGGTGGTGGCGGCGGCGGTTCCCGATCCGGACAGGGCCAGCAGAAGCACTGAAGCCCGCTCCCTCGGAGCGACTCACAACCGGCGCCAGGAGCGAACGCTCCTTGCGCCGCGACGGCAGCAACTTTTCACCGCAGGCAAGGAGCGACCATGAACATTGACGACATTCTCCAGTCCCTCCCGACGCGAGAGGACCTGACCAACGCGATCAACCGGTACAGCTCCTCCAGCAGCAACTGGATGAGCGGCAACAGCAGCAGCACAACCACGGATCTGCTGCCCGCGCTCGGCATCTTCGGAACGGGCATGCTGCTCGGCGCTGGCCTGGCGATCCTGTTCGCACCGAAGCCGGGCGCGGAGCTGCGCCGCGAGATCGGCGACAAGCTGAGCGAGTACGGCGGGCAGGCACGCGAGATGGCGGAGCAGGCGAGCGAACAGGGCAGGCAGATGGCCAGCGAGTATGCCGACCAGGCGCGCCAGATGGCGGGCCAGAGCGGCCAGCAGGGCCAGCAGAGCGGCGGATACTCGCAGGGCAGCACGAGCACGACCGGCGGCGGCACCGGCGGTTATTCCCAGGGCAGCAGCACCGCCGGCGGCGGCCTCGGCAGCTCGAGCCAGACCGGCGGCGTCAGCGGCGGCGGCACCGGAAGAACGCACGGCTGATTCCGCTTCGCTCACTCGGCACCACGTTGACGAGACGGTACCAGGCACGGCCATGCGTCGTGCCTGGTACCTTTGTTTGAGGAGGCAGCGCACGATGAGCCGCAATGGGCAAAGCACTTCGATCTGGATGTCGGTGTCCAATCCCCGTCATCCTGCACTCACCAATGACGTCTTCGCCGATGTCTGCGTCATCGGCGGCGGCATCGCCGGCATGACAACGGCCTATCTGCTCGTGCAGGAAGGGCGGTCGGTCGTCCTGATCGACGACGGCCCGGTTGCCAGCGGCCAGACCGAACGCACCACGGCTCACCTCTCCAATGCCATCGACGCCCGCTACTTCGAGATCGAACGCCTTCACGGCGAGGAAGGCGCGCGACTGACGGCCGAGAGCCACAGCGCGGCCATCGACTGCATCGAGAGCATCGTCGCGCAGGAGAGCATCGACTGCGGCTTCGAGCGCGTCGACGGCTATCTGTTCCTCGCGCCCGAGCACTCCACCGACCTGCTGGAGAAGGAGCTCGCGGCGGCGCATCGCGCGGGCCTGACGCAGGTCGAGAAGCTCGACCGCGCCGACTTCGACAAGTTCGAGACCGGGCCGTGCCTGCGTTTTCCGCGCCAGGGACAGTTCCATCCGCTGCAGTACCTGAGCGCCGTGGCCGAGGCGATCGTGCGCAAGGGCGGGCGCATCTTCTCCGACACGAAGGCCACGGAGATCACCGGCGGAAAGCCGGCCCGCGTGCGCACGGCCGCGGGCTCGACCGTGACGTGCGAGGCCGTCGTGGTCGCGACGAACACGCCCATCAACGATCGCGTGGCCATTCATACCAAGCAGGCGCCGTATCGAACGTACGTCATCACGGCGAAGGTTCCGGCCCGCTCGGTGCCCAACGCCTTGTTCTGGGATACGCACGATCCGTATCACTACATCCGGCTGTTCCGCTCCGGCGGCGGGCAGGGCAGCCAGGAGAACGAAAGCGGCTTCGACACCATCATCATCGGCGGCGAAGACCACAAGACGGGTCAGAATCACGAGCCCGAGGAGTGCTTCGGCCGACTCGAGGACTGGGCACGCGAGCGCTTCCCTATCACCGGGCACGTCGAGCACTGCTGGTCGGGGCAGGTCTGGGAGACGGTGGACGGGCTCGGCTTCATCGGCCGCAATCCCATGGATTCCGACAACGTCTACATCTCCACCGGCGACTGCGGCATGGGCATGACGCATGGGACCATCGCCGGCATGCTGCTGACCGACCTCATCCAGGGACGCGACAACGTCTGGTCGACGCTCTACGACCCGACGCGCAAGAACATCAAGGCCGCGATGGAGTACGCGAAGGAGAACACCAACGTCGCCTGGCAGTACACCGACTGGCTGACGCCTGGCGAGGTTTCCAGCGCCGGCGAGGTCGCGCCGGGGCACGGCGCGATCATGCGCTGCGGCCTGTCCAAGGTCGCGGTCTATCGCGACGACAGCAGCTCGGTGTGCGAGCTGTCGGCGGTGTGCACGCACCTCGGCGGCATCGTGCAGTGGAACTCGGCCGAGCATACGTGGGACTGTCCGGTGCACGGCTCGCGCTTCGAGGCGCGTGGCCGGGTGGTCACCGGGCCTGCCAATTCGGACCTCGCGCCTCACGAGCATCCGCAGCCCGATGCCGCGCCGCCGCGGGAGCAACAGCAGTACCAGCCGCCGTTCGATCGTCATCGCGAAGGACCGGAGACGGCGCGCGACAGGAGCGGGCAATGAAGAAGTACTCCCTTCCCGAGCTCCCCTACGATTACTCCGCGCTGGAGCCGCACTACTCGGCGCGGCTCCTCGAGCTGCACCACTCCAAGCACCACGCCGCCTACGTCGATGGAGCGAACACCACGCTCGAAAAGCTGGAGGCGGCGCGCGAGAAGAAGGATTTCAGCGCCATCAACCAGCTGCAGAAGAACCTGGCCTTCCATCTGTCCGGCCACGTGCTGCACTCCCTGTTCTGGAACAACATGAGCCCGCACGGCGGCGGCATGCCCGACGGCGAGCTGGACGCGTGCATCCGCGAGTCGTTCGGCTCCGTGGAAGCGCTACAGGCGCAGATGACCGAAGCCGCGCTGAACGTGCAGGGCTCGGGATGGGGCGCGCTCGCGTGGGAGCCGGTGGGCAAGAGCCTGGTCGTCGAGCAGATCTACGATCACCAGGGCAACATCGGCAACGGCACCGTGCCGCTTCTCGTGCTCGACATGTGGGAGCACGCCTACTACCTGCAATACCAGAACGTGAAGGCCGAATGGGTCAAGGCGTTCTGGAGGATCGTGAACTGGCAGGACGCGGCGCAGCGCTTCGCCAAGGTCCGCACGCTCGATCTCGCGCTCGATCGGCAGGCTCCGATGCAGGAACGCGCACGGCAGTCGGCGTAGAGGCCTCACCCGCCGGCGCACGGCGCGTGCGCGGCTCTTCCTACGACATCGCCTTCTGAAACGCCGGGCGCTGCATCAGACGTGCGAAGTATGCGCATGTCCGCGGGTGACGGTCGGTCAGAAGATCGAAGAACTTCGCCGTCTGCAGCGTGTACCCGAGCATGACGTCGGCGGCGGAGAAGCCGCTGGCGAGCAGATGGTCCCGGCCCTCGAGCGCCTTTTCCACCTGGTCGAGCGCCGAGTGCGCCCACGTCTCGTAGTCCGCGATCGCCTCGGGAATACGCTCGGCGTCGTGCCGGAAGAACTTGTGCCAGGCGATGACCGCCACCGGCACGAACGCGGTGGCCTCGGCAAAGTGCATCCACTGCAGGAAGGGACCGCGTTCGGACGAGGAGGGCGCGGGAGCCAGACGCCCGTTGCCGTATCTCTCCAGGATGTACTCGGCGATGGCGATGGACTCGAACATCACCATGCCGTCGTCCTCGATGGTAGGGAATTTGCCCGTCGGCGTGTCCTGCGAATAGGGCCGGATCGGCACGGTCAGCTCGCGTTTGACGAGTTCGTAGGGCACTTCGAGCTCTTCGAGCAGCCACAGGATCCGCATCGAGCGGCTCAGGGTCGAGTGGTACAGCTTGATCATCGCTTCCTCCGGTAGCTCTGCCTGGAAAGGCCACGTCCTGCCGCAGCGTCATCGGCGCAGGGCGCTGCATTCGAGCACTTTCGGGCGATCCGGCGAAACGATCAGCGCGCGAAGTACACGAGCGAGAGGAAGACGCCGACGGCGACGACGATCCACCGCAGCACCTCGGGCGCGATGAGGCTCGCCAGGCGTCCGCCGAGGGCGCCGCCGGCGAGCGCGCCCGCGGCCATCGCCAGCGCCGCGCTCCACACGACCTGGCCGGAGAACAGGAAGAAGACGGCTGCAGCCACGTTGGTCGCCAGCGCCACCGCCTGCTTGAGCGCGTTCAGCCGCGTCAGCGAATCCTCCAGCGCAACGCCGAGAACCGCCAGGACGATGACGCTCAAGCCGGCGCCGAAGTAGCCGCCGTAGATCGCCGCCAGCGCGGTCAGGACGGCAGCAACGCGATCCGGGGCGCGCGCTTCGAGCGCGTGGCCGCCTTCGGACGCGGCGCCGAAGCTACCGCCGTAGCTTGCACCGTCGGCGCCGCCTTCCCCGTAGGCCGCCCCACCGCTGCCCGCTGCGGCGGCGCGCGCGTCCTCGCGCCGGCGCTGCAGCCATCGCCGCACGCGCGCCTGCACCGCCAGCAACACCGAGGCGAGCAGGATCAGGAACGGGATCAGCTCCCGAAACGTCTTCTCGCCCGTCTGCAGCAACAGCATCGCGCCAGCGACGCCGCCGAGCGCCGCCGCCGGCAGCAGCATCGCAAGACGTCGCCGCTGGCCCGCGAGCTCGCGGCGCTGTGCGAGCGTGGCGCCAAAATATCCCGGACACAGGGCGACCGTGTTGGTGACGTTGGCCGTCACCGCCGGCACACCGACGGCGACCAGCATCGGAAACGTGATCAGCGTCCCTCCGCCGGCCAGCGCGTTGACCGCACCCGCGGCCACGGCCGCCAGTGCAACCACGAGCAGATCGAGCGTCTCCAGCATGGCCGAGAATCAGGCGCGCGCACGGAAGGGGCGGCCGCCGGCGCGCCGCGCGCTGCACGCGTTGCCGCAAGGGCGGTCGCAGCGCGCGGCGAAGCGCGGGCTAGCTGCAGGCGGGGCCGCCACCGCTTCAGTCCATCGAAAGGACGTAGCCGCGGCGCGGGTCGGCGGTTCCTTCGAGCGTGGCCAGATAGACGCGCTCGATGGCCTCGCGGCCGACGCCGCGCTCGATGCCGAGCCATCCTGCGGTGCCGGCAAGGAAGCCGCGCCACGCCGCTCCCATTCTTTCCTGCAGACCCGCGGCGCCCCACTCCCTGGCTCGCTTGGCGACCTGGTCGGGCGCGAAGAACAGCCTCGGCGCCGGGCCGGAAAGCGGCTGCGCGGTGGCGATCCGCTCCCAATGCGTCCCGCCGACCTGGCAGCTGTACTTCAGGTTGTCGCCGAAGTGCCGGTGCACGCGTGCGAGCACGTCGCCGTTGCCCGCCATGTCGACGAAAACGGTCGGAACGCCGGCATCGAGTGCTTCGAGGTCGTCGTAGCCCACGGCCTGATCGTAGATGGCGAGACCGGAAACGAAGGAAAGATTGCGCGACGACGTCAGTCCCACCACCTGCGGTCGCGCGCGCCGCTGCGACAGACAGAACGCCACGGCCATCGCGGTCTTGCTCGACGAACTCGACAGCACCACGCGGCGCGCGCCGAAGAAGCCGTTGTCGGCGAGGAAGTCGTCGATGAGAAAGCCCGTCATGAACAGCGGGCGGAACACCATCTGCTCGGCTTCTCGCTGCGCGTCGTAGGACGGATCGCCCGCCACCAGCGTGTACTGGTTGTAGATCGCGTGCATCTGGCTTCGGTGCGGCGAGGTGTCGAGGAAGCCTTCGCCCGTGACCTTGCCCGGCCGCACCGTCAGATGCGTCGACATCGGCAGGTAGCCGTAGATCCTCTCGCCCTGCGCGATGGCCGGATGATGCGACCGCAGCACCTCGGCGAAGCCCCACACCGGGATGCGTCCCCACCCTTCGGGCGCCGGGAAGAAGTTCCAGTACGACATGGCCTCGCCGAACACGCCGTAGGTGATGTTGTTGGCCGTCATGCCGAAGCAGTCCACGCCGAGCAGCACCTGCCCGTGGTCCAGCCGGACCTCGCTTGCCTGCGTGGCGGGCGCGAAACGGAAGCGGCGGAGATTGCCGCGAGCGACTTCGAAATCGTAAGCCTGCGAACCCAGTGAAGGCATGAACGTGCTCCGGGTCGGACGGGATGCCGAAGACCGCCGCATCGCGCAGCCATCGAGACGGGCCACGCGCAGAGAGGACCGTGCGGCAGAAGTCGGCGGCGGGACACTAGACCATCGACCTGCCCGGCCAAAACGACGGCGACGGTGCGCGCGGCATCCCACACCCGCAGCTTCTCGGCGAGAGGCGTCGAACGCCTGGCGGTGGTGGACGAGAGCGCGGCGCTCCGGGGTTCATGCAGCTTGCGAGGGCGGCGAGGGCGGCGCCAGCCGTCGAGATGAACGCAGCGCGCCGCTCCCCTTGCCCGCACGCCGCCGGCGGTCTACAAGCCGTTCATGCATAGTGAACGCTGTTCCGCATATCGGAACGCAAAAGGAGGGGCTTCGTGATCCGGCGCGGCGACACCGTGCAGGCCACGACGATCGAGAAGGCGATCGATCTGCTGTTCTACCTCCACGCCAGCGGCGCCGCGCGCGGCGTCAGCGACATCGGCCGCTCGCTCGGCGTCCCCAAGTCCAGCGCGCATCGCCTGCTCGCATCGCTCCTGCGGCGCGGCCTGGTCGAGCAGGACGAGCATGGCCGTTATCGGCCCGGCATCGCGCTGGTCGCGCTCGGGCTCGGCGCGCTCGAGCGCGAGCCGCTGGCCACGGCCGCGCATCCGGTGCTCGAGCGCGAGTCGCATGCCACCGGCGAGACCGCATTCCTGACGGTGGCGCGGCACCGGCGCATCATCGTTCTCGACAAGCGCGAAGGTGCGGCGGTGCTGCGCGTGGCGCCCGGCATCGGCAGCGAGGTGCCCGTGCACGCAACGGCGGTGGGCAAGCTGCATCTGGCTTTCGCGCCCGAGACCATCGAGCTGCCGCCCAAGCCGTGGCCCGGCTTCACGCGCTCGACACCGACGACGGACGCCGCATTGCAACGCGAAGTCGCCCGCGCCCGCTCGCGAGGCTGGGCCGTCAATCGTGACGAATGGATCGCGGGCATGACGGTGGTGGCGGCGCCGGTGCTGCTGCGTGCCCGTCTGCTCGGATGCTTCGTCGTCGCTGCGCCGAGCTCGCGCGTGGACCAGGTGCGAATCCAGGACCTCGCGCGAAGCGTGGTGGCGGCGGCCGGCGACATCGCCGCGCGCCTGGAGCCGCAGCGAAAGACCGCATGACGACAGTGGCCTGACAATGGGCTTTTCGGCCGAGCGCGCATCACGGCGCAGCCGGCCAGGGAGTAGCAGCATGAAAGTGTGGATCGATGGGCAGATCGTCGACGGCAAGGATGCGCGCATCCCCGTCACCGATCACGGCTTCCTCTACGGCGACGGCGTCTTCGAAGGCATGCGCGCGTACGCCGGGCGCATGTTCCGCCTCGACGATCACATGGCCAGGCTCGAGGTGTCGGCGCGCGCGATCGGCCTGGAGATCCCCGGCGGCACCGAGCGCGTGCGCGACATCGTGCTGCAGACGGTGGCGGCGACCGGATCGCCCGAAGCCTATGTGCGGCTCATCGTCACGCGCGGCGAAGGACCGCTCGGCATCGACCCGACCACGTGCCCGCAGGCGCGCATCCTGTGCATCGTCGACACCGTCGAGCTGTTCACGCCGGAGAAGAGCGAACGCGGCGTCGCACTGATCACCGCCAGCCTGCGCCGCCCCGCCGCCGACGTGCTCGATCCGCGTGTGAAGAGCCTGAACTACCTGAACAACGCGATGGTCAAGCTCGAAGCGCGGCGGCAGGGAGCCGACGATGCGCTGCTGCTGAACGCCTCCGGCGCCATCGCCGAGGCCAGCGGCGCCAACATCTTCGCCGTCTGCCGCGGCGTGCTGACCACACCGCCCGTCACCGACGGCGCGCTCGAGGGCATCACGCGCCAGACCGTGCTCGAGCTGGCGGGCGAGGCGGCGATACCGGCGCGCGAGCGCAGCATGGGACGGGTCGATCTGTTCGGTGCCAGCGAGGCGTTCCTGACCGGATCGGGCGCGCGCATCGTGCCGGTCCGCTCGCTCGACGGTCAGCCGGTCGGTTCTGCGGTGCCGGGCCCGGTCACGGCGCGCCTGCGCGCGGCGTTCTTCGAGCTGGCGCGCTCGACCGGCACGCCGGTCCCCTATCCCGGCGTGAACGCGGCTTGAGGCGGCCGCGCCGGCGCGAGGCCGGTCGCGCAGCCGGCACCGCCCGCAGCCTGCCGCGACTCATGCAACGCTCCGGAGTCGCTCACGCTGCAGCGTTCGTGCCGGACACCGGGCGCCTCCCTCGACCTTCGCCTTCGCCTGCGCCGCTGCGGCGCGACCGTCGCCGGCAATGCAGCCCGCAGCCTTGGCACGCGGCACGCGCCGTGAAACCCTGAGCGCGAGGCCGGCGATGGCGGTACCCCAAGCAACGAGATCGCAAGTGCGGACGCATGCGCCGCCGGCAATTTCCCGCGCCGCGCGTGCACCGTCCTGCACACGCGCCGGCAAGGCGGCGCGCGCGCTGCCCGCTGCGGCATGCGTCGCCGTTCTCACGGCGCTGCTCTCCGGCTGCGCGACCTCGGCGCTGCAGCTTTCGCCGCTGCCGGTCGAGCAGGTCCATCCGCTCGAAGGCAAGCACTGCAGCTGCGTCGTCTTCCGCCGAGACAAGGCGCTGACGCCGAGGAACGTGCTGTTCACGACCGGTCCCTACGATGGCCCCGCACGCCTGCGCCTGCGCGACCAGACCGTCGAGCTGCGCCGCAAGGGCTCGCCCGAAGGCACCGATCCGGTACGCAACACCTACTCGAACGACACCGTCACGGTCGTGACGCTCTCGCGGCAGGTGCCGTACGAATCGTGCGCCGACTATCCGACGCCGCCCACGCAAGGCTCGTGCTTCACCGGCACGCTGACGGTGCGCCAGGGCGCCGACCACCTCTCGATCCCGATGGTTCAGATCTGCGGCTGCTGAGCGCGGCGCCGCAGCAGGCAATAGCCGATCACGCCGGAGAGGGTCGATGCCAGCAGGACGCCGAGCTTGGCGCTGTCGAGGAGCCGCCGATCCTCGAACGCCAGACCCGTCACGAACAGCGACATCGTGAATCCGATGCCGGCCAGTACCGCCGCGGCGCGCAGCTCGTGCCACGTCACGCCGGCCGGCAGCGAGGCGATGCCGGCTCGCACCGCCAGGTACGAAGATCCGAGGATGCCCGCAGGCTTGCCTGCGAGCAGGCCGAGCCCGGCTCCCCATGCCACCTGCGGTGCAGCCCCGGCCAGGCCCTCGAGCGGAACTCCGGCGTTGGCGAGCGCGAACAACGGCATCACGACGAAGGAGACCGGGCGGTTGAGCGCGTGCTCGAGCCGCAGCAGAGGCGCATTCACGCGCGATGCTTCGTTGTCCAGCTCGTGCAGCGCTTCCTGCTGGCCCTTGGAAGTGATGACGAGAAGGTCGCCGGTCTCGGCGGCGTCGAACTCCTCGAGCAGCCGGCGCGCCCGCAAGGAGAATTCGACCGCGTTGCTCTGCGTTCGCGTCGGGATCGCCATCGCCAGCACGATGCCGCCGATGGTGGCATGCACGCCCGAACGCAGCAGAAAGAGCCAGAGCATGGCACCAACCAGCAGGTAGGGACCGAGGTCCTGCACGCGCCGCCGGTTCAGCGCCAGCAGCGCTGCGGCGGCCAGCGCAGCGCATGCGAACGCGTACGGCTCGATCCGTTGCGTATAGAACAGCGCGATCACCAGCACCGCTCCCAGGTCGTCCACGATGGCCAGCGCCGCCAGGAACACCTTGAGGCTCAGCGGCACGTGTGGGCCCGCCAGCTGCAGCACCCCGAGCGCGAACGCGATGTCGGTGGCCATCGGAATGCCCCAGCCTTGCGCGCCGGCGCCGCCGGCGTTGCACGCAACGTAGATCAGGGCAGGAACCGCCATCCCGCCGGCGGCCGCCACGATCGGCAGCGCCGCCTGTCGCGGCGACGACAGCTCACCCACCAGCAGCTCGCGCTTGATCTCCAGTCCCACGAGCAGGAAGAACGCCGCCATCAACCCGTCGTTGATCCACTCGCGCAGGCTCAAACGCAGCTCGCCCGCGCCCGCGGCCACGGAAAGCGGCGTCTCCCACAGAAGCTCGTAGGAATGCGCCCATGGCGAGTTGGCCCACAGCAGCGCTGCCGCCGTGCACATCAGCAGTGCGATGCTGCCGAGCGCACCGGCCTGGGCGAACTTCTGGAACGGGCGAAGGAAGCGAGGCGGAGCCGCGGTGCGCGCCGGCACGGCTACCATGCAATGTGTGCGGCGCGCGCGCTCAGCCGACGCGCCCAGCGAGGTTGGCCACCACCACGACGAGCTCGCTCGGCTCGGCGGGCTTGGCGATGTGCATCTGGAAACCCGACATCAACGCGAGGCGCCGGTCCTCGGAACGTGCGAACGCGGTCAGCGCCACCGCCGGGGTATCGCCGCCGTCCTCGCTCGAAAGCCTGCGCAGCCGCCGCACGAAACTGTAGCCGTCCTCGCCTGGCATGCCGATGTCGCTGAGGACGACATCGGGCCGGTGCTGGAGGAAGGCGGCAATACCCTCGTCGGCCGATGGCGCGGTCGCCACCTCGGCACCTGCGTCCTGCAGGATGCGCGCGATCAGCTCGCGCGCGTCTGCCTCGTCGTCGACGACGAGCACCCGCAAGCCGCGGAGCGAGGGCAGCTCGGCCTGCATGCCGGCGGCGCGCGCGGCCGCAGCGCCCGCACTGCGCTCGACGTGCTGGATGATCACGCGCAACGGGAGCGAAACGACGAATGTCGTGCCCTTGTTCAGGCCAGCGCTGTGCGCTCGAACGGTGCCGCCGTGAAGCTCGACCAGATGGCGGACGATCGACAGGCCCAGCCCGAGCCCGCCGTGACGGCGAGTGGTGCTCGAGTCGGCCTGCCGGAAACGATCGAAGACGTGCGGGAGGAAGTCGGGCGCGATGCCCTCTCCGGTATCGACCACGGACAGCTCGACGTGCGAATCGATACGCTCCAGGAACACCTGCACGCGGCCGCCGCGAGGCGTGAAGCGAATGGCGTTGGTCAGCAGGTTCCACGCCACCTGCTGCAGGCGTGCCGCGTCGCCCGAGATACACGCGGCGTTGGGATCGAGCACGCTCTGCAGCCGCACGCCCTTGGCTTCGGCGGCCGGGGCGACCGAGTCGATGGCGGCGCGAATGACGTCGGTCAGGTCGATCGGCTGCACGTCGAGGCGGATGTTGCCCGAGACGATGCGGCTCATGTCGAGCAGATCCTCGATGAGCTGGACCTGCGCGCGCGTGTTGCGCTCGATCACCTCCAGCCCCTGCGACATCTCCGCCGTGAGCGCCTCGTTGGCTCGCAGGATCTGCGCCCAGCCCAGGATGGCCGTCAGCGGCGTGCGCAGCTCGTGCGAGAGCGTGGCCAGGAATTCGTCCTTCATGCGGCTGGCATGCTCGGCGGCGCTGCGAGCGGCGCGCTCGTTGGCCAGCAGGATCTCGCGCTCCTTCTCGACGCGCTTCTGCAGCGTGATGTCGCGGGCGATTTTCGAGGCTCCCACGATGGTGCCCGTCGAGTCATGGATCGGCGAGACGGTGATCGAGACGTTGAGAAGGCGGCCGTCCTTGGCGCGGCGGATGGTCTCGAAGTGATCGATGCGCTCGTGGCGCCGCAGTCGCGACAGGATCTCGCGCTCCTCGTCAACCCGGTCCGCTGGAATGATCTTGAGGATCGACTGCCCGATCATCTCCTCGGGCGTGTAGCCGAACAGGTGCTGGGCGCCGCGATTCCAGGAGGTGACGATGCCGTCCAGGTTCTTGCCGACGATGGCGTCATCGGAAGATTCGACGATGGCAGCCAGACGTGCCTGCGCTACCTCGAGCTCGTGCCGCGACTGCATCTGCGCGCGCAGATCGGCATTGACTCGTTCCAGTTCCTGGGTGCGATCGCTCAAGGGTGCCTCGCGGTGGAAGAGAAATAACCAAAGCTCGTGATGCTGGCCAGCACCATCGTCTGCTGACGGAGCGTCGTCGGCGACGGCCCCAGATGCGCCACGACGCCTCGCCGGCTTCGTACCGCAGCGCGGTCCGTGCGCGCGACGATCGGCGCCGATCTCGACCCACGAGCGCCTGCGACGCCAGCGCGCGGCGCATCCGCAGCAGTCTCCTCCATCGCTGCGGCCCATGGCGATGCGCTGGAGGCAGCGTACCGCGGCGCCGTCCAACGCCGGCGTGCGCTTCCCGGCAAGTGCGACGTTACCGCGCGGCCGTCCATCGCCGGGCGCGTGCGCTTCCCGGCAAGTGCGACGTTACCGCGGCGCCGCCCATCGCCGGGCGGCGTGCGCTTGCGGGCAAGGGACGTTTTCACTGAAGCGGCGGGGTGATAGACGCAGCCGACCATGAAGCTTGCGACCTTCACCCACCAAGGAACGACGCGCATCGGCGTCGTCGATGGCCAGGAGATCGTCGATCTGGCGGTGGCGGCGCCTGCGCTGCCGCATGACATGATCGCGCTGCTGGAGACGCCGGGCGACCCGCTCGACATGGTGCGGCGCGCCGCCGAAGCCGGCGGCACCGCCGCGCGCATCGCTCTGGCCGATGTTCATCTGGAAGCGCCGGTGCTGCGGCCGCGGAAATTCCTGGCGATCGGCCTCAACTACGCCGACCACATCGCCGAGACCGAGCGGGAGAGGCCGGAGTTTCCGGTGTTCTTCAACAAGCAGGTCACGTGCGTCCATGGGCCGTACGATGCGATCGTGCGGCCGCGCGTTTCCCGCGCCATGGACTATGAAGGCGAGCTCGGCTTCGTCATCGGCCGGCGCTGCCGCCACGTCCAGCGTGAGCGCGCGCACGAAGTCATCGCCGGCTTCCTGGTCGTCAACGACGTGACCATTCGCGACTGGCAGCGCAAGGCGCCGACGATGACGCTGGGTAAATCCTTCGACACCCACGGCCCCATCGGCCCCTGGCTGGTCACGGGCGACGAGGTGGGAGATCCGCACGCGCTGGAGCTGCGCACGTTCGTCAACGGGCAGGAGCGCCAGCACTCCAACACCCGCCACCTCCTCTTCAACTGCTACGAGATGATCGAGACGCTTTCGACGGCATTCACGCTGGAGCCGGGCGATGTCGTCTCCACCGGCACTCCGAGCGGCGTCGGCTACCCGACGCGCAGCTGGCTGGTTCCGGGCGACGTGGTGCGAGTGGAGATCGAGCGCATCGGTGCCATCGAGAACAAAGTCGTCGACGAGACATGATCCGCCTGGAGACGTCGCGGCTGGTGCTGCGCGAGATCGGCCGCGGCGACTTCGCCGGCATCCATCGCTACGCAAGCGACGCACGCGTCACCCGCTATCTGCGCTGGGGCCCCAACACCGAGGCCGAGACGATGGCCTTCATCGAACGGACGCTGACCGAGCAGAAGCTGCGGCCGCGCCCGAACTATCACGTCGTCATCGCGTCGCGAGAAGACGGCCGCATCCTGGGCGGCTGCGGACTGATGCGACGCCTGAGCCCGCAGGCACGCGCCTGCGAGGTCGGCTACTGCCTGGCCGTCGAGGAGTGGGGCCGCGGCGTGGCCAGCGAAGCCGTCGCCGCGATCGTTCGCTTCGGCTTCCAGGATTTGGGCATGCGGCGCATCTTCGCGCTGGTCGATCCCGACAACGTCGCCTCGGCTCGCGTGCTCGCGCGCAACGGCTTCGAGCTGGAGACCGATCCGGGCCGGCGCAAGCGATGGGTCGTTCACGAGCCGTGTACGCAAGCGCTGGCTTTCGTCCTGAAGCGCCCCGGGGCATCCTGAACCATCCATGGGCAGCAGCGGCGTTCGAGGCCGGCCGCGAGGCCGGGCATGGTTTCCTCTCCTCGCCCTGCTCGGCGCCTCCGTCATTCCGTATCTGCTGGCCGAAGGAATCTATGCGCTGAGCAAGGGCAGCCAGGCCGAGACGAGCCTGGCGTGGTCCTTCTACGCGACCCGCTTCGTGGCCCGGCGTCAGCTCGAGCCCGATCCCCGCGATCCCCTTACGGTGACCATCACCGATCTCTCGCAGATCGAGCCCATGCTCGAGGCGATGAAGGCGAACGGCGTCGGCGTGGGCAACTCGCCGTTCTCGGAGCTGAAGACGCCCGAGGCCTCCATCAACGACGAGAGCGGCGAGTGCCGCCGCCAGAAGCCCAACCTGCGCAAGAAGGTCGGCTTCCTGCGCACCAACCTCTTCAACCCCTTCGACCAGATGACGTTCTTCTACGATGCCGACCGCAAGCTGCCGCCCGAGCTGGAGGCTTTCTTCGCACGCTATGCGTTCCGCACCGTCCTTCACACCACCAACGAACACGGGGAGCGCGTCACGCTGCCGCCGGTGCAGTCGCCTCGAAAGGTCCTGGTGGCCGGCGACAGCGTGGCCAACGGCATCATGCTCGAGGACTCCGAGACGCTGGCCTCGCAGCTGCAGAGCGCCGATCGGGCGCGTCAGTACGTCAACCTCGGCATCTCGCGCGCGGCCGCCGACGACATCGCCTGCGCCATGGACGGAGCGGCCGAGCGCTACCGCGGCAGCCTCGAGGAGCTGCTGTACGTGTTCTGCGAGAACGACTTCGACCCGGAGGCGCGCTACGGGACGCCCGAGGATCTGATCGCCTACCTTCGCGACTACGTCAGGCGCACCGGCATCGCGCGCGTGACGTTCCTGTACATGCCCTACATCTACAACAGCGTTCCCGAGGTCACGCGCCTGCGCGGACACCTGCAGTTCGACTTCCCGACCTATCACGACGAGAAGCGGCGGCTGCTCGCCCTCGCCGCGCAGGAAGGCTTCACCGTCGTCGACTACCTGGATGTCACCAACGAAGAGCGCCAGCGCGCGCAGTCGCAGTTCGCGCCGCTGGCGCTGTACGTCGACCAGACGCACATGTCGCGCGACGGCGTCGCTCGCGTGGTTCCGCGTCTGCTCGGCCGGGGTTCGGCGACCGCCGCGCGCGGCGGCGGAATCGGCGGATGAGCGAAGGCCGGCTGGCTCTGCACTGGAAGATCCTGCTCGGGCTGGGCGCCGGCGCGGTGCTCGGCCTGGCCGGCAACCTCGCGCTCGGGCCCGACGATGCGCGTCTGCTGTGGGCCAGCGACAACATCGCGCAGCCACTCGGACAGATCTTCCTGCGCCTGATCTTCATGGTCGTCCTGCCGCTTGTGTTCTCGGCGCTGGCGCTGGGCGTGGTCGAGATCGGCGACCTTTCTCGGCTGCGCCGCGTCGGCATCGCCACCCTGCTCATGACGGTCCTGCTCTCGGGCGCATCGGTCGGCATCGGGATCGGCCTGGTCGACACGCTCGAGCCGGGCCGCCAGCTGAGCGAGCAGACGCGCGAGAATCTGCGCGAGCGGTTCGCCTCGGCCGATGCCACCGAGCGCGCCATCGCCGCGAGCAAGCAGGCCAAGCCGCTGCGCGACGTCATCCTCGACCTCATTCCGAAGAACCCGCTGCAGGAGATGGTGGGCGCCCTCGATGGCAGCTCGCCGGGTGGCGGAATGCTGGCGGTGATGGTGTTCGCGCTGCTGTTCGGCGTGGCGATCACGATGGCGCCCGCGCGCACCACGGCGCTGGTCGCCGTGCTCGAGGGCCTCTACGACGTCTCGATGGTGATCATCGCGATGGCGATGAAACTGGCGCCCGTCGGCGTTGCGGGGCTGGTTTTCGCGCTGACGGCGACGCTGGGCCTGGAGATCCTCTCGACGCTGATCGGCTACGTCATGGTCGTCCTGCTGGCGCTGCTGCTGCAGGCGACCGTCGTCTACTCCCTGGCGCTCACCCTCATCGGCCGCGTGCATCCGGTGCGGTTCTACCGCAGCGCCTCGGACGCTCTGGTGACTGCCTTCGGAACCTCTTCATCGAATGCGACGCTGCCGACCTCCCTGCGGGTGGCCGAAGAGGAGCTGCACCTTCCGCGCGACGTCAGCCGGTTCGTGCTGACTGTTGGCTCAACAGCGAACCAGAATGGAACGGCGCTCTATGAGGGTGTCACCGTTCTCTTCCTGGCGCAGGTGTTCGGCGTGGAGCTGTCCACGGGACAGCAGCTTACGGTCGTCCTCCTGTCGATCCTGGCCGGAGTCGGCACGGCCGGCGTGCCCGGAGGCTCGCTTCCGCTCGTGGCCATCCTCCTGCTTTCGGTCGGCATCCCCGCCGAAGGCATCGGCATCATTCTCGGCGTTGATCGTTTGCTCGACATGTGTCGCACCGCTTTGAACGTCGCAGGCGATCTCGTCATCGCTACGTGCGTCAATCGAAAAGACGACAGGGTTCTTGCTGTCGGTACCAACCTGAGCAATCAGTCGTAGACCGTCGCTGTCGCTCCCGGAGCCTCACCACCCGCAGACGCGCCCTTCTACGAACATCGGGCGCGATGGATGCGAAGCCGATCTTGCACGTCGTCGGAGAAGCAGCGTACACATGTCGATGGCGAGTCCGTGAAGCGGAGACGATGCCGCGGCGGGCCTCGGCCGAGCCGTCGCACCGGGCAACACTCGAGGATGGTTCGAGGATGCACAGCAGCCCAAGCGAGACATCTTTTCGGACGCTTCCCTCGCCCGACGACTGCTTCTCCATAACCGAGGCGGGCCTCCCCGAGGCCATCGTGCGCTGCTGCGGCGATGCCGTCTTTTCCCTCTCCGAGCACGGAACGTTCACGAGCTGGAATCCCGCCGCGCAGCGCTTCTATGGATACGCGCCCGCCGAGGTAACCGGCGCTTCGGCGCAGATTCTGGCGCCGCCGGAAATGGTCGCCGAGGTGACCGATCTGGTCGCGCGCACGCTGGATGGCCAGACCACCGTCGATCTGGAAACGCGCCGCCGCGCAAAGGATGGCCGCATCGTCGCGGTGTCGATCACGGCCGCGCCCATTCTCGACCGCCACGGCCGTGCCTGCGGCGCATGCGAGATCCACCGCGACATCGGTGAGCGCAAGGACTCGGAGCGGCGCCTCGCCGAGATCGCGGCCGACCTCGAGCAGCGCGTCCAGAGCCGCACGGTGGAGCTGGAGATGGCCAACCGCGATCTGCGCGAGTACGCGTACATGGCGGCGCACGACCTGCGCACGCCGCTGCGTGCGATAGCGGGGTTCGCGACGTTGCTCACCGAGAACCAGGGCGCGCGCCTCGACGAGGAGGGGCGGCGCATGCTCGACGTGATCCGGCGCAACACCGAGGAGGTCGGCCGCCTGATCGATTCGATCGTCTCTCTGACGCGGGAGGACAGGCGCACGCTCGCGCGCGAGACGGTCGACATGCAGGCGCTGGTCGCCAGCTGCATCGCCGAGCTCGAAGGCCAGAGGGCGGGCCGCTCGGTCGACGTCTGCGCCGGCTACCTGCCCGAGTGCATCGGGGATCCGCACCTGCTGCGCACGGTCTGGCTGGCGCTTCTGTCGAACGCGCAGAAGTTCACCATGCTGCGCAGCCATGCACGCATCGAGATCGGCAGCGGCGACAAGGACGGCAAACGCTTCTATTACGTCAGCGACGACGGCGTGGGCTTCGACATGAGCAATGCGCAGCGGGTCTTCGAGCTCTTCCAGCGCGCTCATCGACCGGCCGAGTACGATGGGCTCGGCCTCGGTCTCGCCATCGCCTCGCGCATCGTGGAACGGCATGGCGGCCGCATGTGGGCGCACTCGCAGCCGGGAGCGGGCTCGACGTTCTACTTCACGGTAGGTGAGGAATGAGCTCGAGCGAGACCGCCGAGGAAGCGGCCGAGATCCTGCTCGTCGAAGACAACCCCGCCGACGTCGAGCTGACGCTGCGCGCGTTCCGCAAGCATGGCCTCAACGCTCGCATCAAGGTCGTCGGTGACGGCCTCGAAGCGGTGCAGTATCTGTTCGGCGAGGGCCCCTACGCGGGCCGTCGGAGCGAAGACGCTCCCAAGCTGGTCCTGCTCGACCTGAAGCTGCCGGTGCTGGACGGCGTCGAGGTGCTGCGCCGCATCCGCGCCGACCCGCGCACGCACAACATCCCCGTGGTCGCGCTGACGTCGTCGGTTCTGGACCGTGACGTCCTGGAAACCTACGAGCTCGGCGTCAACAGCTACATCGTCAAGCCCGTCGACTTCCAGCAGTTCAACGAAGCCGCGCGCGTCATCGGCTCCTACTGGCTGCTGCTGAACAAGGCGCCGCCTGCCGGCCGCAGCGGCAGCTGGCGACCCTAGTCAGGACCAGAAGTCGTCCACTTCGTACAGGTTCCAGACGAACTCCTTCAGCCGGGTGATCTGGCCGTCCTGGATCCGCATTTTCAGGCAGGTGGGATTGCTCAGCGTCTTTCCGTTTCTGGTGGCGTGCCCGCGGAAGAGAGCGATGGCGTGGCGCTCGTTGGCGACGACGTCCTCGAGGTCGAGGCCGAAGGTGCCGGCACTGAGCGAGGTGACGTTCATCAGGAAGCCGAGGATGGCTTGGCGCCCTTCGTGACGGCCTGCCAGTGCGCCGGTTCTGCCGGGAAACTCCCAGACGGCGTCGTCGGGGATGATGCGTTCGATGGTCGCGAGGTCGGCCTGGGCGAAGGCGCGGAAGAGGTCGCGCACCAGCGCGGCGTTCGGATGCTCGTTCATGGATCTCTCGTGTCGCGGCTGCTTTTGCCGCTCCGTATGTACCGTCCGGGCTTATTCCGCTATCTGACGTCGGATGGCCGTCATTTCCGCGACGAGATCGCGCGGGGCGCTGCTCGTGCTCGGCGCAGCCGTCCTCGTCCGCGCCCTGGCATGGCTGGAGCTGTCGGGCAGCGCGGTCCTGCACATGGAGCGATGGGCCGTCACGGACATGAATTTCTTCCATCGCTGGGCGCAGACCGTCGCCGGCGGCGACGTCCTCCTGCGCGACGGGTTCCTGCCCGACAACACGGCGCTGGTCTGCGCGGTGCGCGACCACAAAGGCGAATGGTACCGCGCATGCGATGAAGCCTACGTCGCCGAGACGTGGAATGACTGGGTCGGCCGCGGAGCGTACTGGCAGGACCCGCTCTATCCGTACCTGGTCGCGGCGGTCTATGCGGGAAGCGGGAGCAGCAACGCCCGCATCGTGCTGCTGGCGCAAGCGGCGGTGGGGGTCGCATCCTGTCTGCTTGCCTACGCGATCGCCGCGCGGCTGTTCGGCAACACCAGCGGCATCGCGGCCGGACTCGTCGCCGCGGTCCTTGGCACCGGCGTCTACTACGAAACGCTGCTGCTGCGCAGCGCGCTGCTGGGCTTCGGGGCGCTGCTGTGCCTGTGGACGATGCTGCGCGCGCTGGCCTTGCCGTCCTCACCGGCACGAGCTGTGCTGACCGGCGTCTGCTCAGGCCTGTTCGCCCTGGTGTCGACGACCACGATCGGCTTCGTGGTGCTGGCATTGCCGCTGTGCACCGTCGCATTGCGGCGCGGATGGCTCGGGATTCCGCGCGCGCCGGTGCTGCGGTTCCTGGCGGCGTTCCTCGTCGGGTTCGCCGTCGGCTTTTCGCCGCTCATCGCGCGCAACGTCGCCATCGGAGCTCCGCCGCTGCGCTCGGCGGTGACCGCGCCGCTCAACTTCATCAACGGCAACGGGCCGGGTGCCACGCCGCGCAGCGGATTCGTGCGCAACCAGCACGCACCGGCGATTCTGGCGGAAGCAGGCTGGGATCTGCGCGCCGTCGTGCGGGCGACGATTGCGCGATACGACCATTGGACGGACTGGGCGCGCCTGGTGGCGGGCAAGCTGATCGCGTTCTGGCACTGGTACGAGCTGCCCAACAACTTCAACTACTACTACTTCCAGCGGCACATCCCGATCACGTCCCACCTGCTGCTGAGCTGGCCGGTGCTGGTCGGACTGTCCGCAGTCGGCCTGCTGTTCGGGCTGCGGCGCAGCCCGGGCCTCCTGTTCCCGCTGGCCTGGGTCGCCTCGACCGCGGCGGTGTGCGCGATCTTCTTCAATCTCTCGCGGCTGCGTTTCCCGGCGGCGCTCGCACTGACGCCGCTGGCCGGGCACGGGCTGGCGCTGATGGTGACCTGGACACGCCGGCTGCAGGCGCGTCGCTTGCTGCCCGCGCTGGTGGTGGCCGTGGCCGTGGGCACGGCGACGCTGGCGCCCTGGGAAGTTCCCTTCGGCCTGATTCGCACCGATTTCTACAACGTCACCAACCGCATCGCGCTCGAGCTGAGCGACGAGGCGCTGGCTCGCGGCGACAAGGAGGCGGCGCTGACGGTGGCCGAGAAGCAGCTTCGCAGCGAGCCGGACTCGCTGCGCGAGGTGCCGCAGGGCGCCGAGCTGGGGCTCGATGCGTGGATCGCGACCGCGGCCGCTGGCTTCGCGCAGCTCTACCGGCGCGCGGCCGAGCTTCATGAGGAAGGCGGGCGGGCCGAGATCGCCGCGCAGCGTCGGGCGCGGGCCGAGGTGCTCGAGACGGTCGCCCGGGAATGGAAGGCCGCGCCGCGCAAGCCGCCGCTGGCCCGGCCTCCGGTGCCGCCGGTTCCGTCCGGCGCCACGACGCCGGCGGCCGCGCCGCCGCCCGCACCACCGCCTGCGGCGAGGCCCGCGCATTGAGCCCGCCCACACGTCACCCGGTATGGGGACGTGGGAAAAAAAGATTCCGTCGTCCGCCGAAGGGGCCTTGATCACCGGTTCCCGATGCTTAATTCGGGCCCGTCAGGAAACTTTCTCCAGCAGGAGGTAACGGGACGATGAGAGCAATGACGACATGGATGCCGGGCCGGGAGGTAGCGGTCCTGCACCGCGAGCTCGACGACATGATCAACCGGTTCTTCGGTGACGCCAACGGCGCGGCGCAGAACGGCTCTCCGACCGGGATCCAGAACCTGAAGTGGGTGCCGGCGATCGAGTCCTTCGTGCGCGACAATCAGATCGTCGTGCGGGCCGATCTTCCGGGCATCGATCCGAGCGAAGTCGACATCACGGTCGAGGGCAAGCGCCTGACGATCCGCGGCGAGCGGCGCGATCAGCGCGAAGAGAACCAGGACGGCCGCGTCTACCGCGAAGTCGCCTACGGTTCCTTCGAACGCGTGCTCACGCTTCCGTGGGAAGCCGACGCCGACGCTGTGCAGGCCTTGTACAAGAACGGCGTTCTGGAAGTGACGATCCAGGCGCCCGAAAAGGTCCTGCCCAAGAAGATCGCGGTGACCACGCACTGATCATCGAGAACGGTTCGTTTCGGCTCGTGGCCGGGCGGTGGAGACTCCACCGCCCGGTTTTTTTTGCTTCGCGCCCGCATTCGCAGCCGCGCGCGGACGGGCTAGATTCCAGCGTGGGGATGGGCAAGGCGGATCTGAAGATCGGTGTGGCGCTCGGCGGCGGCGGCGCCGCAGGCATCGCCTGCGTCGGCGTG
Organism: Candidatus Limnocylindrales bacterium; assembly: GCA_035626395.1. Classification (NCBI taxonomy): domain Bacteria; kingdom Bacillati; phylum Chloroflexota; class Candidatus Limnocylindria; order Candidatus Limnocylindrales; species Candidatus Limnocylindrales bacterium. The sequence continues at coordinate 174,322 of DASPNR010000031.1, read as the reverse complement.
CTCGAAGAGCTGCTGGCCGCGGGAATCCGTTTTCACTGCGTGGCCGGCACCAGCGCCGGGGCCGTCGTCGGCGCGGCGCTGGCCGCCGGACGTATCGACGAATTCGCTCGCATCATGACGTCGCTGACGCGCGGTCGGGTGATGTCGCTGTTCGACGCGGTCTGGCCGCGATCCGGGCTGCTGGCGGGACGGCGAGGCATCGAGCTCATCCAACCCGTCATCGGGCGGCGCATCGAGTACCTGCCGATGAAGTTTGCGGCCGTCGCCACCGACCTCGACACCGGTGACGAGGTGATCCTGGAAGCAGGCCCCGTCGACGAAGCCATTCGGGCCAGCGTTGCCATCCCGGGCATCTTTCGCCCGCACATCATCGAAGGTCGCGTGCTGGTCGACGGCGGATTGTCGAATCCGGTCCCGGTCAGCGTGGCGCGCCGACTCGGGGCCGATTTCGTCATCGCCATCAGCATGCTGCGGCCTTCGGGCGTTGTGGAGATCACGGCAACCACGTCCGATGCGGCCACGCCGCTGGACCCGCACGAGCCGCTGGCCGAGGACGAGGACACGCAGGCGCTGCACCGCCTCGGCGAGGAGCACCTCGGCATCGTGCAGATCCTGACCAAGGGCAGCGTGATCGTGCAGTCGCACATCGCCGCCGCACGCTTCCGCGACGACCCGCCCGACGTCTTCATCTCGCCGCGCGCCACGCACATCGGGATTTTCGAGCTGATGCGCAGCGGCGAAGCCGTCGAGGCCGGACGGGAAATGGGGAAGCGGGCTCTGCCCGCCGTCCTGCAGGCCATCGAGAAGGAACGCGCGCGGCGCTCTCGCCTCTCGTATCGGCTGCGCAGGGCGATGGGCTTGCAGTCCAAGCGGGTCGTCACCCGGCGCGCCTGACCGGCGGCGAGTGACCTGGGATGGCGTCTCTGGAAGGCTGCGCCCGATGGCCGAGCCAGCCAGGAAGAAGAAGAGCGCGCGGCGTCGCCCGACGGCGCCCAGGCCCGTCGCCGAGCCGCCGTCGACGCTGATCGGTTCGCAGATGGCGCTGCTGTCGGCGATGGCATCCATCACGGGCGAGGCCGCCACCGGAGCGCTCAAGCGCGTCATCGATCTGACCGGCGACCCGCTTGGCGTCGGTCGTCTGCTGACCGGTCCGACGAGCCCGATGTCGCTGGCGCGCGAGGCCGGCAACTACGTCCGAGAGCTGCGCGAGCTGGCCGGCCTTACCCGCGCCGACCTGGCGCGAGCGCTGGAGCTTCGCGACACCTCGATCGTCGAGGCGGTGGAGGCCGGGACCGCCACGCTCTCCTTCGACCTCATCCTTCGCCTGGCCGCCATCGTCGCGCGCAACGATCCCGTTCCCACGGTGCTTCGACTGACCCGCACGTACAACCCGGCCGTGGCCAAGCTGCTCGACGACTGGGGCATGGGACGCCTGCCGCTGCAGCTCGAGCGCGAGCGCGCGTTCGTCAACATCCTGCGCGGCAACGACGCGGCACGCGACCTCGGCGACGAGGCCTTCGAGAAGGTGCTCGAGTTCACGCGCAAGGCTTTCGAGATGGCGATGCATTTCGCCTACGAAGAAGAGGAAGAGGACGCGGAGGAGTGACGGCAGCGGCACGGATGCCGTAGCCGCGACGGCGGCGGGGCCGCATCTGCGCTCTGCCGCGCGGCAGGCGGCGCGGCACCAGGAGGTCAGACGATGATTCGCTTCTACTACGGCTCCGGCTCTCCCTTTGCGTGGCGCGTGCAGCTCGTCCTGGAAGAGAAGAACATCCCCTACGAACCGGTGCTTCTGAGCTTCAGCGCCGGCGACACCCGCAAGCCCGAGTACCTGGCCATCAGCCCGCACGGCAAGGTCCCGGCGATGACCGACGACGACCTGGTGCTCTACGAGTCGCAGGCCATCGTCGAGTATCTCGAGGAGCGCCATCCGACGCCGCCGCTGATGCCGAAGGATGCTGCGGAGCGGGCGCTCGTGCGCATCGAGGAGCTCGAGTGCACGATCTATCTGTTCGAGGCCTTCCGGGTCGTCGGGCAGCAGATGTTCTTCACACCGCCCGAGCAGCGCGACGAGAAGACGCTGGCCGAGCGCAAGGCCGACGTGCACGCGCAGATCGTGCGCCTGGAGGCGCGGGCGCGCGAGCGCGGCGGCCAGTTCATCGCCGGCAATCATCTGACGCGCGCGGACCTGGCCTGGCTGCCGTTCGTCGAGATCAGCGGTCGCGCCAAGATCGCGTTCGACCAGGCGCAGACGCCGTGGCTGCTGGAGTGGCGCGAGCGCATGAGACAGCGCGCCAGCTACGAGCGCTCCTATCCGCCGCACTGGCGCAAGTAGCTGCCCGCCCATCGATGGCGCCGAGGATCGCGTCTTCGCGGCACGGTCGTTCCCTCCGGCATCACGAGGTCGTTTCGGCTTCGCCCAAGAAGGGCACCACGGCATCGAGCACCATCGAAGGCCGCTCCTCGTGCGGCATCAGCGAGGCGTTGGGAATGCGCACGAAGCGCGCCGGCGGTCGGAACTGCGCTGCCATCTGCTCGCCGAGCTCGACCGGGAACGTCTTGTCGTCCTCTCCCCAGATCAGCATGGTCCGCGCGCGGATCTGCGCGTGCTTCTCGCGCAGGCCGTCGACGACGTCCCACTCGATGCCGCGCAGGTAGGCCAGCGCCCCTTCGACGCGTGCGCGCGACTGCAACAGCGGATCGACGTAAGGGCCCAGGTTGTCGGGATCGTCGAACAGCACCGGATCCGAATAGAACTCGCCGAACCCCATCGGCGACTTGCGAAACGCCTTCAGGCGCATCGGCATCGCGAACGTCAGGCTCGCTCCGGGCATCGCCGCGATGCGCTGGTAGAGCTGGATGAACGGCGGGCGGTGACCCGGGATCTCGGTGTTGATCAGCGCCAGCCTGGCCACGCGCTCGCCGTGCGAGAGCGCCACGACGCGCGCGATGGTGGCGCCGGTGTCGTGCGCGAGGATGGAGTAGCGCTCGAGGCCGAGCGTCTCGAACAGGCGGCAGAGGCGGCGTGCCTGCGCGGTGAAGCGGAAGTCGGTCGAGCCGGTCCACCGGCTGTCGCCGAGCCCGGGAAGATCGACGACGACGCAGCGATGGCTCTGCGACAGCCTCGGCAGCAGATGGCGCCAGGTATAGCCGTGGGTCGGATAGCCGTGGATGAACACGAGCGCGGGGCCCGTGCCCTGCTCGCGTACGGCAATGGTCGCGTCTTCGATGGGATACAGGCGCATGGCGGCGGCAGCATACGCGGACTCGTGCGTCGTCACTGTAGCCATTTCGTGCACGGTTCCTGTGGCCACTCGGGCTGCGGCCTCGGCGCCCGCGGCCCGCGGCGGCAGCCGAGCTCCTAGATGATGCCCTGCTCGCGCAGCTGCCCGATCTCGTCGCGGCTCAGCCCGAGCTCGCCATACACCTGCTCGTTGTCGGCTCCGAGCTCGGGCGCCGCGCGCACCACGACCTCGGCGGCGTTGCCCATCTTGATGGCCATGCCCGGGATTTCCATGCGGCCCCGGCGCGGGTGATCGATGGCCACGACCATGTCGCGCGCACGCAGATGCTCGTTGGCGAACAGGTCGACCGAGTCCAGCACCGCACCGCACGGAACCCCGGCCTCGCCGAGCAGCCGCATCGCCTCGTGCTTGTCGTGTCGCAGCGTCCACTGCTGGATCATCTCGCTGACTTCGTCCCAGTGGTTGCCGCGCTCGCGCTGCTCCTCGAAGCGCTCGTCCCCGACCAGCTCGGCGCGGCCGATCGCTCGCAGCAGAGCATGCCACATCCTCGGCGTGCTGATCATCAGATAGATGTAGTCGTTGGGGCCGCCGCCCAGGGTCGGGTACAGGTCGGTCGGGCAAAGCAGGCCCATGCGGTTGCCGTAGCGCATCGCGGCCATGCCGCCGGTCAGATAGTGCGCCACCAGCGCCGAGCGCATGAAGTTGAACATCGCATCCTGCATCGACACCTCCACCGACTGCCCGCGGCCGGTGCGCAGGCGCTCGATGTAGGCGGCCAGGATCGCCATGCCCAGGTGGAGCCCCGCTCCCGTGTCGCCGAAGGTGACGCCCGGCTTGAGCGGCGGTGTCTCGGGGGTTCCGGTCACCGACAGCACGCCGCCGGTGGCCTGGCCGATCATGTCGAAGCTCTTGTAGCCGGCGTACGGGCCCCACGATCCGAAGCCCTTGACCGAGGCATGGATGATGTCGGGCTTGATCTGCGCCAATGCCCCGTAGCCGAAGCCGAGATCGTCGAGAACGCCGGCTGCATAGTTTTCGGCCACGATGTCGGCGCCGGCCACCAGCTGCCGGAACAGCTCACGCCCCCGGGCGCTTTTCAGATCCAGCGTGATCGAGCGTTTGTTGCAGTTGAAGAGGATGAAGTAGATGGAATCCGCGTCTGCGCGTTCGCGGATCATGTGCCGCCCCGGCTCACCTGCCGGGGGTTCGACCTTGATCACGTCGGCGCCCATCCACGCCAGAAGCTGCGTGCACGACGTTCCCGCCTCCCACTGGGTCAGGTCGATCACCCTGACTCCGTCCAGAGCTGCCATTGCGGACCTCCTTTCCATCCCCGGCGTCGTGGTGACGCCTCCTACCAACGGACCCCGCCGGCGCAACAGCGAGGTGTGAGTCACACATACTACTGAGAATCATGTCTTTAGCCGTTGTGTCGAGCCGTGCCTTCGCGCAGCATCCATGCGTTCGCGCGGGGGCGGGGAACATTGGACAGACGGGAAAGAACGGCCGCGGCGCAGGGGGCTCCTGCGCCCGTGGAGGTGCTGCGCCGATATCTGCTCGCGCTGGCAGGAGTCATCGGTGCGCTGGCGCTGACGCTCTCGGTGCCGATTCTGCGCGAACGCTTCACGTTCTTCGCATTCTGGCCGCTCATCTTCACTGCCGCCTTCGTGGGTGGTCGCGGCCCCGGCATCTTCGTCACCGCGCTGTCCACCATGTGCGTCATCGCGGTGGTGCCGGCCGAGCAGCGCCGCTCGCCGTACGCGATCGGCTTCACCGTCGTCGCCTTCATGATCGGCGGTGCCATGGCAGCCGTGCTCGCGCGCTGGCGTGAGACGACCGAGGCACAGCTGCGCGATGCCGTGGCGCAGGCCGATCGTGCGGTCCGCGAAGCCCGGGCGGCCGGGCAGGCCAAGGACGCGTTTCTCGCTACCGTATCGCACGAGCTGCGCACGCCGCTGTCGCCGATTCTTGCATGGGTGACGATGCTGCGATCCGAGGACCTGCCGCGCGAGCAGATCGAGCGCGCGCTCGAAGTCATCGAGCGCAACGCCCGTATGCAGGCGCAGCTGATCGAGGATCTGCTCGATGTGTCGCGCATCGTCGAGGGCAAGATGCGCCTGCAGGTGCGGCCGGTCCCGCTCGCGGCGGTCGTGCAGAATGCGGTCGAGACGGTACGGCCGGCTGCGCAGGCCAAGGGCATTCAACTGCAGGTCGTGCTCGACACCTCGCCGTGCCTGGTCTCCGGTGATCCCGACCGCCTCCAGCAGATCGTCTGGAACCTGCTGTCCAACGCCGTCAAGTTCACCGACAAGGGCGGCCGCGTGCACGTCGTTCTCGAGCGCTCGGAGTCGCAGGTCGAGATCGTCGTGAGCGATACGGGCTGCGGCATTTCCCCCGAGCTGCTGCCGCATCTTTTCGAGCGCTTCTGGCAGGCCGATGTCTCCACCGACCGCGTCTACGGCGGCCTTGGCCTGGGCCTTTCGATCGTGCGCCACCTGACCGAGCTGCACGGCGGCACCGTGCTCGCCCACAGCCCCGGCTCCGACCACGGCAGCACGTTCACCGTGCGCCTTCCGCTCATTCCGCTGGCGAGCGCCAGCAGCGACCAGGCGCGCCGTCACCCCGCCGCTGCCGAGTCGACGCAGATCCCGGCCATCTCGCTGGCGGGGCTGGACGTGCTCGTGGTCGACGACGACCCCGATTCCAACGAAGTGGTGCGAGTGATGCTGGCCAATCGGGGCGCCGAAGTGCGAGTGGCCGCATCCGTGGCGCAGGCGATGGACGAGCTGTCCCGGCGCGCTGCCGACGTGCTGGTGTGCGACGTGGGCATGCCGATCGAGGATGGCTACGCCCTCATCCACAAGGTGCGCACCGGTCCCGAAACCATCTGTCGCATTCCTGCGATCGCCCTGACCGCTTACGCCTCGGTGGACGATCGCATCCGTCTTCTGTCGGCAGGCTTCCAGGTTCACGTGGGCAAGCCCGCCGATCGCGACGAGCTTGCTGCGGCCGTCGCTGCCGTCACTGGCCGTGTCGTGCAGGCGCAGGCGGAGATGGATGCGACCGGCTAGACGCGGGCCCCGGCCGCGCATCGTCACATCCCGGCCGACGCCAGGTTCAGGGCGTTCTTGATGATGCCGATGTGGGAGTAGGCTTGCGGGTAGTTGCCGAGGGCGATGCCGGCCTCGGTGTCGTACTGCTCCGAGAGCAGGCCGGTGGGGCCGGCCAGCGCGGTGATGCCGCGGAAGAGCTCCCACGCGTCGTGGCGGCGACCGATGGCGAGATAGGCGTCGACGAGCCAGGAGGCGCACAAGACGAAGGGCCCTTCGCCGCCGGGCAATCCATCATCGAAACGATAGCGGTGGACGGCCGATCCGCTGCGCAGGCGGCGCTCGACGGCCTCCACCGTTGCGACGAAGCGTGGATCCGTGGGAGCGACCAGACCGCTCAGGCCGATCATCAACGCGGCGGCATCGAGGTCGTCGCTCCCATAGGCCGTAGTGAAGGCGCCGGCCCTGGCGCTCCAGCCGCGCTCGAGAACGTCGGCCGCGATCTCGTCGCGCAGCGCGACCCAATGCGGTCGCTCCTCCTCGAGCAGGCCGTGGGCGATCTTGATGGCGCGGTCCAGCGTCAGCCAGCACATCGTGCGCGAGTGCACGTGATGCCGGGGAGGCAGGCGCAGCTCCCAGATTCCGTGGTCGGGCTCCTTCCATCGCTCCTGCACCGCCGCCGCCATCGCCTCGACCAGACGCCAGTGCCGCGACGAGAGCGGCGCTTCGCGCACCAGCAGCTCGTAAACGAGATCGACGATCGGACCGAAGACGTCCAGCTGCACCTGATGGGCCGCCGAGTTGCCGACGCGCACCGGCCGGCTGCCGCGGTAGCCGCCCAACTCGCCGATCTCCGCATCGGGCGCCACCGCTTCGCCGTCGACGCCGTAGAGCGGTCGCAGCGCGGCCGGCGAGTGCGAATGGTTCACCACCGCCAGCACCCAATCCAGGAAATGCAGCGCCTCGGACTGGCTGCCCAGCTCGAGCAGCGCCATTGCGCTGAGCGCGCCGTCGCGGAGCCAGCAGTAGCGATAGTCCCAGTTCCGCACGCCGCCCAGGTGCTCGGGCAGGCTCGTGGTGGCCGCAGCGGCGATGGCGCCGCTCGGACCGTAGCACAGCGCTTTAAGGGTCAGCGCGCTGCGCATCACGATCTCGGGCTCCACCGGCGGCAGCTCCAGGCGGGCTGCCCACGATGCCCAGTACTGGCAGGTCAGGTCGCGACGGGACACGCTCATGATCTTCGGCTCGCTCAGGCTGCCGGTGCCATAGCGCAGATCCAGAACGCACGGCTCTCCCTCGACCTGCACTTCGGCCAGCGCCGTCTGATGCCGGCCCTCCTGGACGATCTCCCAGTGAACGTCGGGCGCGCGCAGCACGATCGGATCGAACGAGCCCTCGACGACGATGCCGGAGGGGTGACGGCGAAGGCGGGTCGGAATGCGCCCGAAGTCCAGACGCGGAGCGAACTCGATGCGAACGCGCCCGTTGCCCTCGATGATGCGCAGCAGGTCGCTTCTGCCGGCGCTCTGGCGCGGGCGGTCACGCGAACAGTCGAGAAAGTCGCTGACCGTGATGCCGTCCCACTGCGTGCGCAGGACCAGCGAGTTGTCCAGATAGGATTGTCCGCGCGGGGCGCGTGCATCTGCCGGAGTGATCGTGAAGCGACCGGCTGCCGGCCCGCCGAGGAGCTCGGCGAACAGCGGCGGCGAGTCCAGGCGCGGCAGGCACAGCCAGCTCATGCGCGCATCGGAGGTCACCAGCGCAAAGCCGCGCTGATCGGAGAGCAACGCATGATGATGGATGGGAACGGCGCCGGCGCCCAGTGCCCAGGCCGTACGCAGCTCGGCCAGCCTGCAAAGCAGCCGCGCGACCTCGGGCACGTCGGCGACGCCATTGCGCGCCAGGGACTCGCCCTCGCCCACCTTGACGCCGACGTCGGGGCCGCTGAGCGTGGCGAACGCTTCCTCGTCGGTGAGATCGTCGCCTACGAAGAGAACGGCCGTGGCACCCACGCGCTGGCGGATGATGCCGAGCGCGCGGCCCTTGCTCATCGCGAGCACGCTCAGCTCCACCACCAGCTTGCCGTGGCGGGTGAAGACGCCCGGCCAGTGCGACGGCCCCGCTTCGACCTCGTCGAGCGCGCGCCGGGCCACTTCGTCGGATGCGTCGCGGTAGTGCAGCGCGATGCTGGCGGGCTTCTCCTCGATGCGCAGCCGCTCGCCGCGGGAGGCGATCTGCGTCAGCGTCTCCAGAACCCGCGCGCGCAAGGCGATCTGCGCCTCATCCAGCGCGCCCTGGAAGTCCGCGTCGAACTCGCTGCCGTGGCTGCCGACCAGATGCACCTCGCCGGGAAGATCGAGAAGGCGGTCCAGGTCGCGCAGGCCGCGCCCGGAGATGACGGCCACGTGCGTGTGCGGCAGCGACGCCAGCGTGCGCAGCGCAACGATGCACTCGCGGTGCGGCCGGGCATTGGCGAAGTCGGACACCAGTGGCGAGAGCGTCCCGTCGTAATCCGAGGCCACGAGCAAGACCGGCGTGCTGGCAAGCTCCTCGAGCCGGCCGCACGTTTGCGCAAACGTCCGACCGCTCATGCCTTCAGCGCCGACAGGAACTCGCCGGCCCACCAGTAGACATCGTGCGCGGCCACCTTGCGCCGCAGGGCCGCCATACGCCGCTCCGCCTCTTCCGGCGACATCTCGAGGGCGCGCACGATGGCGCGGCCCATGCCTTCCTCGTCGTACGGATTGATGAGCAGGGCTTCTTCCAGCTCGTACGCCGCGCCAGTGAATTCGCTCAGAATGAGAACGCCGCCGCCGTCGACGTGCGTGGCGACGTATTCCTTGCAGACCAGGTTCATTCCGTCCCGCAGCGGCGTCACCAGCATGACGTCGGCGGCCAGATAGAGCGGCACCAGCTCCTCGAGCTCGAGGTTCTGGTGCAGGTAGTGGACGGCCACGCGGCCGATGCGGCCATGGCGGCCATTGATCGAGCCTACCAGGCGCTCGACCTTCTCGCGCACGGTCATGTACTCGAGCACGTCGGTGCGGCTCGGCACCGCCGTCTGCACGAGCACGCACTGCTCGGGCGAGATCTGCCCGCGGTCGAGCAGCCTGCCATACGTGCGCAGCCGTGCATCGATTCCCTTGGTGTAGTCCAGACGATCGACGCCGAGCACGACCTTGCGGTCCTCGCCGAGCTCGTGCCGGATCTCGGCCGCGCGCTCGCGGATCTCCGGCCGCCGGGCAAGCTCGTGGAAGTGAGCGACGTCGATCGAGATCGGCAGCGAGCCGTACCGCATCAGGCGATCGCCCGCTCGCAGCGTGCCCTTGCCGTCGACGTGCTGCGCCTCCGCATACCGCACGGCCAGCTCGGCGAAATTCTTGGCCCCGAGCTCGGTCTGGCATGCGAAGAAGTCGGCGCCCAAAAGACCTTCCAGGAGCTGGCGCCGCCACGGAAGCTGCGCAAACAGCTCCTGCGGCGGGAAAGGGATGTGCAGGAAAAATCCGATGCGAAGGTCGGGACGGAGCTTGCGAAGCATCGCCGGCACGAGCTGGAGATGGTAGTCGTGCACCCACGCCGTCGCGCCCTGCTCGGCCTCCCTGGCGGTGTACTCGGCGAAGCGCCGGTTCACGTCGACGAACGGCTTCCACCAGCGCGGCTCGAAGCGCGGGGGGCGGACCGCGTCGTGATAGAGCGGCCACAGCGTACGGTTGGAAAAACCCTTGTAGTAGCCCTCGACCTCGCGCGCGTTGAGCGGAACCGGGATTTGGCGGATGCCGTGAAAGTCGAACGGCTCCGGCGCCGCGCCTGCGCTGCCGTCCCAGCCGATCCAGCTTCCCGTCCGCTCCTTCAGGAACGGAGTCAGGGCCGACACCAGGCCGCCGGGACTGGCGGTCCAGCTGCCGTTGGCGCGATGAACGGGAAGGCGGTTGGCAACGATGATCAGTTGTCCGCCAGGCTCTCGAGTCTCGGCGTCCGACATGGTGTTCGAAGAGGGCAGCGAGCGCACCGGTCACACCTGGACCTCGCGCAGGTCGGCGCCGCCCTCCCCGTACAAGTTGCCCTGCCCGTGGCGATCGAGCAACGGCATGGGCGGCACGCGACTCAGCCGAGCAGGCATTCCTCGACGACCTTCCGCGCCGGCGCGCATGCCGATCTGCGCCGGTCAGTCGAAGTATCGGCGCAGCCGCGGCGGGAGGTCGCCGACGTTCGCCTTGGCTGCCAGCGGCGCTAGATCGACCGAGTTGTACGTGTTCCAGAACACGACCGGTCCTTCCCGAACGAGCCCGTGTCGTGCATCGGAAATCAGACACGCCATGGTCTTGGACGTGTAGCTGACGTCGAGCCGGAGCGCTTCGAGCCGCTCGGCGAGCATGGCTGCCTCGGTCCCTTCGTCCGTCGCTTTGGCGTAGACGCCACCGAAGAAACCGTCGCGGATCTGCAGCCGCTGTGGATCGAATGCGGCGGCACCCACGCTGGAATCGCCTGCGCGCAGCAGCCGCACCGTCGCCGTCCACAGTGCGCGCGCCCGCCGTTCGTTGACGAAACGCGAGTCGGTGACACGCACGGCGTGCACGCGCGTGGGAACGGCCAGCAGCGCAAGCCCGAGGGCCAGCCCGACCGCGCTTCCCATGCTGCCGGCGGGCACGTACACCGCCGCAGGTGGCGGCAATGCCATCGATTCCATCTGCTCGACCAGCTCGAACGCCGACGCGACGAATCCGACGGTGCCGAGCGCGCTCGAGCCGCCCGGCGCGATGCGGAAAGGAGAGACGCCGGTGAGCATGCGATGGCGCACCAACTGCCAGGCCGCGCCGGCAGCGACACCGGCGATGCCGTCGTACTCGTGCAGCTCGGCGCCGACAGCGGCGCTCACGAGGAGGTTGGTGCGAAGATAGGCAGCATTCTCCTGCGGCATCAGCATCGAGATGCCGCGCATGCCGAGGGCGGCGGCGTGCACGGCGGTGGCGGCCGCGTGATTGGATCCGGCATAGCCGAACGTCAGCACCTCGCGTGCGCCATCGGCGCGCGCGAGGCCCAGCAGCAGCTCGAGCTTGCGGACCTTGTTGCCGCCGTAGATGCGGCTGCTGCAGCCGTCGTCCTTCAGATAGAGGTCGGAGAGAGACAGACGAGCGGCCAGAGCGTCCATGCGCCGCAGCGGCGTCGGCAGCTGCGCCAGCTCGGCGAGGGCGAAGTGCGAAGCCAGAGCGGGGTGGCGCCGGAAGAACGGTCGAGCCTGCACGGGCGCCGCCATCGCCGCCGCAAGCTAGGGCAGCGGCCGATCATTTCCAGCTCCAGCCCGGCTCCAGCTCCGGCGCGGCAGGGAGCCGGTCCGGCTCGCGGCGTGACCGCGGCGGCGTGCTGAAGAAGGAGGCGAGCGTTCCGGTGCCGTGCCGGGCGGCGGGCCGCTCGCGCTTTTGCGGCGTCGGGCCATCCTGAGCGCCGTGGGCAGAAAGAGCGCCGGCCTGCTTCTCTACCGTTTTCGCGACGACGCCCTCCAGGTGCTGCTCGTGCATCCCGGCGGCCCGTTCTGGATTCGCAGGGACGCAGGCGCCTGGACCGTTCCCAAGGGCGAGTACGAGCCGACCGAAGAGCCGCTGGCAGCGGCGTTGCGCGAATTCGAGGAAGAGCTCGGCTGCCGGCCCGACGCATGCGAGTGGATCGAGCTGGCGCCGATCCGGCAGCGCGGCGGCAAGCTCGTCACGGCGTTCGCAGGCCAAGCCGACTTCGACGCGAGCCGTCTCGTCAGCAATACATTTTCGATGGAATGGCCGCCGCGCTCCGGACAGATGCGTGAGTTTCCCGAGGTCGACCGCGCCCAGTGGTACGCGATCGCCGAGGCGCGCCAGAAGATCCTCGCCTCTCAGGTACCGTTGCTCGACGAGCTCGAGCGCCGGGCAACCCCTGGTGGCCGCGAGGACTGAGCTAGCTTTGCGGCTTCAGCTGCAGCGGCAGCGCGGTGACGCCGCGAAAGACGATGCTCGGGTGCAGCGGCAGCGGCTCGCTGGTCGCGCGCTCGAACGAAGCCGTTTTCTCCAGCAGCACCTCGGTGGTGATGCGCGCCTCCAGGCGTGCCAGGTTGGCGCCCAGGCAGTAGTGCGGGCCGAAGCCGAAGCCGAGATGCGTATTGCTCGCACGCTCGATGTCGAATCGTTCCGCATGCTCGAACACGGCTTCGTCGTGATTGGCCGAGCCGATCCAGCACACCACCAGCTGGTTGCGCTCGATCGGCACGCCGTGAAGCTCGGTATCGGTCACGCAGCGCCGCGGATCGAGCTGCACCGGTGAGGCGAACCGCATCGTCTCCTCGATGGCGCGCTCCAGCAGCTCGGGCCGCGCGCGCAGCTTGGACAGCTCGTCGGGGTGGGCCAGCAGCTCGAGCACGACGTCGCCGATCAGCGTCGTCGTCGTCTCGTTGCCCGCAACCAGCAGGAGCACGAGCATGCGCACCATCTCCTCGCGCGTCAGGCGCGATCCTTCGTGCTCGGCGCGCACCAGCCCGGTCAGCAGATCCTCGCGCGGCTCGCGCAGGCGCTCGTCGGCCAGAACGTTGAAGTACTCACCCATCTCCTGGATGAGGCGCACGATCTTGTCGACGCGCTCCTGCGAGGGAGGCACGAACAACCCCGTCCCGAGGTTTTCCACCGCCGCATCGGACCACTTCTTGAATTGCTCCATGTCGCTGGTGGGAACACCGATGATCTCGGCGATGACCGTGACGGGCAGAGGATAGGCAACCGTCCGGACGAAATCGGTCTCGCCTTCCGCGACCGCGCGATCGATCAGCAACTCGGCGATCTCGCGCATGCGCGGCTCGAGCCGCCGCACGATCCGAGGCGTGAACGCCTGGTTGACGAGGCCGCGCAGGCGCGTGTGCTCGGGCGCGTCCTGCCCGAGCATGCTCGGCGGTCCCATCGCCGACATGTCCACGCCGGGAACGCGGATCTGATTCGACCACCGCGCGGCATCCTTCAGGATCGCCTCGACGTCGGCATGCCGGAACACCGAGATGATCGGGAACTCGGGGTGGCGGTAGACGGGATGATCCCGGCGGGCCTTGGCGTACAACGGATACGGGTTCCAGCGCGTGTCGTAGTCGAAGGGATTGAACGCGAGCGGCTCGGTCATGAGCGTCCTTTGCCGGCGCGAGCCGCCGGCGTCGCTGTCGTAGAGCAGGCGCGCCTGCGTTGCCATCGCGCGAGGGCGGCCGCAGGCGCGGGCGCCGCGGCCCGCCGCACGGCGGCATCGGGCACCGTCGCGGCGGGGGGCTGCCTCCAACCGCAGCCACCCTGCCGCGGCCGCACGGTCACTTTGCGCTCGCGCGTGCCGCGACGACGGCCGCGCAGCGCGCGACGAGCCGGACATCGCCGACGCGTTTCGCCCACGCCTCGAATCCCGCCGTCGGCCCGCGCCACAGCAGCTCATCCACGCCCGAGACGAGCTGCGCATCCGTCCGCAGCGTGGCCAGGCGCTTGAACAGCAGCGCCTGCTGGCGCTGCTCACCCAGCACGTCGTCGGGCAGGGCTTCGATGCTTCCGTACCTGCCGAGCAGTCGCACCGCCGTCTTGGCGCCGACGCCGGACAGGCCGGGATAGCCGTCGGCTGCATCGCCGACCAGCGCCAGATAGTCGGCGATCTGCGCGGGCTCCACGCCGAACTTCTGCCGCACAGCCTGCGCATCGCGAACCTGCTTGCTGCGTCGGTCCACCTGCACGATGCGCTCGCCGCGCACGCACTGGGCCAGATCCTTGTCCGGCGACCAGATCTGCACCTGCTCGACGCGTACGTCCTCGGCTGCGACCGCGGCCACCGATGCCAGCGCGTCGTCCGCCTCCAGCTCGACCATCGGCCAGAGCGCAACTCCCATCGCGGCAAGCGCGTCTTCGAGCGGATGGAATTGCGCCAGCAGCGAAGGCTCGATGCCTTCGCCGGTCTTGTAGCCGGGCCAGAGCTGATTGCGGAACGACTCGATGACGTGATCGGTGGCCACGCCGACGTGCGTCGCGCCATCCTCCAGCATCTGCACCACGGTGCGCAGCACCCCGAGCACGCCGCCGAACGCGCGATCCTCGCCCTTGTGAAAGCGGCGCAGGCCGTAGAAGTGGCGGAACAGCTCGTAGGTCCCGTCGATCAGGTGAACGATCATCGCGCCGACCTCGTCACGGCAGGCCGCCGCGTCGGCGGCGGCCGTTTCGACGCGTGCCGCGGCACGGCACCGTCACCGCGTGCCTCTGGGCGTCGCGCGCGCCGCCGATGCACGCCTCCTTTGCGGCGGCGCCACCAGCCCCGCGAGCACGAGGCGCACCGCATCTCCCAGCCGTTTCCGGTACGCGGCCGAAGAAAGGACCGAAAGGTTGCGCGTCTTGATGCCTTCGGCCGTATCGAGCAGCAACTCGGCAATCTGGGCGGCGGAAACCCCGGCAGCGGCCAGCGAAAGCTCACCGGCGGCGTCGGCGGAAGCCAGGATGCGCGCGAGCAGCCGTGCATGGCGAAGCGCGAAGGCGGCGGAAATCGAGCCGCACAGCCGGTGGTTCTCGTCGAGGAACTCCTGCGCGTGCTCGGAGGAACGCAGCAGATCGAAGAACCTCGCCGTCTTGGCGCAGATCGCCCCGGTCAGCCGCTCCACGGCCGGCGCGTCCGCCCGCGATGCGGCGATGGCGTCCTCGAGCGAGCGGGCATGGAGATCTTCGACGAGCGCCCGAAACAGCTCCTCCTTGTTCGCGAAGTGCAGGTACAGCGCGGCGCGCGAGATGCCGGCCTCGCGCGCGACCCGATCGAGCGCGGTGCGCCGGAAGCCGTCGCGGCCGAAGCACCGCAGGGCGGCCTCGAGGATCGCTTCGCGCGTCGCATCGCGACGCGTCGGGCGCGTCGTCTCGGCCGGTGCCGCCATCGCACGAACTTGACAACATGTGCCCAGACTGTCAACTTTCGCGGCAGCGTCCCACTCGTCGTCGCACAGGAGGAATTCCATGGCTGAGTCGCCCGAGCCGCTCGTCCTCGTCACCGGTGCCACCGGATACATCGCCGGACATTGCATCCGCGAGCTCATGGAGCATGGCTACCGCGTTCGCGGCACCGTGCGCCGACTTTCCGATACGGCCAAGCACGAGCATCTGCGGCGCCTGGCGGCGCAGCTCGGCGGCTCGCTCGAGCTCGTGGAGGCCGATCTCTCCGCCGATCGCGGATGGCACGAAGCGGTGACCGGATGCACCTACGTGCAGCACGTGGCTTCGCCCTTCCCGCCCGAAGTGCCCAAGGACGAGAACGAGCTGATCCGCCCGGCCGTGGATGGAGCGCTGCGCGTGCTGCGTGCATGCGCCGCCTCCGGAACCGTGCGGCGCGTCGTGATGACCTCGTCCGTGGCGGCAGTCGCCTACGGCCACGCCTCCGGCCAGGACAAGGTGCTGACCGAGGAAGACTGGTCCGACCCGGCCAGGTGCGATCCATATCCGAAGAGCAAGACGCTGGCCGAGCGCGCGGCGTGGGACTTCGTGCGCGGTCTTCCTGCCGAGCAGCGTTTCGAGCTGTCGGTCATCAATCCCGGGTTCGTCATGGGCCCGCTCCTGAACGCGGACCAGGGCACGTCCGGCGAGCTCATTCGCAAGCTGATGGTGCGCGACATGCCGGCATGCCCCGAGATCGGCTTTGCGCCCGTGGACGTTCGCGACATCGCCATCGCGCACCGTCTGGCGATGGAGCTGCCGCAGGCGGCCGGCAACCGTTACATCTGCGCCGGCGATCACATCTGGGTGCAGGACATCGCCCGCATCCTTGCCGAGGAGTACAACCCGCGCGGCTATCGCGTGCCGACCGGCAAGCTTCCCTACTTCCTGATGTGGATCATCGCCTGGTTCGACAAGGCGGTGAACCTGGCGCTGACGTTCGTAGGGCGCCGTGAGGTCGTCAGCTCCGCCAAGGCGCAGAAGGAACTCGGCTGGCGCATGCGGCCCGTGCGCGAGAGCATCCTCGACACCGCACGCACCATGATCGAGCACGGAGTGGTCCCGTCACGATAGCGGGGCCAGGTGCGGAAATGGCGGTCCGGCGACGTCGTCAGACGGGACCGCGGTGCCGCTTCCAGTCGTGCGAGTGCCACTTGCCCGAGAAGCGGCGTGCCTTCTCGGCCAGCTCGATGAGCCAGTCGTGGTTGCCGTAGAGAACGAACGCGGCCGATGCGGCGATGCCGCAGAGAACTCCGATCACGAACATGGGTTGCTCCTCCTGCTGTCGAATACTTCGTGTTGCACCGGCCGCCATCGTCCGGGTGGCGTCGCGTGACCGGCGCCGATGCCGTACGGTCGTCGTCTGCGGCGCGTCTCGCCTCTCGCTGGCGCCGCGCGCGCTCAGCGCGCCATGACGACAGGCTCGACCGGCAGCAGCAGCGGAACGCGAGGGCCGCGGCGGCTGCGCTTGAGCTCGTCGAGCTGCGCGCGCGCGGCCTGGCTGGCCTGCTCCTGCCGGATCTTGCCGAGACGCGCATCCAGCGAGGCATCGCCGCTCTCCAGCTCGCTCGCCAGCGACGACACGGTGCGTTCGACGTACTCGCGCACGCCTTCGAGCGCGGCGATGTCCGCGTCCGGCGACAGGCC
Organism: Candidatus Limnocylindrales bacterium; assembly: GCA_035626395.1. Classification (NCBI taxonomy): domain Bacteria; kingdom Bacillati; phylum Chloroflexota; class Candidatus Limnocylindria; order Candidatus Limnocylindrales; species Candidatus Limnocylindrales bacterium. The sequence goes on along the minus strand of DASPNR010000031.1, from coordinate 157,438 downwards.
GGCGATGGCGCTCTGCAGCTTGAGCCGCGCCTCGGCATTGGCCAGGCGCGCCAGGTTGCGCGCCTTCTCGTCGCGCAGGCGCTGAATCTCGCTCTGGAACGCCGTCAGGTTGCGCTTGGCCGCCTCGGCCTCGCGCGTCAGCGCCTCCAGCTCGCCCTTGATGCGCTCGACGTCCTCGGTCAGGCGGTCCTTGCGACCGATGAGGAACAGCGCCGCTTCATCGTCGTCGCGATCGACGGCCAGATCGAGCTGCTCGACGGTGTTCTCGAGCTGCGTGCGCGTTTCCTCGAGCTGGCGGCCGAGCTTGTTGCGCATGTACAGGATCGAAGCGGCCGCCTCGCGAAGCCGCACGTACTGGCGCTGCCGCTCATCGATGGCGGCCTCGTACACGGCAGCCGGGTCGCGGCGCTCGCGCGTCTTCATCCACTGCGACAACTTGCCGCGTATCAGATTGACCAGACGGGAAACGAACATGGTGCTCCTCCTGAGCTAGCGACTGCTGTCGTCATCGTCGGCCGCTTCGCGGCCCGCTGCCAGAGCTTCCGCGACCTGGTGGCCGTCACTGCCGGCGCGGCTGGTGCCGGATGCGGCGCTGCCGTCGCGCAGGAGCCTGGCCGGTGCGTCGTCGGCGCTGTCGATGGCGCCGAGCGCCTCCAGGCCCAGCTCGCGGATCTTCTGCTGCAGGTTCTGCCGATACATGCCCACCTCCTCGGCGGTACGCGAGATGTTGCCGCCGTTGCGCGCCAGCGCCGCCGCCAGGAACTCGCGCTCGAAATCCTCGACGACGCGCTGCTTGGCATCGCGAAAGCTGACGGGCAGCGCGGCGACGTCGAGTGGCCGCGCGCCGGGGGCCGCGCTTGGCGCGAGGCGGCCGAACAGATCCTCGGCCTCGATCTCCTCGCCCGCCGCCAGAAGCAGCGCCTTCTCGACGGCGCTCTTGAGCTCGCGGATGTTGCCCTTCCACGGATGGCTCATGCACGCGCGCAGCGCGCTGCCCGAAAGCGGCTTGACCGGACGATGGAAGCGCTCGGCGGCGTCGGTCAGGAATTTCTGGATGAGCAGCGGGATGTCCTCGCGCCGCTCCGACAGCGAAGGCACCGCCAGCTCGATCACCCGCAGCCGGTAGTAGAGGTCCTCGCGGAACCGCCCCTCGGACACGAGTTGCTCGAGGTCGTGGTGGGTCGCCGCGATCAGACGCACGTCGATGCGGATCGGCTGGTTGCCGCCGACCCGCTCGACTTCCTTTTCCTGAATCACGCGCAGCAGCTTGGCCTGCGTCTCCAGCGGCATGTCGCCGACCTCGTCCAGGAACAGCGTGCCGCCGTCGGCCGCCTCGAACTTGCCCTCGCGCTGGCCGATGGCGCCGGTGAAGGCGCCGCGCTCGTGCCCGAACAGCTCGCTTTCGACCAGCTCGCGGCTGAAGGCGGCGCAGTTGACCTTGATGAGCGGGCGCGTGCGGCGCGGGCTCCGATAGTGCAGCGCGTTGGCGACCAGCTCCTTGCCGGTGCCGCTCTCGCCGCGCACCAGCACGGTGACGTCGGTGTCGGCCACACGCTCGATGGACTCGAACAGGCGCAGCATGAGCGGGGTTCGCCCGACGATCTGATCGAGGCCGTAGCGGCCCTGCACCTGCGCGAGCAGGCGGCGGTGCTCGCGGCGAAGGCGCGCGGTGTCCATGAGGCGCGCCACGACCGCGCGCAGCTCGTCGTTGTCGAAAGGCTTGGGAAGATAGTCGGACGCGCCCGTCTTCATCGCCTGCACCGCGATCTTCTCGGAGCCGTAGGCGGTGATCATGAGCACGGAAAGGTCCGGGTCGAAGGCGCGCGCGTGCTCGAGCACCTCGAGGCCGCTGACGCCGCCGAGCGAGAGGTCGGTGATGACCAGGTGGAAGTCGCCGGCCTCGATGCGGCGGATCGCTTCCTCGCCGCTGCCGGCCGTCTCGACGCTGTAGCCTTCCTTGGTCAGCAGGCCGCGCAGCGCGATCTGCATCGCGCGCTCGTCGTCGACGACCAGAATGCGTCCTTTGGTGATGGCCGTCATGCCGCCAGCCCCACGAATCGCGACGCCAGCTCGAACAGGAAGCGCATCATGACGGCACCGGCAGCGTGACGCGGAACTCGGTTCCGCGACCGACCTGGCTGCGGACTTCGATCTCGCCCTGATGGGCGTCGACGATCTTCTTGGCGATGGCCATGCCGAGGCCGGTGCCGTGGTCCTTGGTCGTGAAGAACGGATTGAAGATCTTGCCGACCTTCTCGGGCGCGATGCCCGCGCCGTTGTCGACCACGCGCACGGAGACCGAGCGCGGCACGCCGTTCTCGATGAAGACGTCGATGCGCCGGTCCTCGGGAAGCTTGGCCAGGGCGTCGATGGCGTTGTCGAAGATGTTGCCGAAGACGCGCTGGAGCTTCTCCGCGTCGGCATTGACGGTGGGGCCGCCTATGTAGTTTCGCGCCACCCGCACCCTGGCCGCCTCCAGCTTGCTCTTGAGCTGCGCCAGCGACGCATCGACCACCGAGGCGAGGCTGACCAGCTTCATCTCGTAGTCCTCTTCCTTGGCGTACTTCAGAAGATGCGACACGCGCCGCTCCACGCGATCCAGCTCCTCGATGGCCACGCGAGCGTACTCGACGTTTTCGACGGACTGCGGGTCCTCGCCCATCTGCTGGACCAGGCTCTTGGCCGCCGCGATGGGATTCCGGATCTCGTGCGCGATGGTCGAGGACAGCTCGCCGATGTCGGCCTGCTTCTCGGTGACGATGGCCTGCTTCTCGCGGCGCACCTCGCGCTCGACGGCCGGTTCGAAGTACTGCTCGCGAATGTAGCGGCCGCCGAACACGCCCATGTAGTGCGAGAAGACCCCGATGCCCCAGCCGAAGGCCGGCCAGAGGAACCACGGGTAGAAGCCGGTGAAGATGTTGATGAAGGCGAGGAACCCGATGACGCAGCAGTACGTATAGAAGTGCGCGTAGAACCCGGCGATCGCCGCGCGACGGCGGCGCAGGCGGCGCTCCGGATCGTCGGCGCCTTCCCCGTGGCGGCCGCGACCACGATGCGGCCTGTCGTAGCCGCGCCGCTCCCACGGCCCGCCGCAGCCGCGGCGGTGCCGGGAGCGCTGGCCGGTGCCGGCGGCGCCGTCCTCCGTCGCCTCGCGCGCAGCGCCGCTGGCCGAGGAGGTCGTGCCTGCCGACGACGCGGACTCGCCGAACTCTTGCGCCTGCCACTCGCGCAACCGATGTCTCATCTTCACGCACAGCATGACGGCAATGATTACTCCGATGATCGACATGGCCGGTGCCCCTGGCCGAGACTATCGCGGTACGAAGCGTGACTCATGCCCGCTCTTCGCAAGAGCCGGGCCGGAGGGCGCTTCCTTGCGCCCTCCAGCGATATCGCGCGCTTAGCCGACCGGCGTCGTCGCCGATGCAGTTGCGGCACTGCACCGTGCGTTGCCCAGCCGCAGCACGGCGACTGCGCTCTCGATGCCTGGCCGGGCGCGCGGCCTCCGGCGGCCGCCATCCCGGTCGGGAGGTGGCCGGGTGCAGGACCTTCCATGACGCTGCGACGACGGGCAACAGACGCGCAGGCCCTTGCACAGCCGTCCCTCCTGAGGCCAAACTCGGCCCGTTCGCAGTTGCAGCGTGCCCGCCGCGGGGGCGGCGGGCGCGTCTCGTCCGTCAACTGGCCATCTTTCTCCGGGGGACCCGATGAGATTCCGAATCTACGCAGCCATCTGGCTGTCGCTGTGCCTTGGCGCCACCACCGCCGGCGCCACCGACTACTACGTCTCGCCCGGCGGCTCCGACCTCTCCAGCGGTCTTGCGCCCGCCGCCGCCTGGGCAACGCTCCAGCATGCTGCCGACACGATCGGACCCGGCGACACGGTGCACGTAGCCGATGGCAGCTATTCGGGCTTCGACGTGCGCATCGTGGCCACGGCCGCGCAGCCGGTCGCGTTCGTGGCCGACAATCCCGGCGGCGCCGTCATCGTCGCCGACAATCCGCAGACGCCCGACGGCATCAACGTCGAGAATGCCGCCTACATCACCATCGACGGCTTCGATTCGAGCCATCGTACGCGCGCCGGCATCCGCGCCGCCGTCTCGCATCACATCACCGTGCGCAACTGCACGACCGGGAACAACGGGGTCTGGGGCATCTTCACCGGGCACGTCGACGATCTCCTGGTCGAGAACAACGAGACGTTCGGGTCGGTCGATGAGCACGGGATCTACGTCTCCAACAGCGGCGATCGCCCCGTCATCCGCGGCAACCACAGCCGCGACAACCGTGCCAATGGCATCCACATGAACGGCGACGAGAGCCAGGGCGGCGATGGCCTGATCTCGAACGCGCTGGTGGAGATGAACGTCATCCACGGAAACGGCATCGGCGGCGGCTCGGGCATCAACTGCGACGGAGTCACCGACAGCGTCATCCGCAACAACCTGCTGTACGACAACCACGCCAGCGGCATCAGCCTCTACAGGATCGATGCCGCCGCCGGTTCCAGCGACAATCTGGTCGTCAACAACACGATCTACCACGACACGCCGAGCACCCGCTGGGCCATCAACATCAGCGGCGGGTCGACGGGCAACACCGTCCGCAACAACATCCTGTACACCACGCACTCCTTCCGCGGCGTGATCACGATCGATCCTTCGAGCCGGCCCGGGTTCTCGTCCGACTACAACTCGGTGCGCAGCCGCTTCAGCATCGACGGCGGCAACAGCGTCATCGACCTGGTCGCGTGGCAGGGCGAGGGCTACGATCTGAACTCGTTCGTCGCCACGCCGGCCCAGCATTTCTTCGACCCGGAAGGCGACTTCCGTCTGCTGCCGAGCTCGCCTGCCATCGACGCCGGAACCGCCAGCGGCGCGCCTTCCACCGACATCGACGACAACCCGCGGCCGGTCGGCGACGGCTACGACATCGGCGCTTACGAAGTGCAGCTGCCCGACTGCGGCGACGGCGACAGCGATGCCGGAGAGGTCTGCGGCGAGCCGACGTTGCCTGAGTGCGCGGATCCGTGCACGACCTGCGTCGGCTGCACCTGCGCGCAGCTGGACCCGGTGTGCGGCGACATGCTCACGTGCGGGGATGAGGAGTGCGAGAGCGACGGCGACTGCGGCGGCGGAGAAATCTGCAGCGGCTGCCAGTGCGTCAATGCTCCGGTCTGCGCCAGCGCCATCCTCCTCGAAGGCGCGCGGCAGAAGCTGCGCTCCAATCCGTTCGCCATCGTGCTCAAGGGCGAGGCGGTGATCCCGCGCCCGTGGATCGCGGTGGATCCCGACGCAGGCGGCGTGCGGGTGGTGGTGGATTCCACGATGGGCAGCTTCGGCTTCGACGCCGCGCTGCCTGGCGGCGCCGCCTGGAGCAGCAATGCGACGGGGACGATCTGGAAGTACTACGATCCGACCGGCGCCGTCTCGGGCATCACGCGCGTCGTGATCAAGGATCGCTCCTCTGTGGAAGACGGGCGCTTGCGCTTCACGATCAAAGGCAAGGGCGGCGTCATCGTGCTGCCGCCGGCAGATTCGGTGCGCACCAGCATCGTGTTCGGCACCACCGAGGAATGCGCGTCGATCGCATGGGGCGGCCCCGACGAGGATCCGCCCGCCTGCAACGGCGACGCCGGCGCCCTCTCCTGCCGCTGAGCGGCGCCGTCTGCCGTGGCTTCGTGCCGCACGTTGGCCTCATCTGCGCGGCGCTTCCCGCGAACGTGTTGCTCCCAATCCTGGGGCGGTCCACATACAGGAGACGCAGGCATCGATGACGCCACCCACCGAAGACCTTCTGCGCCTCCTGGCCGAGCAGGCGCGCGAGCACGCGTTCATCCTGCTCGACGCCGACGGTCGCATCCTGTGGTGGAGCCCCAGCGCGGAGGAGATCTTCGGAGCCAGCGCCGAAGAGATGAACGGGCAACCGCTGTCGGTCCTGTTCGTGCCGGAAGACAATGCGATGGGCCTGCCCGACCACGAGCTGGCAGTGGCGCGTTCGAGCGGCGCCGCGGAAAACGATCGGTGGCTGCAGCGAAAGGACGGCTCGAGGTTCTGGGCGGCGGGAGCGACCACGCCGCTCAAGGATCGCGACGGCCGCATCTTCGCCTTCGGCAAGATTCTCCGAAACCGCACCGACCAGAAAGGCTACATCGAGGCGCTACGAAAGCGCGCCGAGAGGCTGGCTCGCGAGGACGAGCAGAAAACCGTCTTCCTTTCCACGCTCTCGCACGAGCTGCGAAATCCTCTGGCGCCACTGACCAATGCCGTGCATCTGCTGCGCCTGGCCGCGGCCGACATCCCCAACGTCGAATACCCCATCAATCTCATCGAGCGTCAGGTCGCGTTCATCCATCGGCTGGTCGACGATCTCCTCGACCTGACGCGGATCCGCGCCGGCAAGATCGACGTGAAGCTCGAGCCGGTCGTGCTGCAGACCGTGCTCGAGAAGGCGGTCGAGGACGTTGCCCATGATGCACGCGAGCGGGGACACGACCTGGATCTTCTGCTTCCGTCCGGGCCGATCATCGTCGACGCCGACCCGCTGCGCCTGCACCAGATCTTCGTCAATCTCATCGGCAATGCCGTCAAGTACACGCCGGACCGCGGAAAGATCTGGGTCAAGGCGACCGTGGAGCCGCTCGAAGCCGTCGTGCACGTCGAGGATACCGGCATCGGCATCGCGGCCGACATGCTGCCGCGGATCTTCGATCTGTTCACGCAGGTCGAGAGCGCGCGCGACAAGTCCAACGGAGGCCTCGGCATCGGGCTCTCCCTGGTCAAGAACCTGGTGACGCTGCACGGCGGCACGATCCAGGTCCACAGCGACGGCGTCGGCAAGGGCAGCGAGTTCACCGTGCGTCTGCCGCTGCCCGCCTGATCCATGGGCGCGCGCAAGACGACGAGCCGAAAGAAGAAGAAAGGCGCCGAACCGGCCTCCCGCGGCCTGACGCCTCGCCAGATCTGCAGCGAGAACCTTCCAGCCGCCGTCGCAAGGCTCGCCGCAACGGTCGAGTCCGACGGGGGCACCGTGGCCGGCGCCTATCGCGATCCGCTCGGCGGCCTCTGGCAGCTGGTGGTGGCGCTCCCCATCGACAAGGTTGCGCCCACACCTTTCCAGCGCGACGTCTCCGAGGCGCATGTCGAGCGGCTGTCCTCGCGGGTGGATCAGCTCGGACGCTTCCTCGATCCGATCATCGCCGTGCGCCGCGACGACGGCACGTACTGGACGCCCAACGGCAATCACCGGCTGAACGCGATGCGGCGCCTGGGCGCCCGCAGCATCGTCGCGCTGCTCGTGCCCGAGTCGGACATCACCTACCAGATCCTGGCGCTGAACACGGAGAAGGCGCACAACCTGCGCGAGAAGGCGCTCGAGGTGATTCGCATGGCGCGCGACCTGGCCGCGACCGATGCAGGGCCGGAGCGCGACTTCGCGCTCATGTTCGAGGAGCCGGCGCTTCTGACGCTCGGCATCTGCTACGAGCGCAACGGCCGCTTCGCCGGCAGCGTCTATCGCCCGGTGCTCACGCGCACGGAGTCGTTTCTGGCAAGCCGGCTGCCCAGGGCGATCACCACGCGCGAAGCACGCGCCGAAAAGCTGCTGCAGCTCGACGAGGCGGTCACTGCAGCGGTGGCGTCGCTCAAATCGCGCGGCTTCGAAAGCCCGTACCTCAAGAACTTCGTCGTCGCCCGCATCAACCCGCTGCGGTTCCAGCGCGGGGCCAAGGCCGACTTCGATGCGACGTTGGACCGTATGATCGCGTCCGCCAGGCGGTTCGATGCCTCCAGGATCAAGGCGGACCAGGTCGCACGCTCGGGCGGGCCTCCGGAGGAGTGACCTTGCGAGCCGCGACGAAGTTGCGCGCCACCTGCCCCGGCGTGTAGCCGTTGACGTCGACCGCCAGATTCATGCGCTGCATCGCCCGCACGTCGATGCTTCCCTCCAGCGCCGCCAGCGCTTCCCGCAGCCGCGGCTGCTCCTCCAGCAACACTGCACGCGCGAGCACGACGGCGTCGTAGGGCGGGATGGCGAGGCGATCGTCGCGCAGGATGCGCAGCCTCGCCGCCGCCAGCCGGCCGTCGGTGGAGTAAGCGCTGACCACGTCGACGTCACCGCGGGCCGCCGCCGGATACAACAAGGACGGATCCATCGTCCGCTCCTGCGCGAAGCGCAGGCCGTACACCTCGCGCAGGCGGCGCCATTCGGGCCGCGCGAAGAACTCGTAGTCGCCGCCGATGCTGGCGGAGTGGGCGAGCGGCTGCAGGTCGCTGATCGCCTCGATGCCACGCCCGGATGCATCGGTCTCCCGCATCGCCAGCACGTAGGCGTTCTCGAAGCCGAGATTCGCGACGATGCGCACCCGGTGTTCCTGCTCGAGCTGGCGCGCGGCCTGCGCCAGCAGTTCTTGTCGGCTTGCCGGCAGCTCCTGCCGATGCAGGACCGTCGTCCACAGCGTGCCGCTGTAGTCGACATAGACGTCGATCTCGCCGGCGCGCAACGCGTCGAACGCCACGGTGGAGCCTAGAGCCGGCAACAAGCGCGTCGCCGCGCCGGTGCGCTCGCCGATCCAGGCGCTCAGGATCTCGCCTAGGATCAGCTGCTCGGTGAAGGGCTTGGCGCCAATGACGATCGTTCGTGCCGTGCGGGGCGGCGCCGTCGACGCCAATCCTGCGTAGGCCGTGATGGCGATGCCGAGCGCGCAGCCCGTCCACAGCAGCCCCGGCCGCCGCCTGCGAGCGCCGCTCTCTGCCAGACGCACGATGCCGTCCAGGAGCAACGCCAGGGCGGCGGCCGCCGCCGATCCGACGAGCACGGCAGCAACGTTCCGCGTCTGCAGCCCGCTGAAGATGTAGTTGCCGAGGCTGACCGCCCCGACCGGCGTGGCCAGCGTCGCCATGCCGACGGTCCAGACCGTGGCCGTGCGTATGCCGGCGACGATCATCGGCATGGCCAGCGGTATCTCGACGCGCGCCAGCTGCTGCCGCCGCGTCATCCCCACGCCGAGCGCGGCCTCGATCACGGACGGATCGACCGAGGCGATCCCCGTTGCCGTGTTGCGCAGGATCGGGAGCAGCGCGTAGAGCGTCAGACCGACGATCGCAGGCACGAAGCCGATGCTTGGAAGGCGCAACGCCGCAAGCAGCGGCACCATCACCGCCAGCAGCGCAAGACCAGGAACGGTCTGCACCATCGAGGCGAAACCCAGGACCGCGCGCTCCAGCCACGGCATGCGCGTGGCAGCGATGCCGAGGGGAACGCTGATGAGCGTCGCCAGCAGCATCGCCACGACCGTCAGCTGCAGATGGGCGGTCAGGTACTCCGGCAGCAGCGCGAGCTGCTCGCTCACGTGGCCGCTCCGATCATTTCGGCAATACGCCGCGACTCGTGCGTCGGCGTCTCCAGCAGGCCGCGCACGTAATCGTCGGCCGGGCGCCGGAGAAGCTCGCACGGCGTGCCGATCTGAACGAGCCTGCCGGCCCGCATGACCGCGATGCGGTCGGCGAGGAGCAGGGCCTCGCTCATGTCGTGCGAGACGAGGATCGAAGTCACCGCCAGCCGCCGCCGGACCGCGTCGAAGGCGTCGTGCAGACGGCGGCGCGTCAGCGGGTCGAGCGCTCCGAACGGCTCGTCGAGAAGAACGATGGTGGCTCCGGCCGCCAGCGCGCGGGCGACGCCGACGCGCTGCTGCTGCCCGCCCGAGAGGTCGGCGGGCATGCGCTCGCGCACTTCGTCGGGATCGAGCTCGACCAGTGAGAGCAGCTCATCCACGCGCTGCCGGATGCGCCCGGGCTGCCAGCCCAGAAGCGACGGCGTGATGCCGACGTTCTCGGCGACCGTCATGTGAGGAAACAGACCGACGCGCTGGAAGACGTAGCCGATGCGCCGGCGCAGCTCGTGAGGAGCCAGCAGCGAGACATCCTGCCCGTCGAGCAGCACGGCACCGGCCGTCGGCTCGACCAGCCGGTTGATCATCTTCAGCGCGGTCGTCTTTCCGCACCCCGACTCCCCGACGATGACCAGCAGCTCGCCGCCGGCGACGGTGAGGGTCAGATTCTCGACCGCCAATCGATCCCCGTACCGCTTGGAAACGCCGCGTAGCTCGATCGTCGCACCCACGCCCACATCCTACAGCGCCGTGCAGCCGAGCGCAGGCGGGCTGGAGGCCCGCCGCAGCGAGCCCCGAGGACTGCAACGAAGCAGATCGGCCGCTATGCGCGTCCGCCCGCCGCTACGGGGCCTGAAGCTCCCTATCCTTCGACGCAAACCAGCGGCTGGCTATGCGCACGGCGTTGGTCGCCGCGCCCAGGCGCAGGTTGTCGGCGACAACCGTCAGACACAGGCTGCGCCCGCTGCGATCGCGCGCGTCCTTGCGCACGCGTCCGACCAGGGCGCGATCGCGGTCGCCGACGCTCGCAACGGACGACAGGCCCTCGCCGGCCGCACCGGAGAGGAAGCGCACGAACGGCGCCTGCTTCTCGTCACCGAGCACCTCGGCCACCGCCGACGGCTCGACGGGCTTCTCGAACGTCACCCACGCGTTCTCGTAGTGGCCCACGGCCACTGCCACGCGGCAGCACTGGGCACTGACCGGCAGCTCGGGGATCTCGAGGATCTTGCGCGCCTCGAACATGAGCTTGCGCTCTTCGGACGAGAAGCCGCTGTCGTCGGTGCCGCCGTTGTGCGGCACGGTGTTGCCCGCATACGCCTTGGGATCGAAAACCTTGCCGAGGCGGTCGACGGCGCCGTAGCCTTCGTGGCTCGCCGCCAGGAACGTATCGAGCGCGGCGATGCCGGCACCGCTGACGGCCTGATAGGTGCTGACAGTGACTTCCTCCAGACCGAATTTCTTCCGCAGCGGCTGCAGCGCCAGCGTCAGCGGGATCGTCGTGCAGTTGGGATTGGCCACCAGGCGAACGTCGTCGGTGACGCGATGCGAGTTGGCGCCGGCCGCCACCAGCGGCACGTTCGGATCGCCGCGGTACGTGTTGCTCTTGTCGATGACGCGGTAGCCGAGCTCGAGCAGCCGCGGCACGTAGCGCTTGCTGTGCTCGTCATCGAGCGCGACGAAAGCGAGATCGCCTTTGGGTGCCGTCGTCTCCTCGAGGCGCGCGGCCGCAAGGACCGGGTAGCGCGTTTCGCGAAGCTCCATCTCCTGATCGCGGCTCGCGTAGAGGAACAGTTCCGCGCCGGGCCAAGCACGCCCGACCAGCTCGAGGGTCTCGCGTCCAACGAGACCGGTTGCACCCAGGATGCAGATCTTCATCCTGCGAGCTTTAGCAGCGATCGACTTCCTCGGCCACCGTCGCAGCCGCCGGCATCAGCGGCGCAGGCAGAACCTGCCGCCGTTGACGCGAGGCAGGAAATGCTGGAAAGCAGCCGTGCCCATGAGGACCGTCGCCGTCGTCGCTGCACTGCTCGCGCTGTGGTGGCTGGCCACCGCACCGCGGCCAGAAGTCGCGCCGGCGCCGAGCATCGCCTTCGCCGAAGACACCGTGCGCGCGATGATGGCCGTCGACCGATCGCAGCAGTTCGCGTCCTCGCTGCAGAGCTTCCCATCCGACCTTCCCGGGCACGACGACATCGTGTTCGTCGACGGTGGCGCCGCGGCGCTGGTCAGCGCGATGGACGGCCGCTTGTGGAAGGTCGACCTCCGCACGCACGCCGCCGAGCCGTTTCTCGATCCGCCGCTCATGCCCTCGGGCATGCACGAGGCGCCGGGCGACCCCTCCACCATCTACTTGTGCGCCTCGCACCTTCACGGACAGACGTATCCGGCCGGCGAGGCGGTGGGACTCTACCGGCTGGACGTGGCGACGCGCGCCGTCACGCCGGTGGTCCTTCGCGTGCCCGCCACTGCCATCGAGCACGCCCGCCCCGTCATCTACCGCGATGACGGCGACGCTCCCGAGCTCGCAGGCAACGCGAGCGGCGGGAGCAGACCGCTGGCATTCTGCAACGATCTCGAGCTCTCGCAGGACGGCCGCCGCATCTACTTCTCCGAGCCCTTCTCGTACGAAGGCGCGTCGATGGGCGGCGGCGCGCTGGTTGAAGCGGTTTCGCTGGCAGCCAACGGGAGGCTGTGGCGGCACGATCTGGATACGGGCGTCACGCGCCTGATTGCCGAAGGCTACCATTTCATCGACGGCGTCCTCTTCGACCTGCATCCGGGCAAGGCGCGAGAGGAGTCGGTGCTCGTCAGCCAAACGCCGCAGTTTCGGCTGACGCGATTCTTCATCGCGGGCGCTCGTGCAGGCACGGCGCAGGTCGTGCTCGACGGACTCGGCGGCATGCCCGACGGCCTGGACCGCGACGACCACGGCCGCATCTGGGCGGGGCTGATCAAGGAGCGCAGCGCGCTGCTGACATGGCTGCACGCCAATGCGTGGATCAAGCCGCTGTTTCTGCGCCTGCCGCTGGAGCGCGTGCCGCAATCGCGGCGAACGGGCGTCGTCGTTCTCAGCGCCGACGGCAGCACGCCGCTGTATGCTGCGATGTACGAGGGGCCGGCACTGAGCAACATCGCTTCGGCGGTGCCTGGACCCCAGGGCGTTTACCTGACGCCATTCGATCCCGAGCACCGTGGCCTGGTGCGCCTGCCCTACCCGGCGCTGCCGCAGTAGAAGCGGCGTTCCTGCCGACACTCGCCTGAAAACCTACGTGCGGGTCGTGCCTCCCGCGTCGCGGCTGGGCACGGCTGCGGCTGTCGCGCCTCAAGCACGGCAGCGCGCGCAATCGCCGCGGCTGTCGCGCCTCCCGCACCGCAGCGCGCGCTACCGCTGCCGCTATGGCGCCTCCCGCACGAGCAGCTCCCGGAACGCATCGAGCGCCTTTACCCGCCGCGCGCTCGCGAGCTGATTGAGCCACACCGGATCGCGCATCGGTTCCCTCGGCCCGCGCAGCACCGACAGCCGCCCTTCTTCCTGGAACGGCTCGGCTACGTCGCTCGGGAGTACCGCTGCGCCGGCCCCTCGAAGGACCAGCTCGACGGCCAGATCGGTCGTGGCGACCCAGCAGCGGATCCGATCGCGCGCGGCGCGCCGCGCGCCGAAGTGGTGGCGTGCCCAGCGATCGATGAGAGGGTCGCTCTGGTAGTAGTCGATCAGTGCAAGGCGAGACAATGCCTCCGGGTTCATGATGCGTCGCGACTTCGAAGGCGGCGCCGCCAGCACGAGCGATTGCTCGAACAGCCGCTGCGAGCGGATGTGCGGCAGGCTCGGCCCCCCCGGCCGCAGCGACAAGGTGAAATCGAGCCGGCCCGCCGTCAGCTCTTCGGCAAGCCAGCTCTGCGGGCCGAAGCCCACACGCACGCGAGCCGCGGGATACTGCCGCGTGAACTCGTCGACCACCGCGGCGATGCGGAAGCGTGAGAAGCCGGTGAAGAGGCCGACACGTACCGTGCCGCTGACTTCCTTGCTGCCTCCGAGCACCTCGGTCAGCGCTTCCGACAGCCGGTCGCGCGCGTCGGACACCACGGCGCGCAGTCGCCGCCCCTCCGGCGTCAGCACCATCGTCTTGCCGACACGGTGGAACAGCGTGGCTCCGAGCGCCGATTCCAGGGCGGCGAGGCTGTGGCTGATCGCCGAGCGCGTCAGCGAAAGCTGACGCGCGGCCGCGGCCACGCCGCCGGATTCGGCGATGACCAGGAACGTGATCAGCTTGTTGAGATCGAGCCTGTCGAGATGGGCCACGTTCGATTTCATCGAACGATGTGCGTCCGATGTTTCACTTTACTTGTCAACGCGGGCTCGGCGATAGTCCCGGCCATGGAAACGGCGCGACTGCAGTTCCCGCATTCGACTCATCGAGAGGCGCTCGAGCTATACGACCCGGAGGTCGCGGACGCCCTCTGCGGCGAGGAGACGCGCCAGCGGCGCGGCATCGAGCTGATCCCTTCGGAGAACTACACGTACCCCGAGGTTCTGGCCGCGCTGGGGTCGGTCCTGACCAACAAGTACTCCGAAGGCTATCCGGGCCGTCGCTACTATGGCGGCCAGGAATACACTGACATCGTCGAGGATATCGCCCGCGACCGCGCGCGTCGTCTGTTTCGCTGCGAGCACGCCAACGTGCAGCCCCTGTCGGGCTCGCCGATGAACCAGGCGGTATACCTGGCCTTTCTCGACCCCGGCGACACGATTCTGGCGATGGATCTGTCGCATGGCGGCCACCTGACACACGGCGCACCGGTCTCGCATATGGGGCGGCTGTTCCGCTTCCTTCGGTACAAGACCCGCACCGACGACGCCGGCCGCATCGACTTCGACGAACTGCGTCGGACGGCGCGGCGCGAGAAGCCGAAGATCGTGCTGTGCGGCTATACCTCCTACCCGCGCGACTACGACTACGCCGCCTTTCGCGCGATCGCCGATGAAGTGGGCGCCAGCGCCATGGCCGACGTCTCGCACGTCGGCGGGCTCATCGCCGGCGGCGCTCTGGCCAACCCGTTCGATCACGGCTTCGACGTCGTGACCACGACGACGCACAAGAGCCTGCGCGGCCCCCGCGCCGGCATGGTGCTGTGCCGCAAGGAACACGCCGCGCGCATCGACGCTTCGGTGTTCCCGGGCCTGCAGGGCGGGCCGCACATGAACACGATCGCCGGCATCGCCATCACGCTGAAGAAGGCCATGGAGCCCGAGTTCCGCGAGTATGCCGCGCAGGTCCTGCGCAATGCCAAGGTGCTGGCAGCCACGCTGTCGGCGAACGGCGCCGCGCTCGTCACCGGTGGCACCGACAATCACATGATGGTGCTGGATACGATCGCCGGCTACGGCATCGACGGCCGCGCGGGCGAACGCGCGCTGGATTCGATCTGCATCGCGACGAACAAGCAGATCATCCCCGACGACCCCAATCCGCCGCTGCGGCCGAGCGGGGTGCGGCTGGGCACGCCGGCGGCGACCACGCGCGGGATGCGCGAAGGGGACATGCGCCGCCTCGGCAGCTGGATCGATGCCGCGCTACGCCGTCACGACGACGCCGCGGCCCTTGCCGCCTTGCGCGCAGAGGTCGAGAACGCCTGCCTGCGCTTTCCGGTGCCGGGCCTGGCGTAGATAGGGGCCGTTGCACGGCAGCGCCATGGTGACGGGACGCGCGCGAAAGGCTCGGCCGCTCACGGCGGACACTGCAGCTGCAGGTCGCGGCCGACCGCGTACGCCAGCAGATAGAGCGAGTCGCCGGCGCTGAGGGAGGCGTTGCCGTCGACATCGCACACGCTCATCGCGCAGGCGACGAGGGAGATGGCGGCGCGCAGAACGTAGAGAGCATCGGATGCACCGGGGTGGTCGCGGCCGCCGCCGAGCGGGAAGCCGCATGGCACCACGCTGCAGTCGCTCGCGCACGCGTCGCCCGGGGCATGATCGTCATCGCCGTCATCGCACTCTTCGCCGACGTCGACGGTGCCGTCGCCGCAGACGGCGCAGGAGGGATCCTCGCCGCCCTGGCACACGCCGGATGAGCAGGCGTCGCCGGTGGTGCACGCGTCGGCGTCGTCGCAGGCCGTGCCGTCGGCGACGGGCATCGCAATGCAGGCTTGCGCCTGCTCGCTGCAGCTGCCGGCAGCGCAGGCCGTGTTCAGGTGCGAGCAGTCCACGGCATCGGCGGCCACGCAGCCGGCGCCTGCGTCGCACAGTTCCTGCCCGTTGCAGAAGGAGCCGTCCGCACACAGCGAATGCTGCGGCGTGCTCGTGCACCCTTTCGGCGTGCACAGGTCGGTCGTGCAGGCGACATCGTCGTCGCAGACGATCGGCTCGGCCTGCCCAGGATCCTGGCATGGCACGCACGCTTCGATCGTGTCGTCGACGACGAAGGCGGGCGGCGGCGTGATCGCGCCTTGGATCGATGGAGTGGGGGCGTCGCTGCGGCTGCGCACGAGGTTCCAGCCCTGCGCGTTCTTGATTGCGGCCCCGCTGGCGACCTCGATGGCGCCTCCGGCCCGCAGCTCGTTTCCGCCGCTGTTCGCCTTGTTGTGCACGAGCGCATTCGCACCCACCTGCAGATTGCACGCGGCGAGCGTGATGTTGCCGGAAGCAGC
This sequence comes from Candidatus Limnocylindrales bacterium, assembly GCA_035626395.1. Taxonomy (NCBI): domain Bacteria; kingdom Bacillati; phylum Chloroflexota; class Candidatus Limnocylindria; order Candidatus Limnocylindrales; species Candidatus Limnocylindrales bacterium. The sequence goes on along the minus strand of DASPNR010000031.1, from coordinate 141,399 downwards.
GAAGGCGTCGGAACCGTCGAGCTCGAGCCTGCCGTGGATGGACGCGGAGCCGCCGGCGTCGATCTCGATGCCGCCGGCATCCGCCTCGAGAATGCCGAGCGCCTCCAGATCGGCCGCCGAGTGGACGAAGACGTCCTCGCCAGCCTGAATGTGCACGAACCCGGCGCTGCCGGCAGCGCCGGTCGAGTTGGCCGAGACGCGGCCGTGGACGTCGATGTCGCCGATGGCCTTCCACCAGATGCTGCCGCCGGGGCCGTGCGGAGCGCCGCCGCTGGCGCTGAAGCGACCGTATGCGGAGATGTGGATGTCGTCGCCTGCCACGACTTCGACGTCACCGGCGTCGCCGGTGTCGGCCTCCTCGATGTTGGCAATGGCGGCTCCATCCGCGGTCAGCAGCACACGGTCGGAGGCGCTGCCTCCTTCGATGCGGACGTCGCGGCCGGCGTCGACGTAGATGTAGCCGCCCCGGCCTCCATTGACGGAGCCGTTGACCAGGACGTCGTCGGTAACGACCACGTCGCGCCAGCCGATGATCTGCGCGAAACCGCCGCCCGCCACTCCGCCCGTCAGCCTGAGCTTGCCGTCGACGTGCACGTCCACTGCGGCTTCGATCTCGACGTCGCCGCCGAGTGCGCCTGTCGCGTCGACCGGCGCCAGGATCCTGACGCTTCCGCCGAAGGAGTGAATCTCGAGACGGCCGGCATCCGAGAAGCCGGCGGTGGCCGACAGGTACGTCGTGCGGCGCAGCGTCACGTCGCCCGCGGCTTCGATGTCGACCCAGCCTCCTTCTTCGGCCTCGCCCTGAATGGCACCGCCCAGGTCGACGCTGCCGCTTTCGATCGTGCATAGTCCGAAATCGCAGTCGGTGTCGGTGCTGCAAGCGACGGGCCGGTTCGGGTACGCCTGGCAGAACTTGTCCGTCGGGCAGGTGCCTAGCGAGCAGTCGGTATTGGTCGAGCACCGAACGAGATTGTTGCCCGTGCAGCGCCGGGCGTTCGGCAGCCCGGGCGGAATGCAGGTGCCGAGCATGCAGTCCGTCTCCTGCTCGCAGGTGACGGAGGGCCGCAGCGAGCAGCGTCGAACCGAACACGACCCGAGATGGCAATCTTCGTCGCTCATGCAGCCGCCCGGACCGCCGTCGCAGCCCAGGCGCGCGCGGATCTTCATCGAGCCGCCATGGTACGTGCCGTTGCTCGTGCCGCGCACGATGATGGCGGCATGCGCCTGGCCGACGTCCGCCGTCAGGTTGCCGCAGCGCACCTCGGCGTGATTGGCGCCGGCGCTGAGGCGACCGTCGCCGGTGACGTGGACGGTGCGGCCGCCGAAATCCAGAAGGCCTGCGATCTGCACCTCCTGGCTGACGATGCACGGGTCGTCTGCGGCCGCGCAGACGTCGTCGGCCGAGTCGGCGACGATGGCCGAGGCCGCAACCGTCGCTGCCAGCGGCACGGCGGCGATCGCCATCCAAACTGCGCGGAACGCGCGACGGCTGCGGGAGCGCATGACGCCGCAACCTATCCCCCTGCCAGGGCGGTCGGAAGGCACGATCGCCGCTCATCGGAAAAAATCGCGCCGGCGTCGTGGCCCGCGACGATCGTCCGCGGCAACATGCCGGTCATGGCGGAGCGCCGCTGGGAGCTTCTCGTCCGCGACCTGGAAGCACGCGGCTATCGCAGCGAGTATCTGGACCGGCTGCGACAGAGGTTGCCGCTGGAGGATGCCGTCGACGACATCCGCCGCGAGATCGTCCGCGAGGCGGCCTCGGCGCTGTCGCGCGCCGCACTCAAGGTCGATCACGCGCTTCTGGAGCTCGAGCTGTGCGGGCACGAGCTGGAAGCGGCGACGACGTTCGTGGAGCGCTATCGCCTGGAAGTACGGTTCAACGAGCTGCGCGAGAAGGCGCTGCGGGTGCGGCACGAGCTCGCCATCCACCGCGAAGCGCTGGGCATGCGCCGCAACGACGCGCTCGAGCGCCTCTACCCTGTTCCGCCGCGCGTGCGCATCGACATCCCCGAGTGACGTTCCGCCGGCGGGTGACGATCTTTGCCCGACCGCCTCAGAGCAGGAGCGAGGTGCGCTCCATCATCCAGAACGCAGCCAACGCGCCCATGACATAGACCGGAGCCAGCCGTACCCAGGACGGCAATCGCGTCAGCAGCCCGCGCAGCATCGCCGATGCCACCAGCATCGCCGCAACGAACACGATCTGCCCGAGCTCGATCCCGACGTTGAACGCGAACAGCGCCAGAGGGATTTCGGTCTGCGGCAGCCCCGTCTCGGCCAACGCGCCGGCAAAGCCGAGCCCGTGCAGCAAGCCGAACGCCAGCGCCATTGCCCACGGGCGCCGGCGAAGCAGCGTCTGGCGGCCGTCGCCGCGTGCGAGCTCGACCGCCAGCACGTAGATGCTGAGCGCAATGACGACTTCCACCGGCGCCTGCGGAACCTGCACGATCTGCAGCGCCGCCAGCGCGAGCGTGACGCTGTGGCCGGCGGTGAACGCCGTGATCGTCGCGAGCAGCGAGGCGCGCGGCACGAGCAGGAGCAGCCCCAGCACGAACAGCAGGTGGTCGAGGCCGGCCAGAATGTGCTCGACACCGAGAACGGCGTAATCCCGCACCACCTGCAGCCGCGATGGGGCCGCCTCGATTTGCACGGTGGGACGCGACGTGCCGAGCACGCGCCGATCCGTCGCTCCGGAGGCCAGCTCCACGCGCAAGAGCGCATCGGTGCTTTCGAGCCCGGAGACGCCGACGATCGAGCCGGCCAGGCCGGCGTTGCCGCAGTCGATCCGCCAGGTGGACGTGGAGCTGTCGTCCTCGTCGACGACGGTTGTTTCGCCGGCTCGGCGGCAGTGCTCGGGAAGCACCGGCGCCAGCTCGACGCCGGGAATCTGCGCGCGCGAGGCCTTCCACGTCACATCCACGATGCCGCCGCCGCGCTCGCGCAGCTCGAGCAGGACCGGATCGAGCGCATGCGCGTGCGCGCGCTCGGCGAACAGCAACGCGACGGCCAGCGTGGCCAGTGCAACGATCCTATGCATCGCCGCCTCCGCGCGTCGCGCCGAGCTCGAGCCGCACTTCGTACGCTCGCCGCGCCGTCTGCAGGAACTCCTGCACCCGCTTGCCGGCGCGCTCGGCGGCCAGGCTGCGCTCGACCTGCGAGCGAACCGCCTCCAGCTCGGGGACGCGGGCGCCACGGCGTTCGTCCACCTGCACGACGTGCCAGCCGTAGGCGGAACGGATCGGCCCGAACCATTGCCCGGTCTGACCCGACGCGAAGATCGCGTCGGCGAACTCGGCGCCGAACAGCTTGGCCAGGTCCTTGTGCGACTGCGCAGCAAGGCGCGAGCCCATGACGAACGGATCGCCACGCCCGAACGTCGCGGCGGACGCGGCGGACCGTGCCGCGCGCTCGGCCTCCGCACGCGAGCCGTCCTCGCCGCGCCGGGAGGCGTCGAAGAAGACATGGCGCAGGCTCACGCGCTGCGGCTGCACCAGCGCCTGGCCGTGCGTCCGGTAGTAGCTGGCCAGCTCCTCGTCGCTCGGCTTGTCGGAGCGATGCCCGACGAGCAGGCGCATCTTCTGCACGAGAATCCGCCGCACCACCGGGTCTTCCAGGTGCAGCCCCATCTCGAGCGCGCGCCGGTACAGCTCGCCGGCGCTGGCGTTGCCGTCGTCCTCGCCGAGGAAGCGCATCTTCTGCACCAGGCGCCAGCCGATGGCCCGGTCCGAAAGCTCGAGGCCGCGCGCGAGCGCCTCCCGGAACAGCACTTCCTCCTCGACGGTCTTGTCGAGCAGCGCCTGCAGCTCGGCTTCGGTCGGCGGCGCTCCCATGCCGACGGCGTAGGCGCGGCGGATGCCTTCGATTCGGCTGGCATCGATGACGATGCGGCGGCGTGCGTCTTCGCCGGCCTCGGCGCCGTTCCAGTAGCGCGTGCCCACCAGCAGCATCAGCCCCAGCAGCAGGAAGTGGATCGCGGGGCGCATGTCTACAGCTTGAACGACAGGGCCGTGCCCGCCTGCAACCACTCGTGCCGGTCGGTGGCCGAGTAGCTGCCGCTGGTGACGTCGATCGCCAGCGTCTGCGCCGACGGCTCGAGGCCGGCAAGATCGATGTCGCCGGTCTTCAGGCCGATCTGTGCCGAGCCGTTGCCTGCAATCTTGACGCTCAGACTGGTGATGCCGGCGATGGCGCCGGTGGGATCCTTGTACTGGTACTTGCTGCCCGGCTTCTTCACTTCCATCGTGCCGGCCGGAATGGTGGCGGTGAAGACGCCCGCTTCGTCGCGCAAGGTGATGGTCAGGTCGTGGGCCTGCGGATCGAGCGAGGAAGGCGCCTTGGCGAAGAACAGCTTGAGGCTGAGGCGATCGGTGCCCGGCTCCTCCCCGAATCGCACCTGCCCCTTCGACAGCGTCACCAGCTCCGGCTGATACCAGATCGGCGACGTCAGAGCGCGCTCCTGGAGGGTCAGCGGCGTGTGCTCGTCGCAGCACATCACGTAGTCGGCGGGAACGCTTTCGGGAGCCGAGCAGTCCACGCCCAGCGAGTTGCACAGATGCGTGCTCCAGCGGCAGGTCGGGTTCTCGAGCACGCGCACATAGTAGAACGCGCGCTCGCTGGCATCGAAGTCGGGATCGCTCCAGACCGTGCACAACGTGTCGAAGCCGGTGCCGGTGGGCTCGCACGTGTCGAGATCGACGCCGGCGCCGTTGGCCGCGTCGCCGGCGACGTCGTAGACCTTCTCCTTGATACCGTCCTTGCCGTGCCATCCCTTGATGATCTGGATGCGCTGCAGCGGCGTGCCCGGATCGCCGGGAAGCCCCGGATCCTTCTGCGCCAGCACGGCAATGCGCATGTCGCTCTTGCCGAGCATCGGGCCGATCTCGCCGCCCATCGGAACGCCCTTGTCATAGCCTTCGGCGACGAAGTCGGGATCGTCGCAGAGAGTCTCGGCGAAGCGGCCGGCAAAGACGCGCACGATCGGGCGCGTGCCGCTGGTTGCGTACGTCTCGCGGCGGCGCATCGCCGCGAACAGTGCGTCGCGAGAGTTCTCCTCGGCCCACAGCACCGACAGCCCGCCGCCGCTGCCTTCGATCTTGCCCGGCGGGTTGTGATTGAGGATGAAGCGCGGCTCGGACTCGGTGATGCCCATGTGTCCGGAGGCTGGGTAGTCGCTCTCGTCGACCAGGCCCGGAGTGCCGTTGTGCGTGTCGGTGCCGCCGATGAAGCCGAGCTGGAAGGGATTGCTGCCGAGCGTTTTCTGCTTGATCATCCCGTCCTTGAGCGCGAAGCGCACGTAGGCGCGGTCCTCGAAGTTCTGGTTCCAGTTCGAAGTGCCGAACAGCGTCGAGCGGCTCAGCTTCTCGAAGCCGCACTCCTCGTCGGTGGCGCCGCCCACGCCCTGGCGGCACTCGGCATCGCCCTTGTTCTGAATGATCTCGACCAGCGGCTCCATCGCCTTGCGCGTGGCCGCGTACTCCGCGGTCATCGAGCTGCCGTCGGTCATGTTGCGAGGGAACATCATGTCGCGCGCAAGGTTGGAGTTGTGGGGAATGGCGAGCACGTCGCAGTTGCCGTCTTCGTCGAGGCACTGGGTGCGCAGCGCTTCCCACAGACCTTCGGGCGTCCACTCCTCGTAGTACGTAATGGGCAGCGGAGGCACCTCCGCGTTCCGGAAGATTACGTTGCGATGCAGATTGTTGCCGTCCAGGTTGCTCGACCACTCGTAGGCGGCGAACGTCGTGAACTCGCACGCCGAGGTCCTGTCGTAATGCTCCTCGGCGGCAGCGAGCGTGTCCTGCCACACGACCGCGGCCTCGGCCGCGCAGTCGGCGCCGCCGGCTCCGCACAGAGCGAAGCGGTCGGGATCTTCGACGTTGAGCGGATTGAAGAAGTTGTAGAACGCCTGCGGCGGCAGCGGCGCCGGCACGAAGTCGTTGTCGAAGGTGTTGCGCAGGTCCGCGCAGATCTGGTCGTCGTAGCCGGGGTAGCCCGGGTGCAGGCAGATTTGCGCCTCGCCGAAACCCTCGGCGTGATCGGTGACGGCGGTGAAGTCGAGCGGACGGTCGATGGTGGCGGTGCGCGTCGGCAGGTCGCTTGCGTCGTACGGCGGCAGGCCGACGGTGGCGCCGCGCGCGAACGCATAGGCGTCACGAGGCCCGTTGCGGGTGCGGATCAGCACGGCGTCGGCCGAGTAGGCCGTGTGCACGTGCAGGTCGCCGAAGTAGGGATTGCGCAGCGGGTTGTACTCGTCGCAGCTCTGCCGCACCTCGGTGCGCTCCCAGTCCTGCTGCGGCATGACGCCCCCGGCGTGTGCCAGCGAGGCCGTCGCCAGCATCGCGCACGCGGCGAGCAGCATGCCCACGCGCGCCGCGAACCAGCGATCCGACTGCAGGAACGAAGCGATGGAGGCTGGGGACAGGCTTCTTTTCATCGGTAGCGACCTCGAAATTGTTATGTCAGTGCGACTGACGAAACTGCTTCTAACATTTGGCAGTCGGACTGACAAATGTTATTCCCGCCGCGTGTCCGAGGTCGCCAAGCCCAAGCGCGATGGCCGCAACGAGCGGTCGGCGGCAACCCGCCGGCTCGTGGCGGAGGCCTACCTCGCCCTGGTCGGGGACGGCTTCCTCCGGCCCACGGCGCGAGCCGTCGCCAAGAAGGCGGGAGTCTCGGAGCGGGCGGTCTTTCGCCACTTCCAGGACCTGGAAACGCTGCTGTCGGAGGCGGCGATGATCCAGATCCAGCGCATCGGCCGTGAGGTGCCCGAGCCGGCGCCGCTGGACGGACCCTTCGAGCTGCGGCTGGACCGCTTCGCCCAGCGTTGGTGCGAGCTTCACGAGCGCGTCACGCCCGTGCGGCGCGCGGCGATTCTCTACGAGCCGTTCTCGCCGGAGGTGGCGCGACGTCTCGGCTGGATTCGCGGCGTGCGGCGCTCGGAGATCGAGCAGACGTTCGCCCCGGAGCTGGCGCCGCTGGCGCCGCAGCTTCGGCGCGAGACGGTGGCGGTGGTGAGCGCCGCCTGCTCGTGGTCGACCTGGAACCAGCTGCGGACGCGCCACGACCTCGACGCCGCCGCCGCGCACCGGGCCGTGCGCCGCAGTATCGCCCAGCTTCTGGGAGTCGCGTCGGCAGACGTCGCCGGCGACGTCTCCGGAGCTGGCACCGATGCCGCGCTGTGAGCGCCGCGGCCGGTGTCGTCTGCGTTTACTTGCCCGCCGGGGCTCGGTAATTTCCCGCGTTCTCGCAAGGAGATTCGCCCATGGACATGTCCTACACGCCCGAGCAGATCGCATTCCGTGACGAGGTCCGCGCCTGGATCAAGCAGGCCATGCCCGAGCACATCCGGCACAAGGCCGAGGCCGGCGGGCACTTCGAGCACGAAGAGATCATGGAGTGGCACCGCATCCTCCATAAGAAGGGATGGGTCGCTCCCCATTGGCCCAAGGAGGTAGGCGGGCCGGGCTGGGACGTGGCTCAGCGCCACATCTTCAGCGAGGAGATGGTTCGAGCCAATGCGCCCTCGCTGTCGCCGTTCGGGCTGACGATGGTCGGGCCGCTGATCATCCAGTTCGGCACCGAGGAGCAGAAGAAGCGCTTCCTGCCCAAGATCCTCTCGGGCGAGGAAGTCTGGTGCCAGGGCTACAGCGAGCCGAACTCCGGCTCGGACCTGGCCAGCCTCCAGCTGCGCGCCGACAAGGACGGCGACGACTACATCCTCAACGGCCAGAAGACCTGGACCACCTACGCGCAGTACGCCGACTGGATCTTCGTGCTGGCGCGCACCAACTCGACCGGCAAGCAGCAGGAGGGCATCTCGTTCCTGCTGGCCGACATCAAGAACACACCCGGCATCGAGGTGAAGCCGTTCCTGACCATCGGCGGAACCCCGGCCTTCTCCGAGACCTGGTTCGACAACGCGCGCGTGCCGCAGGCCAACCGCGTCGGGCCCGAGAACCAGGGCTGGTCGATGGCCAAGGCGCTGCTCGGGCACGAGCGCACCTCCATTGGCGGCGTGGCCGAGTCGGGGCGCTGGCTGCAGCTGATCCGTCGCATCGCGCGCGACACGCCCGTCGGCGACGGCACGCTGCTCGACGATGCGGCGTTCCGGCGACGTCTGGCGCGGCTCGACATCCGCCATCGCACGGTCGGCATGGCCAACCTGCGCACGCTGGCCTCGGCGCAGCTCGGACATGCGCCGGGGCCCGAGAGCTCGATCCTGAAGATCGTCGGCACCGAGCTGCAGCAGGAGGTGACCGAGCTGGCCATGGACGCGCTCGGACACGGCGCGATGGGCTGGTTCGATGCGCCAACCGAAGCAATGCCCGAGTACCAGCTGTGGATCGCATCGCAGTTCAACTACCTGCGCGCCTGCACCATCTACGGCGGCTCCAACGAGATCCAGAAGAACATCATCTCCAAGCTCATCCTCGGCCTGCCGCAGTAAGAACGGGGTCAGGTCGTGCATGCGAGCATTCCGGGGACCCGATGCTCGAATGCACGACCTGGCCCCATGAAGGATACGCGATGAATTTCGAGCTCACCGAAGAACAGACGATGATCGTCGACGCCGTCCGCAAGTTCGTCGACAACGATTCGCCCGTGACGCGCTTCCGCCAGCTTCGCGAGACGCAGCAGGGCTGGGAGCCCAAGGTCTGGCAGAACATGGCCGAGTACGGCTGGCTGGCCGTGGCGTTCCCGGAGGATCAGGGCGGCTACGGCGGCAACTTCACCGATGTCGCGCTGATCCTGGAGCAGCTCGGCCGCGGCCTGGTGCCCGAGCCGTACATCCCCTCGGTCGTGCTGGCGGGCGGGCTCCTGTCTCGGCTGGGCACCGGCGAGCAGACCGAGAAGTTCCTGTCGCCGATGCTCGAAGGGCGCACCTCGCTCGCCTTCGCCTACGCCGAGCGCCAGAGCCGCTACAACCTCGCCGACTGCGAGACGAGCGCCAGACGCAGCGGCGGCCAGTACGTGCTCAACGGCCGCAAGACCTGGGTCCTCAACGGCCATGCCGCCGACCACATCATCGTCGTCGCCCGCACCGCCGGCACGCCGCGCGAGGAGAACGGCCTGTCGCTGTTCATCGTCGATGCCGATGCGCCGGGGCTGACGCGCACGCGCATCCACGGCATGGACGGACATTCGAGCGCGCTGCTCGATCTGCAGAATGTGGAGGTGGACGCCGATCGCCTCCTTGGCGGCGAAGGCGATGCCTACGATTCCATCGAGTGGGCGATCGATCGCGGCGCCGCCGCGGCCTGCGCCGAGGCGCAGGGCGAGCTGACCACGATGCTCAACATGACGGTGGACTACCTCAAGCAGCGCAAGCAGTTCGGCAAGCCGATCGGCGCGTTCCAGGCGCTGCAGCACCGCGCCTCCGACATGTTCGCTGAGGTGGAGCTGTGCAAGGGCATGATGCTGCTGGCCGCCATCCAGGCCGACAATCCCGACGCCACGCAGCGCAAATCGGCGATCTCCGCCGCCAAGGTCCAGCTGCAGCAGGGCGGATGGTACGTGCAGGAAAACGCGATCCAGCTCTTCGGCGGCATCGCCATCACCGACGAGCAGGACATCGGCCTGTACTTCAAGCGTGTACGCGTGCTGCAGGGACTGTTCGGCGATGCCGACTGGCACGTGGAACGCTACCAGTCGCTGCCGCAGTTCGAGGGCGAGGCGGCGTAGATGGCGGCGGGGCCCTCTGCGAGCGATACGCGGAGGTCACCGACGTCCCACGCGCTGACGGCCCAGATCGCGTCGCGCTTTGCCGCGATCGCGCTCGGTCACGTCACGCGCGAGTTTCCGAGCAAGCTCGACCACGTCCTGGACGGCCCCGCCGACGCCAGAACGCCGCGACAGCTGCATCCGCTCTTCTATGGCAGCTTCGACTGGCACTCGTGCGTTCACGGCTACTGGCTCCTGGCCAGGCTGCACCGCCTCTACCCCGAGCTGCCGGAGTCTCCCGCCATATCCGCGCTCCTGGACACGCAACTGACGACCGAGAATGTCGCCGCCGAGATCGACTACCTCCGCCGCCCGTCGTCGCGCGCGTTCGAACGGCCCTATGGCTGGGCGTGGCTGCTCATGCTTGCCGCCGAGCTGGCTCGCGAGCGCAGCCCGCAGCGGCGGCGGTGGTCTTCGCGGCTCTCGCCGCTTGCCGACTGCTTCACCGAACGCTTTCTGTCGTTCCTGCCGGGGGCGAGGTACCCGATCCGCTCCGGCACGCACGCCAACACCGCCTTCGCGCTGAGCCTGGTGCAGGAATATGCCGACGTCGTCGAGGACCGGCGGCTGACGCAGGCAGCAACGGCGGCCGCGCTGGCATGGTATGGCGGCGACGTCGGCTGCCAGGCATGGGAGCCATCGCTGGAGGATTTCCTGTCGCCTGCGCTGGTGGAGGCGCAGTGCATGCGACGCGCCATGCACGTGGGCGAGTTTCGCGAATGGTTCGCACGCTTTCTTCCACGCGCGGCGGGCTGCGAGCCGGCAACGCTGTTCACGCCGGCGACGGTCAGCGATCGCAGCGATCCGCGCATCGTCCATCTCGACGGCCTCAACCTGAGCAGGTCGTGGTGCTGGCGCTGGATCGCATCGGCGTTCTCCGATGACGACCCGCTGCGAGCTTGCGCGGAGCGGGCCGCGCGGATGCACCTGGAGGCGAGTCTGCCCCACGTCACCGGCCACTACATGGGCGAGCACTGGCTCGCCAGCTTCGCGTTGCTCGCGCTCGATGCCGGCCAAAGCCCCGCCTGAACCCCTTCCGCCTTCTGCCCTACCCGCCGGGAGCGCGACGGCTCTCGCTCCCGCGCGTCGCGCGACGGCGCAGCCAGGACAGCGGACATCCGCTAGGCTCGCGCCTCTTTGGCGGTTCCCGGATGTTCCGGCGATTTCAGCGCGGTGCCGGTCAGGCGTTCGTAGGTTTTCAGCACGACGGAGTCCTGGGGCGTCAGCGACTGCATCGCGGCGAAGAGCTCGTGGCAGATCTCTTCGTAGCTGCGGCGGCTGGTGCTGTAGGTGTTGAGCAGGTGCTGCACGTAGCGGATGGCACGGTCGATGAGCTTGCCGTTGGTCGGGCGCACCCACGTCATGACGTTGCCCTGGTAGCGACCGCAGCGGCCCATCATCAGGGTCGAGTGCGTGTTGAGCAGGATCTTCAGCAGCACGTGCTGCAGAAGCGGCGTCAGCCCCGCGATCGGCACCCGTAGACGCAGCTCGTCGAGATTCCACGCCAGCGAGTCGGACTCCCGCGCGATGACGAACGGGTGCACGCGGGTGCCGGGCGGTGCCAGCCGGCGCCGACGGGCGCGCGCGTTCTCGCTGAAGTCGTAGCCATACAGCCGCGCCAGACCCACGCGCGTCTCGTAGCCATTCCAGTCCAGCGCGCGCGGCGGTCTGGCCAGCAGCGCGTGCCAGGACTCCTGCGGCGTCCGCGTGCCGGGGAACACGAAATACGCCTCCGACAGCGGCGCGTCCTCGTCCTGCACGTTCTCGAACGCCGCAATGTTGAAAGTCGGATGGCGCTCGGTCGTGTCGGTCAGGATCGTGATGGCGTAGTCGCGCGACTCGTAGAGAATGTGGTCACGTGCTCCGAAGGCCTGCGCCTCGCGCTCCACGAACGGTGCGAGCGCGGCGAAGTCGGTGCGCTCCACGGCCGTTCGCAACGCGCGCAGCCGCCGAACCACCGGCTCGCCCTGCTCCTCGCCCAGCAGCGCCATGCCGACGGCCAGCATGAGTGCGGTGCTGGCTTCCATCCTGGTGCTGCCCGACAGCAGCATCGGCCCCACGCACACGCTGAGCGAATCGATGTGTGGATTCTCGAACACTCGCTTGGACCGCACCACTTCCAGCGCCAGGTCCGAGACCGGGTTGCAGAACACGAACGACGGCGGCACCTCGCTGAAGCGTGCCGCGTGCTCGACGGCGCCGATGACGAAGGGCGTCTCGCCGCCCTCGGTAATGCCGATCATCAGGTCTTGCGCGGTGAAGCCGAGACCGTCGAGCTGGCGCGCGCCGAATGCAGGATGATCCTCGAAGCTCTCGACCGAGCGCACCAGGGCCAGGTCGCCGCCCGCGGTGAAGCCGTGGACGCGCTCGAGCGCGTGGCGGCGGCCGCCAGCCATGGCTGCCTCTCGCCAGAGGAACTCGAGCGTGATGGCCAGGCGGCCGGTGGCACCGCAGCCGCCCAGAAAGATGTTTCGTCCCTCGGCGAGCGCGGCCTGCACCTTGGCCCGCAGCGTCTCGAGCTCCTCGCCGTACTGCATCATCGCATCGAGCGCCGCCAGCTCACACTGCTGGACCACGGCCAGCGCATGCGGCAGGTCGGCGGCCGCCCACTCCGACAGATGCATGGTCTGCGGGTGCTGCCGCTCCGTGGTCAGACCGCCGAGGTGGAAGAGGTGCGACTGCGCCAGGAACGCATCCGCTGTTTCGAACGACGCCGACGCGCCGTCGTCGGGGAATCCGCCTGCGCTCATCCTTTGCAGGCTACCGTCGCCGGCGGCCGCTTGCAGCACGCCTCCGGAACACGAGCCGGAGCTCGACGTGGGCGAAAGTCCACTTGCGCCGCCGCGGCTGCACGCACGCGAAGACGCGGTGGCGGCGCGACCCGTGCGACGTCACACGTTCAAAACCACGACATCGCTGCCGTTTTGCTGGCATCACCAGACCCCTTCGACATATAAGGCCGTCTCCAGAGGGAAAGACGTGTGCTGTCCGGTCAGGGACCATTGCCCAATGAACCAAAGCATCCACGCGCGCTCATCCATCGATAAAACCGTCATTGCCCGCCGCCTCCTTCGCGCGTGCCGCCCACGCCGTTGGCGCCTTGCCGCCAGTGTGCTCGCCGCCATTCTCTGGGCAGACGACGCGCAGGCTCGCGATGATCTGTCGATGGAGCGGCTCCTGGAGCTGCCCCTGGAGCAGCTCATGGACATCCCGGTGACGACGGTGGCCGGCGTGGAGCAGGACTGGTTCCGCTCACCTGCCGCACTCCATGTCGTCACCGGCGAGGACCTGCGCCGTACCGGCCATCGCACGCTGGCAGAGGCACTGCGGGTGGTGCCGGGCGTATTCGTCGGGCAATCGGGCTCGCGTACCTGGACCGTTGGCATGCGCGGTTTCAGCGGCGGGCTGGCCAACAAGACGCTCGTGCTCATCGACGGACGCGCGGTGTACGACCCGCTTTTCGGCGGCACGTTCTGGGACGTGCAGGACATCCTGCTCGAGGATCTCGAGCGCATCGAGGTCATCCGCGGCCCCGGCGCCACGCTCTGGGGCGCCAATGCGGTCAACGGCGTCATCAACGTCATCACGCGCCGCGCTCACGATACGCAGGGCTTCTACCTCAAGGCGGGTGGCGGCAACGAGGAGCACGTATTCACTTCGGCCCGCTACGGCGGCAAGGCCTCGGACAACGGCTACTACCGGGTGTGGGGGAAGTACGTCGTGCGCGACCACACCGAGACGATGCCCGGCGGCGACACGCACGATGAGTGGGATCTTGGCCACGGCGGTTTCCGTTTCGACTACGACGTCGACGAGCAGACGCGCGTGACGGTGCAGAGCGACGGCTACGACGTGGACTTCGACGAGAACCAGCGGCTGCCCGTCCCCGGAATGCACCTCAGCTTCATGCGACGTCGAGGCCACGGCTGGGCGAGCGGCGCCAATTTCCTGGCACGGGTGACGCGGGATACCGGAGAGAGCGGCTGGAGCCTGCAGACCTACTACGACTTCACCGACCGCCAGCAAGCCGCCAACTTCGAAGTGGAACGGCACACCGCCGACATCGATGTTCGCCATCACTTCGTCGTCGGCGGGTGGAACGACGTCATGTGGGGCCTCGGCTATCGCTATACTGCCGACAGCACGCGTTCGTCGCCGGTGGTGGAGTTCGATCCGTCGTCGCGCTCGCTCGAGACCTTCAGCGGCTTCCTCCAGGACACGATCACGGTCATTCCGGAGCGGCTGTTCGCGATGATCGGCAGCAAGCTCGAGCACAACAGCTTCACCGGCGTCGAGGTGCAGCCGAGCGGACGTCTCTGGTGGACGCCGGATGACCGCAACACGCTATGGGCGTCCATCTCGCGGCCCGTTCGCGTCCCTTCGCGCACCGAGCGCGATTCCACGCTCACTCTCGGCTTCGCCGACCCCGGACTGCTGATCGATCCGGCAGGCCCGCCGGCCGGATTCATCGTCCCGCTGCAGGTCGTCGGCGATCCCGACCTGAAGAGCGAGAAGGTGCTGGCGTACGAGCTGGGCCATCGCATCCGCATCACCCCCGAGCTGAGCCTGGACACCGCCCTGTTCTACAACGACTACGACGACCTCATCTTCGTGCCCAAGGGCACGTTCGGAGCCTGGAACAACGACGGCACCGCCGAGACGTTCGGCTTCGAGCTCAGCGCCGAGTGGCGGATCCTCGAGCCCTGGAGGCTGGCGGCCTCCTACAGCTTCGTGGAGGTGGAGGTGCATGGGCCGGTGCTGCCACAGGATCAGGGCAATGCCCCGCATCACCTGGTGAAGGCGCGCTCGCACTTCGATGTGACCGACGACGTCGAGCTCGACACGGCTCTCTACTTCGTCGACCAGGTTCCCACGGTCGACGCCGACGAGTACGTGCGGCTGGACCAGGGCATCACCTGGCGTGCCACCGACAACATCGAGCTGGCGCTGTGGGGGCAGAACCTGCTGCAGGAGACCCATCGCGAGGCGTCCCCGACCGTCCAAATCGAGCGGGCGATCTATTTGTCGGCGACGGTGCAGTTCTAACGGGAGAAGGCGAAGAAACGTCGATGGCCACGTTCCGCAACAGCATCCGATCGGGCAGCTGCCGCCTCGCGGCTTGGGCGCTGTCCGTGTCGGTCGTGGTTGCGGCAGCCGCGCCGGCGCTCGCGCAGGGCATCGACGCCCAGAAGGCGGCGAAGCTCAAGGCCGCCTACCTGCTGAATTTCGTCAAGTACGCTCAGTGGCCCGAGGAGTGCTTCGACTCGCCTACCAGCCCCATCGTGATCACGCTGGCGGGCCAGTGTGACGTCACCGACGTGCTGGCCGAGGTCGTATCCGCCACCGAGCCGGTCGGCGGGCGCGCGGTGACGCTGCGCCGGGCGGCGGTGCCGGGCGATGGGGCCAGCGAGGAGCAATGGGCATCGGTGTACGAGAGCATGAAGCCGGCTCACCTCCTGTACATCTGCGGCCTGCCCGCCCCACGTGTGCAGGCGATCCTGCGCGGTGTGGCGGACGGAGACGTCCTTACGGTCAGCGACATACCGATGTTCGCCGCCAGCGGCGGCATGCTCGGGTTCGTCCTGCGCGGCAACCGCATCATCTTCGAGGCCAACCTCGATGCCATCCAGCGCTCACGCATCGCCGTCAGCGCCAAGGTACTTCAGCTCGCGCAGATCGTGGGCCCGCGGAGCAGTCCCTGATGCCGCTGTTGCGGCCGATGCGCTCCTTCGGGGCCAAGCTGACACTGCTCGTTACCCTTACCACCGGCTCGGCGGTGATCTCGGTATCGGCGGTGCTGGCCATCATCGACTACCTCGATACGGAGGCCGAAACGTCGGCTCTGGCGGGTGCGCAGGCCAACATCATCGCGGTCAACAGCGAGGCCCCGCTGGCATTCGGCGATCCCGAGCTTGGCGCCGAGGCCCTGTCTGCCCTCAAGGCGTCGCCGAACGTTGCATCGGCCACGCTCTACTCAGCCGACGGCCGGATCTTCGCACGCTACGACAATCCGAGCATGGACGCGCCGGGCTTCCCGCCGGGCCAACCCGGCATCCGCTACGACGGCACATGGCTGATCGTCAGCGCCGACGTCGGCGGGCGTGCCGGCAATGTCGGGCGACTGCAGGTCGTGTTCGACCGCAGCGGCGCGCTCGCGCGCGCCTGGGGCAACGTCGGCGTCATCCTGACGGTCGCCGTCATGACGATGGTCTTCGCCTTCCTGATCTCCAGCCGCATCGGGCAGAACCTCGTCCGTCCGGTCGACACGCTGGCGGCCACGGCCCGGCGCGTGTCCGAAACGCGCGACTACTCGATCCGTGCCGCCAAATACGGCGAGGACGAGCTCGGCCAGTTCACCGACGTCTTCAATGAGATGCTCGCGCAGATCCAGAAACAGGATGTCGAGATCCAGCGCGCCCACGACGAACGCCAGCGGCTGCTGGAAAGCGAGCGCGACGCGCGCATCGAGGTGGAACGCGCCAGCCGCATGAAGGACGAGTTCGTGGCCACCCTTTCGCACGAGCTGCGCACGCCGCTGTCGGCGATCCTCGGGTGGGCGCACATGCTGCGCAGCGGCGACCGGCCGGCGCAGGAAGTCTCGCACGGGATGGAGGTCATCGAGCGCAACGCACGGGTGCAGACGCAGATCATCGAGGACCTGCTCGACATGAGCCGGATCGTTGCCGGCAAGCTGCGGCTCGACGTCCAGCAGGTCACGCTGCCCGAAGTCATCGAGGCCGCGGTGACCACGGTGCGGCCGGCGGCCGAGGCCAAGGGCATCCGCCTGCAGACCATCCTGGACCCCGGCATCGGTCCGGTCCGCGGCGATCCCAATCGCCTGCAGCAGATCGTCTGGAACCTGCTGTCCAATGCCATCAAGTTCACCGGCCGCGACGGGCGCGTGCTGGTGGCGCTCGAGCGCGTGAACTCGCACGTCGAGATCTCGGTGACCGACACCGGACAGGGCATAGCGCCCGAATTCCTCCCCTACGTCTTCGAGCGTTTCCGGCAGGAGGACGGCTCCACCACTCGCCGCCACAGTGGACTGGGGCTGGGCCTGGCCATCGTCAAGCAGCTGGTCGAGCTGCACGGCGGCAGCGTGCGGGCCAAGAGCGCCGGCGAGGACAAGGGGTCCACGTTCGTCGTCGAGCTACCGCTGATGCCGATGCACGAAGAGCAATCGCCGAGCGAGCGCGCGCACCCACGCCTGGCACGAGGCGCGGCGCCGATTCCGCACGACGTGTCGCTGAGCAATCTGCACGTGATGGTGGTGGACGACGATGCGGACGCGCGCGAGCTGATCGGACAGCTGCTCGAAGACCACGGTGCGCGCGTGACGCGCGCGGCATCGGCCGCCGAAGCACTGGATCTGTTTCGCAGGCAGCCGCCCGACGTGCTGCTGAGCGACATCGGAATGCCCGACCGGGACGGCTACGACCTGATCCGGTCGCTGCGCAAGATGGAGATGCCGAGTGGTCACCTCACGCCCGCCGTCGCGCTGACCGCGTTCGCGCGCTCCGAAGACCGCACGCGCGCGATGCTGGCCGGCTACCAGATGCATCTGTCCAAGCCGGTCGAGGCTTCCGAGCTCATCGCGACGGTCGCCGCGGTGGCGCGTCTACCGCTCGGTCGCTGACTCTCCAGTGCCGGTCACGAGGCACACGTACTTCGGCCGCGCCACCGTGGCGGTGCGCGAGCCGAAACGGTCCGTGACCGTGACGGTCTGCGATGGCGCGGCCGGACAGCTCAGACGATAGCAGAGGCGACGCGCCTCCTCTTCGACGCCGGAGGGCTCCGATGGCTCGGTTCCACCGGCCACCACCGCATCGGCGGGATCGCACAGATGGCGCGCCTCGCCGAGCGTGCAGTCGCGATGGTCGCCGAGCACGGCGCTCTCCACGTCGACGGCCATGATCACCTCCGAGCCCGCCGACACCCGCTCGCAGCGCGAATGATCCAAGCGACCGGCCGCGGCGGGCACGGCGCCACAGACGGCGGCCAGGATGCCTGCGGCCATGATCCTGCTGCTGCTTGTCATTCTGGGACTACCTCCAACGTCATCGTGGTCGCGGTCGTGGTCCGCTGCAGCTTCTTCCCGTTCCCGATGTCGAGACCTTCGACCGTCGTGAAGTCACCCACGCGCGATCCGAACGTCATGATCTGGAACGTCGTCCCGACGGGCGGATCGAAGCCGTCGCCGAGCGCGACCTCGAGTGTGCCCGCCAGATTGGCCGCTCCGGTGACGGCCACCTTGCCGAAGCTGGCGGCGCTGCCCAGGTGCAGCACCAGCGTTCCTCCGCCCAGCTGCGTGAACCCGTTCGGCGCCGTCAGCTGGCGTCCGGCGCCGATCTCGATGGTTCCTCCCGAATTGCTGCCGGCGGCGAGAAGCCGGAGGTTGCCCGCCGTCGCACGCAGCGTCCCGTCGTTCACCCAGCCCTGCGTGGCCGCAACGGTGATCTCGCCGCTTTCGCTCACCTCGACCATGCCGTCGATCTGCAGCATGCCCGCGCTGCCGATGGTGCCCGTGCCGCCGGTGATCGACATCGTCTCGGCAACCGTGAGCGTGCCACCGGAGTCGACGGTGATCGACTTGCCGGTCGTCCCCGAGAAATGCACCTCCCCGGTCCCCTCGAGCACCTGCTGCCCTCCCTGGAAACGGATGTTGCTCGCCGTGCCCATGGTGGCCACGTCGTTGAGCACCAGACCGTTCTGAACGCGCACCTGGGAGCTGGTGCCCGTCAGATTCATCGGTGCATCCATCGTGACGCCGTCGAGGAGGCCGCCGCTGTTGGTGAAGAGCAGCTCGGCGCCGTCCTGGGCGTCGACGGAACCGCCGGCAATGGTTCCGCCGGCGAGCCGCCAGCTTCCCGTGCTCATGTCCAGCAGCAGGTCGGTCTCGTTGTCGAACGTGCCGGTGATGTTGACGGTGCCGCCGGTGCGGCTGAAGGAGCCGAGGCTGGCCAGGGTGAACGTGCCGCCGAGATTGACCGTCGCCTGATCGGAGATGATCTTGCCTTCGTTTTCCCAGGTGCCGCCCATCGTCAGGACGCCGCCGTCTTCCATGCTGACGACCTCGTTGTTCGTCCACACGCCGGAGAGCTGCAGGTCGCCGCCGTCGCGGCCGCGAATCTCGCCGTTGTTGGTCCAGCCTTGCGTGGAAGTGACGGTGATCTCGCCGGCGCCGTTGGCGTCGATGAGACCTTCATGGACGAGCATGCCGCTGCTTCCGACCGTGCCCTGACCGCCGCGAATCGTCATCGTCTCGGCAATCGTCAGGGTGGTGCCCGAATCGATCGTGATGCTCTTGCCGGTAGTGCCCTGGAAGAATACCTCACCGGCACCCGACAGTGTCTGCTGGCCGCCCTGGAAGCGGATGCTGGAGGCGGTGCCCATCGTGGCGAGCCCCTCCAGCTGCAGACCGTTCTGAATGCGCACTTGCGAGCTGGTGGCCGTCATGTCCATCGGCGCCAGCATCGTCACGGCATTCAAGACACCGCCGCTGTTGGTCAGGATCAGCCTCGCTCCGCCCGTACCGTCGATGCTGCCGCCGAGCACTGTGCCGCCGCGCAGGAACCAGTCGCCGGTGTCCGGTCCCAGCACCAGGTCGCTGACGTTGTCGAACGTGCCGGTCAGGTTGACGATGCCGCCGCTGCGCGAGAAGTCGCCGAGCGCGGCCAGCGTGAAGGTGCCGCCGAGATTGACGGTGGAATCGACGGCGTCGATGGTGCCGGCGTTCGACCACATCCCTTCCAGCGTCAGCACGCCGCTGTCGGCGATCGCGACCTCGCTGTTGTTGGTCCAGACGCCGGAAAGCTCGAGATCGCCGCCGCCGCTGCCCTGGATGCTGCCCTCGTTGGTCCAGCCCTGCGTGGAGGTGATCGTGATCTCGCCGGGAAGATCCGAATGGATCAGCCCGTGGTTGGTCAGGCTTCCGCTGCTGCCGACGGTTCCTTGTCCCCCACGGATGATGACGTCGGCGCCGATGTCCACCGAAGTGCCGGCATCGATCGTGATGGCCTTGCCGGTTGTTCCCTGGAAGAAGATCTCGCCCTCGCCGGCAAGCTCCTGATCCCCGCCCTGGAAGCGGATGCTGGCCGCAGTACCCATCGTCACGACCGCCGCCGGGCCGAGCTCGACGTCGTTGGAGACGCGTACGTGTGCGCTGGTGGCGGTCATGTCCATGCCGCTCAGGAGAGTGACGCCGTCGAGGAGGCCGCCGGAGTTGGTCGCGATCAGTTCGGCGTTGCCTTCGGCGGCAATCGTGCCCCCGAGAATCGTTCCGCCGACCAGCCGCCAGCTGCCGGTGAGGTCGTCGAGCATCAGGCCGGTGTCGTTGTCCAGGGTGCCGGTGAGGTTCACTTCGCCGCCGTCGCGGGTGAACGTGCCGAGATCGTCGAGCGTGAAGGTGCCGCCCAGGTTCACGGTGGAGTCGGTCGAGGAGATGGTGCCGTCGTTGTGCCACTGACCGGTCAGGGTCAGCACGCCGCTGTCGAGGATCTCGACCTGCGCGGCGTTGGTCCAGGTTCCGGTCAGCTCCACGTCGCCGCCTCCGCTGCCGCGGATCAGGCCAGCGTTGGTCCAGCCGCTGGTGGACTGCACGATGATCTCGCCCGGCAGATCCGAGTGGATCGTTCCCAGATTGGTCAGGGTGCCCGCGCTGCCGACGGTGCCGGTGCCGCCGCGGATGGTCATGTCCGCACCGATGTCCAGGGTCGTTCCCGAGTCCACCGTGATGCTCTTGCCGGACGTGCCGTTGAAAAAGACCTCGCCGCTCCCGCCGAGGAGCTGGGTGCCGCCCTGGAACCGGACGTTGCTGGCCGACCCCATCGTCGCGGTGCCCTCGAGCATGAGGTCGTTCATCACGCGCACGTGCACGCTGGTGGCCGACAGGTTCATGTCGGCTTCGAACGTGACGCCATCGAGCAGGCCGCCGCTGTTGGTGAACACCGCCTCGGCCCCCGCGCCGGCCGTCGATCCCTCGCCGTCGGCGGACGCAGCCGGCGCCGCCGCCAGGACGATTCCATCCTTCAGCGTCCCGCCAACGAAGCGGAACGTGTTGCCGACGAAGACCGTATCGCGCACCTGCAGCGTACCGCCGGACAGGTCGATGGGGCGGGTCGAGTTGATCCGCAAAGCTCCGTCATTCCCCTGCGAATGCAGGATCGTGGGCCCGGCGATGGCGATGGTGACGTCGTCGCAGAGGTTGGGGATGCGCGTGCCCAGGCTCCAGTTCCCCGGCAGGTGCCAGGAGACATTGTCGGCGCCGCCGGTCCAGCTGACAGGATTGCCGTCCGGCTGGCAGTTCAGCTCGATGGCCTGCCCCACGGCATTGCGCAGCACACGCAGTGCATCACTGGCAGTGAACGTGCCGCTGGAATCGACGTCGCACACGCACGGCAGGCAGCTCGCGCTGCCAACGGCGGCTCGCAGCGTTCCGAGCGCGTCGCTCGCGCTGATGGCGCCTTCGCCGGAGAAGTCGCCGCATTCGCGCAGCACGAACTGACCCGCGGAACCGGAAGATCGGGGCCGACGCGTCGCCCGCGCGCCATGCTCGCCGGCATCACCGGCGGGCGACACATGGGCCGGCGTACAGACATAACCGAAGCCGCCAGGCTCGATGCGTCGGCCGCCGAATGCATCCTCGAGCCACAACGGGCCGGCGGCGGCAGCGCCGGCGCAGCGCAGCTTGTAGCAGAGTTGCTCGCGCGCGAGCTGCGCGTCCTCTTCCTCGACGTCCTTTGTTCGCGTGCACAGAAGACTGGCGCGCGTGCGGACGCTGCAGCCGCTCCCATCGCCGGGCGTCACCTCGCGCCAGCGCTCCTCGGCCGCCAGCGAATCCTCGAGCTCGAAGCAGACCAGCCGATCATCGACGGGTGGCGACGCCGCCGAGACAGGGCAGGCCAACAGGACAGTGATGAAGGCGGAAACGAGCGGCGTCTCGCGCATTCGAGCATCCCCCGAACGGCTGGAGCGGGAAGGCCGGCCAGCCAAAGTCGGCGCCACGCTACCAGCAGGCCATGCCTGTCGTAAGTGCGGGGCGGTGATGGGAGGCGCAGCCGCCGCTGCGCGTCCATCGCACGTGCACCTATGGACCGTGGTGTCAGTGCCCGAGGTCGGCCAGGTCGGTGATCGTGGCGGGCAGGCAAAGGTCGTGCTCGCGCGTCAGGTCCACCTGCTGCTGGCCGAAGTCACTGGCGACGTTGAGACCGGACACACCCGTAAAGATCGGCTGTCCCGCCAGCCGCTTCGCCTTGTAGCAGAGAAGATGGCCCCAGCTGCCTTCGTTCTTGATTCCGCCGCCGTCACGGTCGGCCGCCACGCACAGCCGCGAGGGCTTGCGAACGCCGTACGTCACGGTCTCTCCGCCGGCGTCGGTCAGGCCGGCGGTGATGCCGCGCGGGAACCTCGGCGCCCCGCGAGCCTTGCGCACGCCATAGCAGGCGTAGGTGTCCAGAACGTGGGACCCATTATCGGGAGCCACCGGTGAGACGCCGGTCGCCGCCGGCACGAGCACCGTTTGCGCTGCTTTCGTGTCGACCCACGTACGGCCGAGAGCCGTATCGACCTCCACATCCAGCGCCTGCTCGGGCAGCGCGATGCCCGCACTCAGCTCGAAGCCGGCAAGATGCGTTTCGGGGTCGCTGATGTCCTCGTCGCCGAGCGCGCGCGGCTGGCACAGCATGGAAGGTGCCACCACATCATAGAAGGGCGTGATCAGGCCGCCGTCGAGCTGGGTGAACAGCTCCACGTCCTCGACCGGCGTGAACGGGGACGCATCGCGGCTGATGCGGTCGCGGTCACAGACGAACGCATCGAGGCCATCGGCGGGCTCGGTGCACGACAAGACGCGCACGTCGTCGACGTACCAGCCGTCGACGCCGAAGCAGCCGTCCATCCCGAACGCGAAGCGCACACGTATGGTGTCGCCCGGCGCCGCGTACCAGCCCAGCTCCACCTGCGACTGGCCCCAGCTGCCGTTGGTCGAATTCTCGTTGACGCCGCTGAAGGCCATCTGGCCCGCAAGTGGATTGTGGTTCACCGGCGCGCTGCCTCCGCCCTGCGCGATGATCTGGTTGTAGCCGTTGAACGTGAAGTCGTCGCCGTCGATGAGCTGGAAAGGCCCGCCGTTGACGCTGATGGAGACATTGCCGCCGTCGAAGGCCGGCTCGCTGGCGATGTAGTGATCGAACACCAGCTTGGGCGGCCCGCTGCGCTGCGGAATCAGGATCGGCGGCGTCGTGGCGTACACGACGCCCGATTGATCGTTGCTGCCCGGATCGCAATCGCCGATGTTGGCGTTGGCGGCGTACAGCGCGGAACCGGACCTCTGATCGGGCAGGTCGCTCGTCCATTGCCAGCTGCGAGGCAGGTACTCCTCGAAGACGCCGTCGTCCTCGAACGTCCACGTCGCGGAGGGATCGGTTTCGAAGTCCCAGGCCACCGCGTCGACGAGGACCGAGCCGCTGCACAGCTCGGGCGCATCGGGATCCAGGATCGGATCGAAGCTGCACGGGATCGGCGCACGCATCTCCACCGCTGTCATTGCGTCGGTCACGGCCTGACAGTCCTCGGCCGACAGCGTCTCTCCGGACGGCGCGCCGGTGTCCAGGGCCGGCAGCAACTGGCCGACGAGATCCTCGCACGACTGCTCGAGCGCGTCCGCGTGCGCCGGGAAATCCGTGGCCGGAACCTGGTAGACGCTCATCGCGCGCCAGTAGACCGCAGCCGCCTTGGTCGCTCCGATGGCGGCGACAGCAACCCCGTTGTAGCTGCCGCCGTCGACGAGCAGCGAGAACGCGCGGTTGGGGACGCCGGAGTTCGAGTGCACGCCGCCGCTGTCGCCGGAGCCGCACCGGTACAGCTCGGCATCGCCTACACGGCCCGGGTCGCCTAGACACTCGGGCGCCCACATGTCGCGGATCGCACCGCCGAAGGCCGTCGAATCCTCGCCCATCAGCCATCGCCACGTATTCGCGGTGGCGATGGGCTCCGAGCGCATCGTACCGGTGACGCCTTCGCCGAGTGCGGCGATGATGGCTTCGCCGTCGCTCTGGCCGAGGAAGATGCAGGGAATCCCGATCACCGCATCGCCGGCCATGGTGATGACGCCGTCGCCCTGGTTGTTGACGACCACCATGCCGATGGCACCGGCAGCCTCGGCGTTGGCCGCTTTGTCCACGAACAGGCAGCTGCCGCGGCGAACGACGGCGATCTTGCCCGTCACGGCGGCGGCGTTGACGAATGGCTGACAGCCGTCATCGATGCGGCCATCGTCGCTGGCGTCGCCATCGTCGGCCAGAACCAGCGCACCGGCAACGCCGGTCGAATCGAGCGGAGGACCGAACTCGGCGCCGCCGACGACGTAGCTGCCCGCGATCGACGCGGGCGCGGCGATGACGAGCTCCAGCCCGATCGCATTGCGTGCGTGCTGCGAGCATACGCCTTCGGCGCGCACCGCGTCGGGCAGGTCGTTGCCGGTGCCGTTGCCGAGATCGACCAGCTCTCCGAAGATGTCCGAATACGATTCGTTGAGCGCACCCGGCTGGTACGCGTAGATCAGGCCGCCGGTATGCTCCGTATACGCATGCGCCCACTCGTGCGCGACGATGTCATCGCTGGTGACCTCGTTGCAGAAGTTGGTGGAGGTGCCGTCCCAGTATGCGTTGGGACAGGTGGTCGGCTGCACCTGGCCGATATCGGCAACCGCTTCCATGAGATGGTCGGCGCCGTCATAGGAGACGTACGTGCCGCTGCTGACGTTGGCGAACAGCTCGTAGCTCAACTCGGTATTGTCCAGGATCGAGTCGGCGTTGGCCTCGCCGAACGGCAGCGGATCGCCTTCGGTCCAGAGGAGTGAGGCCGCAGCGTACTGTCCATCGTACAGGCGCCGCGAAAGAGCCTGGTGCACGCCCGTGATGCGCTCGAGGATCTTGCCGCCCATTGCATCGACGTAGACCAGCTCGCGCACGCGCTCGCCGCCGCGTACCTCCACTTCATACGCCAGGCGCGCCACCGGCGTCGCGCCCTGCAGCAGCCCCTGCGGGAACACGAGCAGTCGAAGCACGGTGGCCTCGCCGGCGCCCTGCCCCGCGTCACCGCCAAGGGCGGCCCGGCGGGCCTGCTCCGCGTCGATGCGTGCGATGGGATCGATGTCGATGCCGGGAACGGTGACGCCGTTGGCCGCGCGCACGCGCCCTTGCTCGTCGAGGTGAACGATCAAGCGGGCGCCGAAGACGTCCAGGCCGTGATGGCTCTGGTCGAAGATGACGTGGGCAGCGCCGCTGCGCTCGCGCCGCGTGCGGCGATGGCCGAGCTCGCGCGAGGAGCTCAGACCGAACAGACGGCCGTGCTCGTCGAGGAAGGCTTCGGCGCGGGCACGCGGCGCCGCGGCCAGAGCGCGCGCCTGCGGAGCGCCGCCGGCGATGCTGACGAAGCGGGCCGCGCCGGTGGCCCCATGGAACTCGACCTTGGCGGCGCCGCCCACCAGCGCATCGAGGTGCTGCGCCGCAGCCGCGACCTCCGGCAGTGGCGGTGCCGCGGACGCCGGTGCCGCGGCGAGGAGCATCGCGAGCGCGACGCAAGGTAGCCGCAAGGCGAGCTGGTGATGGAGCGGTGCCTGCGCGCGGGCAAGCGCACGAAAAATGGTGCCTGGTCGTACTGGCATGGAGTCCCCCGCCGCGCAGTATGCCCGCTGCGCCGCGCTGGAAGAAAGGGAAATGCCGCTGCGTGCCAGCCCGCCGTCGACGGTGGTGGTCTTCGGGCCTTCGCAGCCGAGCCAACACGCCCGGCGGCCTCCGCAACCTCCGTGCCGCCGGCGCGATCAAGGCCGCATCGTTGGGACGCGCTCAAACCATCGCGGGCAGGTCGGGCGGAAACAGGAACTCCATCGGCACCGGCGGCCCCCACGCTGCCAGCGGATGGACCTGGGTCGATGCGGCGATCTTCCACAGCTCGTCGTCGACGATTACGTCCAGGTCGCTGTAGTACTCGTTGAAGCCGCCGGAGGGATCGCGCAGGTACCAGAAGAAATTGCTTCCGAAGCCGTGGCGGCCAAGGCCCCAGACGTGGCAATCGGGCCGCGACTCCACGAGGCGCGCCGCAGCCTGCCCCACCTCGTCGACGTCGGCCATTTCCCAGGCCGTGTGGTGGAGAAAGGCCACCGGGGCCGGCTGAATCAGCAGGTTATGGTGATCGGAGGAGCAGCGCAGGAACGCCGCGCCGACCTCGCCCACGAGGTCGCTGACCTTGAAGCCGACGCCTTGGACGAAGAAGCGTTGGGTCAGCGCGGCATCGGGGCAACCGATGACGACGTGGCCGAGCCGGCGCGGACGGCTCGGCAAAGACACGACGGCGGCGCTGGAGCGTTCATTGAAGCGACTCGTGACGCCCGGAGCGTTGATGGCCCGCGCCGCGTAGTGGCTCGGCTGGATCGGCGGCGCCACTTCGGCGACCACGCGCACGCCGCTGCTCGGCTCCAGGATCTCCAGCGAGTGCGGCCGGCGAAGAGGGTCGAGCCCCAGCGCGCGCAGGCGGCTGTCCATCGCGCCGAGATCGTCGTCGTGCTCGACCGCCACGCGCATCTCGAGCAGCCGCCGGTGCGGCGCTTCCACCAGACGCAGCTGCTCGCCGCCGTCGCCGGTGGCAAAGCGGCCGGGGGAGCGCTCCTCCAGCCCGAAGTCGCGGTAGAATGCGCGCGTCTCCTCCAGACGCGAGACTCCGAGCGTGATTCCCCTGAGGCAGTGCAGGGCCATGCGCTTCTCCGTCAGTAGAGCGTCGTCTGGGCCGGCTCGGCCACGACGCGGTTCTCGATGCGTCCGATTCCCTCGATCTCCACCGCCACCACATCGCCGGCGGCCAGCATCCGTGGAGGATTCCTCGCCATGCCGACGCCCGCCGGCGTGCCGGTGGAGATGACGTCGCCGGGCTCGAGCGTGAAGGCGGTGCTGAGGTGCTCGATCAGCGCGTCGCAATCGAAGATGAGCTGGGAGGTGCGCGAGCTCTGGCGCAGCTCGCCATTGACGAACGTGGCGATGGCGAGGTCGGCGGGATCGAGCTCGTCGGCGGTGACGAGGAACGGGCCCATCGGACCGTGCGTGTCGAACGATTTGCCCATCGTCCACGTCGGCGTGCGAAGCTGCCAGTCGCGCACCGTGACGTCGTCGACGACGACGAAGCCGGCGGTCACCGAACGTGCCTTCTCGCGCGGAACGTGCCGGCAGCGGCGGCCGATGACCACGCCGAGCTCGCCCTCGTAGTCGAGCATCGGGCTGATGCGCGGAAGGTGGACGTCGTCGTACGGGCCGGTCACGCAGGTGGACTGCTTGTTGAACACGACCGGGACCTCCGGGATCGGCTGCCCGGACTCCTCGGCGTGATCGCGGTAGTTCAGCCCGATCGCGAGCAGCTTGGGCGGGCGCGGCACCGGCGCCGCCAGGCGAACCGTGGCAAGGTCAATGCGCTCGCGCGCGCGCAGCGCCGCCTTGGAGGCGGCGGCAAGAGCGTCTGCACCGGCCTCGAGCAACGCCAGGACGGTGGACGGCAGCGCAGGGTCGGCGTCCTGCAGGTCGACGAGAGCGCCGTCGACGACGGCGGCCGCACGCAGCGCGCCGCCGCGGTGGTAGCTGGCGATCTTCATGGGGCTCCTTTCGTTTTCGAGGAACGGCGACGGCTGGCGCCGCCTCGGTTGGCGGCGGCAGGGGCGAGCGCGCCGGCCGCCGGCGCCGCAGCGGCGTCCGCGTCGGGCAGCGGGCGCCGTGCGATCTCTTCGGCCTCGCCCGCGCCGACTCCGAGCGCGCGGAGAATCAGCGCGGCGACATCGGAGGCGTGCGCTTCGCCCGCGTGGCCGTCGACGACGCTGCGAATACCGGCAATCACCGCACCCTGCAGCACGTCGAGTGCGGCGGTTTCGGAGCGGAACGAGAAGCGGCCGGCGCGCCTGGCCGCGCGCACGTCGGCGAGCACCGGCTCGGCCGCCTGCGGCGCGATGCGCCCGCTGGTGCTCCAGACTCGCAGCAGGGCGGCACCCCACTGCGGATCGCGCCGCGCCTGCAGGATGAAGCGTCGTGCACCGACCGCGACGCGCTCGGCGGGATCGGTTACGCCGACCGAATCCGCGGTGATGTCGTCGTGCAGGCGCTCGGCCAGGCGCACGCTGACGGCCTCGAGCACTTCCTCGCGGGTCCGGAAGTAGTTGTAGAAGGTCCCGTTGGCCACGCCGGCCTCGGCAGCGATTTCGCTGATGGCGGCCTCGCCGACGCTCTTGCGAGCGAAGACGCGCGTGGCCGCCTCCAGCAGATGGGCGCGCGTTCGAGAGCGGGTGCCGCTGAGCGCTGGCGCATCGCCCGTCTTCGCCGTGCGCGCGGTCGACCCCGACTTCCCGGCCGCGCGAACAGCGCCCGCGCGGCCGGCATCGGCGCGGCCGCTGTCGGCGCGCGCGGCATCGGCACGGCCGTCGTCGTTGTTCTGCCGCGACCCGGCGGCGCGACCGCGGCGGTTTCCCGTGGCGGGCATGGCCACGGGTGTATCGAGAAATGAGAAGTTCGTCAAGATTTGACGAAACTCTCATTTTTTGGGACAACCGCTGCAGTCCGGCCCGGAGGTACCCTTCCATGGATGAGACCTACGACGTCGCCATCGTCGGCTACGGCCCCGTCGGCCAGGTGCTGTCGATCCTTCTGGGCCAGCACGGCTGGCGCGTGGGCGTTTTCGAGAAGCAGCCGTTGCCCTATCCCCTGCCGCGCGCTGCGCATTTCGATCACGAGGTCGCGCGCATCCTGCAGGCATGCGGCCTGGGCGCCGATCTGCCCCGCCTGACGGAGCCCGCCGACATCTACGAGTGGACGAACGCCTCCGGGCAGACGCTGCTGCGCATCGGCACCGCCGGCGACGGGCTGAGCGGATGGCCCGAAGCCAACATGTTCTCGCAGCCGGCGCTCGAGGACGCGCTCGACCGTCAGGTGCGCCGGCTGCGCAGCGTTCGCGTCGAGCGCGCGTGCGAAGTGGTGGCGCTGCGGCAGAACGGCCACGACGTCGACGTCGACCTTGCCCGCCTCGATGGCGGTCGGCGCACGGTCCGCGCTCGCTACGTCGTCGGCTGCGACGGCGCCAACAGCTTCGTCCGTAGCACACTCGATACGTCCACGACCGACCTCGGCTTCTTCTTCGACTGGCTCATCGTCGACGTCATTCCGCACGAGCAGCGCGTCTGGCATCCCATCAACGCGCAGATCTGCGATCCGGCGCGGCCGACGACGGTGATCTCGGCGGGCCCCGGCCGCCGGCGGTGGGAGTTCATGAAGCTTCCCGGCGAGGACATCGAAGAGCTGAACTGCGAAGAGACGGCCTGGCGCCTGCTCGAGCCATGGGACGTCCGGCCGTCCAACGCCACGCTCGAGCGCCACGCGGTCTATCGCTTCCAGGCACGCTGGGTGGACCGCTGGCGCAACGGACGCCTGTTGCTCGCCGGCGACGCGGCCCACCAGATGCCGCCCTTTGCCGGACAAGGGATGTGCTCGGGCATGCGCGACGCGGCCAACCTGGCGTGGAAGCTGAGCCTCGTGCTGTCCGACCGCGCCTGCGACGATCTCCTGGACACGTACCAGAGCGAGCGCGTTCCGCAGGTGCGTCAGGTCATCGACCTGTCGATCGAGCTCGGCAAGATCATCTGCGTCGCCGACCGCGCGCAGGCGGCAGCACGCGACGAAGTCATGACGGCCGCGGCCGCGAGCGGCGACCTGACACCTCCGATGCCCTCACCCGCCATCGGGCCCGGAGTCGGCATGGAGGACGACGCGCTCGCCGGCGAGCTCTTCCTGCAGGCCCCGGTTCGCCGGCACGAGGCGAGCGGACTCTTCGACGACGTGATCGGACGCGGCTTCACGCTCGTCAGCACGCAGGACGACCCGGCGCGGCATCTCGACGCAGAAAGCGCGGCCTGTTTCGAAGCGCTGGGCGGAATCTGCGCGCACGTCGCGCGCGGCGGTGCGATCGACGACGTCGACGGCCGCTACGAGCGCTGGTTTGCGGCCAATGGCGCGGGGGTGGTGCTGGTGCGGCCGGACTTCCACGTCTTCGGCTCGGCGGCGTCCGTCGGGGACGCGCCGCGCCTGATCGCGGCGCTTCGCGAGCGGCTTTCGAAGCCAGCGGCGAAGGCGATCGGCGGCCAGGTTTCGACGTGAGTCCCCGAGGAGACCGAGCCGCCGGAGAGCGGCCGTCGAGGAAGGCGTGGCAAGAACGGAGGCGGGGCTTCTGCAATGAAAAACGCGGCGGCCCAAGGGCGGCCGCCGCGTGTCTTGCTTCGGTGAGTGAGCGGCGGATGCCTACGGCGTCACGCCCACGACCGTTGCCGGAACTGCGCTGAAGTTGAACCCGGCCGAGAAGCCCTCGTAGTAGCTCGGGTTGTTGTTCAGGTCGATGTCGGCTGCACCCTCGATGACGACGGGAAGCAGGGTGCAGACCTGCGGTGGGCTGCTCAGACCGCCGTCGCCGCCAAGGGTGACGCAGATGCTCTCGGTTTCTTCCGGGCACTTGTCGGCCGCCATCGAGACGCAGCGCCCCTGGCTGGTCCACGCACCTTCCTCGTCCTGGTAGTACAGCGACTGCGTGTGGCCGAGGCAGTCGCAAAGCGGCGAGTCGAGCAGCTGGTTCAACGCGGTGTAGAACGAGTCCACGAGCAGATAGCCGCTGACGGCGCCGTTGTCGTACTGGATGCCAGCCGGCAGCACGGTGGAGTCGCCGGTGATGTTCACGCTGGCAATCGGCAGGTCGAGAAGCACGATGCCGAACGGAATCGGGAAGTTCAGCGTCGACGGTCCGGCCTGCAGGCCATCGACTCCCTCGTCGAACATCGAGGGATAGAACACGCTCAGCGGCTCGCCCTTTCCGGGCACGAAGGATCCGCGCTCGATCAGGAACTGGCCGGTGCCGGCCGACGCGGTCGAGTAGTCGGTGCCGTTGGTCCACTCGCTGGTCAGCGCCGTCAGCGCCAGCTCGTCCTCGGGCAGGCTCATCGTGTCCAGGCCCGGATGGTCGAGCAGCAGCGAGACGCTGCCATCCTGGATGGCCTCGTTCAAGAGTGCTTCCAGATCGAAGCCGATGCCGCTGAGGCTGTCGGCAAGCCGGGCCAGCGCGTTGTCGCGCTTGTCGGTGCCGTCTTCGATGAAATCGCGCGAGATGGTGCCGAAGTCTCGGCAGCAGGTCGGCTCGTCGTTGACGATCGTCGGTACCTGAACGTCGCTGATGTACGCGGTCGGACCTGCGACATACTCCTCGGGAGTCGCCGGCCAGTCGGGCCCGCACGAGTTGTCGTCTTGACCATTGTCGAGCGCGTCGCAGTCGGCCGTGACGCCGCCGGCAGCCAGCATCGTCAGGCAGATGCCGCAGTCGAGAAGATCGGCGCTGCAGGCGGCCAGGTTCGAGAGCGGCTCGGCCGCGCACGCGCCGGGGAAATAGTCGGCGACCATGAGACCGGGACAGCGCTTGTCGATGTTGAGCTGCGTCTTCTGCACGGCGCGCAGAACCTTGCCGCTGGCATCCACGCCGACGCACGCGCCGACATCGGTCGGCGAGTCGATCGTGCCCGCGCGCAGGCCACTGGAGACGCAGCTGTCGAACTCCTTCGTCATCGCCTTCATCAGCTTGCCGAGGCTGGCAACGACGCCCTCCTGGCAATAGGCGCCGGCCGAATCCAGGGACGACGGTACGATGGCGTCGTCGACGGGAAGGCCGAACAGATCGCCGGCGCGCATCGGATCATCGGCGAACGCATCGGCTGCCACGGCCGCGTCGTTGGGACCGATGGTCGGAACGGCCGAGCACGACTTGGTCGAAGCCGTGATCAGACCGGTCTGCGCCTTGCCGATGCCGAGCCCGTTGTCGGCCGCCAGGCAGTCGTCGGTCGTCTGGCCGCCGGGAAGGCTGGCGTCGGTGGCGTCGCTGACGCAGGTGGTGAAATTCTTGCCGACGGCGCCGATGATCTTGGCGCCGGCCTTGTAGATGGCATTGATGCACTTCTGCTGCTCGCTGGACTGCGCCTGCGCGAACGCCGATCCAGCCGGCATCAAACAAAAAACCACGCCCGCGCCCATGAGCGCGTAGCGACTCGAAAGTCTGGTCATAACCCCTCCCCTGAAGTGTAGAACGACCGCCTCTGTACCACTCCCGCCAACTTGCGGGAAGCGGAAATCGCCCGCTCTTTTGCAGTGGTGGCGGGCCTGCGGCCGCGGTCGGCGAGATCAACGCACAAGACGGAAAGGATGGTGCTGCGTTGTCGTGTGGATTGGTGTTCTCT
The DNA here is from genome assembly GCA_035626395.1 of Candidatus Limnocylindrales bacterium. NCBI lineage: Bacteria > Bacillati > Chloroflexota > Candidatus Limnocylindria > Candidatus Limnocylindrales > Candidatus Limnocylindrales bacterium. Next base: position 109,391 of record DASPNR010000031.1, on the reverse strand, counting down.
TGCTGAACCGGTCGCCGCCCCATGCGGGGTTGGCGAGGAGCACGCGGTGGGGAGGCGGCGACCGGCACTTCCCCGACATCGATGGGTTTCGGTTCGCTCGCCGGCGAAATCGCAGCGGCCGGCCAAAGCTTCGGCGCCGTGGCCAGGTACGGCCGCGGCGCCGGCCCGGCTACGGCCCGGCTCCCAGCGGGCGTAGGATCTCGGGCGCTGCGCAACGGCGCGACGTCGAGAGGCGGGCGCAGCGGAGCAGTGCCTCGCAGTCGCGTGAAACTCCGCTACTGCCGCCGACAACCTTCTCTTCTTCCGCCCTTCCTCTTCGCTCGTGGCAATGGCGAGGCCGACTCGTCGCCCGGCCTCTCGCGAAATCCCGGCACGTGAAGATTTCTTCTGGCGTACCGCCAGCGCGCCGCCATACTGCGCGCTGGCCGCAATCGACGGCCGAAAAAATCATTGTCTCGTGTTGAGACGGGGGCAGGGCGGAAGTGGAAGTCGCGGGTGAATCGTTTCGGGAAAGGCAAATGGTCGCGGGGCGGGAGATGAATACGATGGCCGGGAAAGCAAGCGGCGCGCCGCCTCGGCGGCGACAGGCGCGGCGAGCGGCCGGCTCGGTCCCGTGCTAGCTTCCGCGCCCGTGAAAGCCTCGCAGAACGCTCTCGAGATCCCCGCACGCCAACAGCGCCTGCTGGCGCGATGGCTGCGTGTGTGGGAGACGCCGTCGTTGTCCGATCGGCTGCGCGTGGAGTTTTCGCCGCGCCTGCGTCGATCCTTCGGTCGCTGCTATCAGCGCGAGCGCCTGATTCGTCTGACGCCGTCGTTGCTCAGCAACCAGTCGCATCTTCTCACCGAAATCCTGTGCCACGAGGCGGCACACGCCGCCGTCTACGAGTTGTACGGTCCGCGCTGCAAGCCGCACGGCGTGGAATGGCAGGAGATGATGCGCATGGCCGGCTACGAGCCGCGCGTGCGAATCCCCGTCGCCGTTCGAAGCGCCGAGCACCCGCAGGGACGCAGCGGCAAGCCGCTCTACATCCATCGCTGCCCGGTGTGTCGGAAGGCGCGCGCGGCGGTGCGGCCCATGCGGCGCTGGCGATGCCAGCATTGCCGGCGCGACGGAAGAAGCGGCCGCCTGGTCATCCTGCGCAGCGCGTCTCAGCGCCGCGGCGCATCCTCGACGCGCTGAAGCTCGCCTGCATCGGCAGCGCGGTTCAGAACTCCCGCGCGGTTTGCCGGCGGCGCGTATCAGCGCCGAGCCGGCTCCTCGGGACGCGCACGCTCGCGGAGCGAGTGCTGGTGGATCTCCTTGGCCAGCAGATCGGGGTGAGTGACCGGCAGCATGTGCCCGCCATCCTCCAGAATGAACAGACGCGCATCGGGAATGCGCGTCTCGAGGTCCTGACCGACCTCGAGCGGCACCAGCTTGTCGCCGCGGCCATGGATGACCAGCGTCGGCGCCGTGATCTTCTCCGGCTCCAGCATGGCCGGTGCGCTGCGACGGTCTTCGAGCACGAACGACTCGAGCGTGCCCGGCAGCGACATCATCGTGCGCGTGTAGTCGGCCCAGCCGATGGGCGGGCGCTGCGGAGAGAAGGCCTCCGCGACCTGCTCGGCGACGACGGCGCGTGAGAGAGGCGGAACCGAGCCGACCCAGCGGAACAGCGGAACGGCCAGCGGCGATTCGGAAATTCGCTCGAGGAGATCCTGTTCGCGCTGCGGCTGCTTCGGGCCCACTGCCGCCACCAGGATCAGATGCGTGACGCGGTCGGGCCAGGTCTGCGCAACCATCTCCACGACCGCGCCGCCATACGACCAGCCCACCAGAGTGGCGCGTGGAATGCCGAGCACGTCGAGCAGCCGCACGAGATCGTTGGCATTGGATTGGTAGGTGTAGCGATCGGGCGCGTCCGGGGCGCGGGTGGAATACCCGTAGCCGACGCGGTCGTAGACGAGCACGCGGTGGCCGAGCGCCGCCAGCTTCATCGGAAGCCCGGCCCAGTCGTACGCGCTCGAGGGCAGCCCGTGCACGAGAACGATCGGAGGACCGCTGCCGGTGTCGAGCACGTTGAGGAAGAGATTCTCGCCGATGCGCACTTCGCGACCGCGCGGCGGCAGCATGCTCTCGTCGCGGTCGTAGCCGAGCAGGCGCGCCGACAATGGAGGCCCGAAGGCGATCACCAGCAGGAACACGAGGAGGCGAGCGAGCCAGCGCACGGCCGCATCCTAGCCCGAAGCCGGTCGCCAACCGAAAGGTCCGCGTGTCCGGCAGAGGTTCGCGCCGCTCGCGCAACGCCGTCAACGGCGCTACGACGACGCCATGACGGCAGCGGCACCTGCACCCGCGCTTCGAGAATGCCCGTGACGGCAGCGCCAACGGTGGCCATCGTGGGCGCCGGCGTGGCGGGCCTGACAGCCGCGCAGCGACTGGCCGGTCAGGGATTGGCAGTGACGGTGCTCGAGGCGCGTTCCCGCCTCGGCGGCCGCATCGACACGCGTCATGACTTCGGCCCCTGCGCCATCGAGCTCGGTGCGGAGTTCGTCCATGGGCGCCACCGCGAGCTCGTGCGGCTGATCGAGGAGGCCGGGCTTCACTTGGAGCCACGCCGCTTCGACCCGCTGGTGCTGCAGGACGGCCGCGACGTTACGGACCCGCAGGCATGGCAGGCGGTGTTCGCCGTGCTCGCCGATCCGGACGCTCCCGACGTGCCCATGGCCGAGCGCGCGCGTGCCCTCGCGGCCAGCGGTGCTCTGCCGGAGCGCGCCGTCGATACCATGTGCCGTTACGTCGAGGGCTACATGGCCGCTGACTTCGAGCGCGTCAGCGCCCGCGCGATCTCGCTCGAGGAGCGCGCGGCCGAGGGCATTGCGTCGCCGACCGACGCGTCCATCGCCGAAGGCTACGATGCGCTCGTGCGGCACCTGGCGCGCTCGCTGCAGCAGCGCAACGCTCGGATTCTGACCAGCACCGTGGTGCAGGAGATCCGATGGCGCCGGGGACGCGTACGCATCCGTGCGCGCGACGGCGCCGGCAGCGCGATCGTCGACGCAGACCGCGTGCTGGTGACGGTTCCGCTGACCATTTTGCAGCTCGACGGTGACGCGCACGGCGCGATCGCCTTCGAACCGCCCCTGCCCGACAAGACGGCGGCGGCACGTGCGCTCGCCATGGGCAACGTGGTCAAGCTGTTCCTTCTCCTGCACGGGCCGCTCGAGCGCATCCCCAACCTGAGCGAGACCGTTGCAGCAAAGCTCTCCACGATGACGTTCCTTCAGACGCCGGACGCCCCGGTCCCGACGTGGTGGAAGATCGGCACGAAGCGGACGCCGGTGCTGGTGGGATGGTCGGGCGGTGCCGCAGCCGAAAGGTTGTCGCAGCTGGATGATCGCGCCGTCGTGGCAGCGGGCATCGAGACGCTGGCTCGCGCGCTGAGCGTACCGGCTGACGTCATCGCCGCACACGTACGCGATGCAGCCGCGGTGAACTGGCTTCGGGATCCGTGGTCGCGCGGCGCCTATTCCTGGGTGCCGGCCGGCGCGCCGAAGGCTGCCGCCACGCTCGCGGCGCCGGTGGACGCAACGCTGTTCTTTGCTGGCGAGGCGACGGACACCGCGGGCTATCGCGGCACCGTGCACGGCGCCCTCGAGACGGGCCTGCGCGCGGCGCAGCAGATCCTGGACAGCGTCGCTGGGGCGGGAGACCGGTAGGTTCCGCGACCGCGTCGTCCTCTATCGGACGATCGTGGGTCGCGATGGGCCGCTGGCGCCGCCACGCCGGGGTGAATGCGGTGCCCGGCGAATGAAATGCCGATGCCGGCGGTCGAACCCGCATGCCTCCCCGAAGGCGGCCGAGGCCTCAGCGGAGGAACCTATCGTGAGGAGAAAGACGGAGGCTCTATGAGAATGAGCAAGGGAATCGCCGCGTGGCTGGCCGTTGCGGCCATGACCACGACGCTGGGTTTGCCGCCGGCGGTCGACGCCGAGACCAAGAACAAGATCGAGACCAAGGACGGCAAGTACAAGCAGGAGTACGAGGACGATCAGGGCGTCAAGACCAAGTACGAAGCGGACGCCGAGAAGATCAAGCAGGAATACGAGGACAAGGGCTGCAAGCAGAAGTACGAGAAGGACCTCGAGAGCGGCGAGGTCAAGGTCGAAAGCGAAGGCGACTGCGAACGCTGAGCGGATCGCTGCGTCGTACGGCAGCGCATCCGCCACCTGGTTCCGCGGCCGCGTGTCCCACCGTGGCGGGCGCGACACGGCAGCAGCGTGCTCGGTCGCAGGCAGCGCAGCACGGCGGCCGCGCGCTCTCAGTCATAGATCAGCGCAGCGTCCCGGCCGCGCTCATAGACGTCGATGCCGCCGGCGGCAATGGTTGCCACGGCATCGAGGTCGCACCCGGCATCAATCGCCTCGCGCACCGCGGGCTTGCCGGTGAGGAGGTCGATGGCGGGCACGTCGTCACGGAACTCGTACATCTCGGTGCGCCAGGCGAAGTCTTCCGGATACAGGCGGCGCAGCGCGACCAGCACGGCGAGGCCGGTGCGGTAGCTGTCGAAGCTGCGCCGGTCGCGCACGTGCAGCTGGACCGCGCCGCACATCCTGCGCGCATGCTTCTGGAACATCGGCTCGATGCTGCATGGTCGCATCGTCACTCCCGGCAGATCGCAGGCGGCAAGCTCGGCGGCCAGCGCACGGCCGTCGACGAATGGCGCACCGAACAGCTCGAAGGGACGTGTGGTGCCTCGGCCTTCGGATACGTTGGTGCCCTCGAGCAGGCACATGCCCGGGTAGACGATCGCCGTCTCCAGCGTGGGCATGTTCGGCGAGGGCATCACCCAGGGCAGCCCCGTCTCGTCGAAGTACTCGCCTCGACGCCATCCCTGGCACGGCACGACTTCGAGCTCGCAGCCGATGTCGAAGCTGACGTTGTAGAGGCGTGCCAGCTCGCCCACGGTCATCGCGTGCCGCTGCGGGACCGGATAGAGCGCGCAGAAGTTCTCGAGGCCGACGTCCAGGCCTCCGCCTTCGACCTGAATGCCGCCGATCGGGTTGGGCCGATCCAGCACGAGCACCTTGACGCCTGCCCTGGCCGCCGCGCGCATGCACAGCGCAAGCGTGGCGGCATAGGTGTAGTAGCGCGCGCCGACGTCCTGGATGTCGTAGACGAGCACGTCGATCTGCGCGAGGTGCTCCGGCGTCGGCGACAGCGACGCGAACGAGGCCCCGTACAAGCTGACTTCGGGGAGGCCGGTGGCGGCGTCGCGTCCCTCGTGGACGCCGACCATGTCCTGAGCGGTGCCGCGGATGCCGTGCTCGGGCCCGAACAGCAGCCTCAGGTTCACTTCGGGATGGGAGTGGAGAAGATCGAGGCCCGACCGCAGCGAGGCGTCGACGCTGGTGGGGTTGGCGAGGAAGCCCACGCGCCCGCCCTCGAGGTGGCGGCGTGGGTTCTGCAGGAGAACCTCGAGGCCGGTCAGCATCGGCAGATCATAGTGCGCTTCGCCGGTGCATTCGAGCTTCCGGCGTCGCGCTCGCTAGCGACAGCCGCAGCGCGAGACCTTGCCAGCCGCTTCCTGTATGAGCCGTTCGTGAGCTTGCCGCCGGCCGTGCATCACGTCGCGCTTCGAACCGGCGACATCCATTCGCTGGCCGCGTTCTACGCCGAGATGCTCGGCCTGCCGTTGATTCGTGATCTGGCCCCGCGCTCGCTGTGGCTGGGCCTCGGCGGCGACGCCGTGCTGATGATCGAGAGTCGTCAGGCCAAGGAGCCGACGCTGCCGGACGGCACGATGGATCTGGTGGCGTTTCGCGTGGATGCCGCACGCAAGGCGGCGGTGCGCGAAGCTGCGCTGGCGCGCGGATGCTTCGACGGCGAGACCGAGCACACGGTCTACGTGCGCGATCCCGACCACCGGCGCGTCGGCGTTTCCACCTACGAGTTCTGATGTGCGGCGCTTCGAGCTGCGGGCTCTGAAATGATCGCTCGCTCCTGCGAGCCGGTGATGGCGGCAGCGGCCTCGACGCTGCGAGGTGAACGATGAAGATCCTCCACACGATGCTGCGGGTGAAAGACCTGGAGGCCTCGCTCGACTTCTACTGCAACAAGCTCGGCATGCAGCTCCACCGGCGTACCGACTACCCCGGCGGAGAGTTCACGCTCGCATTCGTGGGCTACCCCGGCACGGAGCACGAGATCGAGTTGACCTACAACTGGGACGGCCGCGACTACGAGATCGGAACTGCCTACGGCCACATCGCCCTCGGCGTGGACGACATCTACGGCGTCTGCGAGACCCTGCGCGCAGCCGGCGTTCCCATCACTCGAGAGCCGGGACCGATGAAGCACGGCAGCACGGTCATCGCATTCGTCAAGGACCCCACCGGGTATCCGGTCGAGCTGATCCAGCGCAAGGAGTAGCGACGGCGGCGGCTCAGGCCACCTTCTCCTGAACGACCTCGCGTGCCTCCTTGTCGTCGCGCAGAGCCACGAAGCGCGCGTGCCGCAGGTGATTGGCGCGCGTCCACTCGGTGAAATCGATTCGCGCCACCAGCACCGGCTCGAGCCAGCGGCACTTCTTCATGACCTCGGCCGTCAGCGCCTCCCCGCGGCGGGCATTGGCCGGTTCGGGAAGATTGGCGAACGGACAGTCGGCGATGGTCAGGGCCGCGAAGCGCTGTGCGATCTTCCTGCGCAAGGCCGGAACGAAGCCGTTGCGGATCTTGGCGGCGAACATCAGCCGGTCGCCGTCGTAGTATCCGACCAGCAGGGCATCGAAGCCGTTGGCTCCCGGCATGTAGCCCCCGATGACCATCTCCTGTCCCTGATTCGTCTTGTGCTTGAGCCACGCGCCCGAGCGCTCGCCGGGCTCGTAGAGGCTGTCGGTGCGCTTGGCGATGATCCCTTCCAGGCCTTCCTTGCGTGCCATCGCCAGCACCTGCTGCGCATCGGCAAGAAACGACAACGACAGACGGACCGGGTCGGCAACGCGCGGCATGACCGCCGCTTCCAGGATCTCCCGTCGCTGCGAGTACGGCAGCCCGCGCAGATCGCGGCCTCGATACGCGAGGAGGTCGAAAAGATAGTAATGCAGCGGCGCGCCGGTGTTGCCGACGTTCTGCAAGGCAGCGAACGAGGGATGTCCCTGCTCGTCGAGCACCACGACCTCGCCGTCGACGATCGTTGCTTCCGGCAATGCATCGAGCGCGGCGACGATGGAGCCGAAGCGATCCTCCAGGGAACGGCCGCGCCGTGACAGCAGACGCGAAGCCCTGGCCGTGCGCAAGCCGAGGGCACGATAGCCGTCGAGCTTGATTTCATAGGCCCAGTTGGCGCCGGCGGGCAGGCGAGCGGTCAGCCTTGCCAGCATCGGCTCGACAAAAGCGACGCGCGCCTTGGGAAGCCCGGAGAGGTCCGGCTCGGTGGCAGGTGCCGCGCGCTGCCTGGTGGCGCGTGCCGCACGCTGCGTGGCACGCGCCGGCCGCCGCTCGGTGACACCAGCCGGCGCCTGCTCGCCGCCGCGGTTGCTCTGCCACGTGGCATCGGCAGCGTCGGCGATCTCCTGCATCGACCTTCCCGTCACAGCCGACGCATCGTCCTGCGCGGGAGTGAGCGCCTTCATCGAGCGGCCGCTGCGCATCAGGTGCCAATGCCTGCCGTCGCCGTCCGAGCGCAGGATCCATTCGCCGCGCAGCTTCCTACCGTCCAGATGGATGTGGAGGAAGCCCTTGTAGTAGTTTCCTTCGATGAGTGCGTAGGTGCCGGTGTCCCAAACCATCACCGTGCCGCCGCCGTACTGTCCTTTGGGAATGATGCCCTCGAAGTCGATGTAGTCGAGCGGATGATCTTCGGTGGCGATGGCCAGCCGCGTCTCGTCTCTCTTGTACGGCGGCCCCTTCGGCACCGACCACGACTTGAGCACACCGTGCATCTGCAGACGGAAGTCGTAGTGGAGATGGCTCGCCGCATGCTTCTGCACGACGAAGCGCCGCCGGCTGCCCTGACGGCTGCTGCGCGGCTCGGCGCCCGAAGGCTCCGGGGTCTTGCGGAAATCGCGCTTGGCGTTGTAGGCGGCGAGCTGTCGCTCGGTGCCCGCGCTGCCGCGGCCGCGTCGCGTGCGGCGCGCGTGAACGGCCTTCCTCACCTCGGCGGGCAGTTCCTGGCGCATCGTCAGCACCGGCTCGAAGAGGTCGCCGACGTCGTTCATGCGACGCAGTGCCTTTTCGGGCGTGAAGTAGAGGCGGTCGCGATCGCCGGCACCGAGCGCCGCCGCCAGTTCCTCCCACGTCATCGGCAAGGACACGAAGGGCACGACGTTCTTGGCCCGCAGCGAGTAGACGCCGACGGTGGTCTTGTAGTCGCTGTTCTGGCTCCAATCGATGAGGACCTTGCCGGTACGCAGCGCCTTGGACATGTCCGCGACCACCAGGTCCGGGCTGCGCGCGTGCATGAGCTGCGCAATCGCCTTGGCAAACGGTTGCACGACGTCGTAGGCAACCTCGCTGTTGAGCGGCACGTAGACCTGGATTCCCTTGGAGCCGGAAACCTTCGCCAGCGATTGCAGGCCGAGGTCGCCGAGCATGTCGCGAAGCTGCAGGGCCACGCGCGCGCACGTCAACACGTCGGCGCCCTCGCCAGGGTCGAGGTCGAAGACCGCGTGGGTCGGTCGCTGGATGTCCTGCGTGCGGTGCAGGAACGGATGGATCTCCAGATTGGCCAGATCCGCCGACCATACGAGCGTGGCCAGGTCGTCGATGACGATGTAGCGGATGGGAGGGCCGCCGCCGCGGCGAGGAACCGGAAACGTGCGCACCCACTCCGGCGTGAAGCTCGGCGCGTCCTTCTCGTAGAAGTGCTCGCCGCTAACACCGTCGGGAAAGCGCTTGAGGGTGACGGGGCGATCTTTCAGATGCGGCAGCAGGAAATCGGCGGCGCGGATGTAGAAATCAATGACCTGTCCCTTGCGGAAGCGGCCGCCGGGGTAGAGCACCTTGTCGAGGTTGGATACGGCGAGGCGGCGTCCCTCGATCTCAAGCTGCTCTCTTTTTCTTGCCACCGGTGGATCCGCCGGACTTCAGGCTCTTCTGCAGCACGGACATGAGGTCGATGACCTCGGCGGTGGCGCCCTCGGCTTCCTCGATCTCGACGACGTCCTTTCCCTGCGATTTCTTCTTCGCAGCCAGCTTCTGCACGCGCTCGGCGTATTCGTCCTCGAGCAGGCTGGCGGGAAGATCGCGCTTTGTCGCACGCCTGATCGCCTGCTCGAACGCCTTGACCTTGGCCGCGGCGAGCTTGGGCTTGTCGGGCAGGCCGAGCTGTTCGGGGCTTCGGATCTCGTCGGCGAAGCGCATCGTCTGGGCCCGAAGGATGCCGTTTTCGGCCAGGATCGCCACCAGATATTCCTTGCCGCGCATGACGAAGGTCGCGATGCCGGCGCGCCCGGAAGCCTCCATGCTCTCGGCCAGCAACCGGTAGGCCTTGGAGGAGCCGCCCGAAGGCGCCAGGTAGTAGCCGCGCTCGAAGTGCAGAGGCGGGATGTCCTTCAACGGAACGAACCGCTTCAGGTCGATGTCGCGCGTCTTCTCGGGCGCCAGTCGCTCGAGCTCCTCATCGCTGACGATGACGTACTTGCCCTTCTTGTGCTCGTAGCCGCGCACGATGTCCTCGTCGGAGAGGTCGCGGCCGGTCTTCTCGGAGTAGTAGCGGCGCTGCAGCGGCTGCCCGTCCGGGCTGAGCATGCGCATCGAGACGCGGCTGGTGCGGTTGGCCGGGTACAGGTCGACCGGAATGCTGACCAAACCGAACGTGATCGTGCCGGACCAGAACGGCCGCGCGCTCGTTTCGCCTTCGGCTTCCTTCTTCTTCCTCTGTCTAGGCAACTTCCCGCTCCTTGCCACGCTTCATCGCTTCGATGCTGCGCGCGAGATCGGACTCGAGATCCTTGGCCGCGCGACGCGGCTTCATCCGCACGAGCTTCGGACGTTTGCCCCTGGCGCGCGCCTCCAGGAACTCGACGACGCGGTCGCGATACTCGTCACGAAACTCTTCGGCATTGAACTCGCCTTCGAGCACGGAGATGAGCTCCTCGGCCATTCTGAGCTCGGTCTTGCTGGCGCCGCGGCCTTGCGGCTCGGGCAGCTCCTGCGGAAGCAGAACTTCCTCGGCGTTGCGCAGCGTGACCAGCGCAAGATAGCCGTCCTGCGCACGCAGCGCGCCGAAGTACTGCTTCTTGCGCATCACCCACTTCGCCACGCCTTCCTTCTTCTGCCTCGCCAGCGCCTCGGCCAGAGCGAAATAGCCGGCAGCGTCGCCGTCGGGGCCGAGGAAGTACGGTCGCTCGTACCACTGCGGATCGATGGCGCCGACTGGCACGAAACGAACCACTTCGATGTCGCGCGCCGCCTCGGGCTCGAGCCGGGCAAGCTCCTCTTCGCGCAGCACCACGAAAACGCCAGGTTCGACCTCGAAGCCTTTCTGGATCTCCTCGTTCGGGACTTCGTCGCCGGTTTCCGGGTGCACCATGTGCTGCTTGACGCGGGTGCGCGTGCGCTTGTCGAGCAGGTGGAAATGGACCGTGTGGTCGGTGACGGCCGAGTACAGCTTGACGGGCAGCGCCTGACGTCCGATGTGGAGCTTGCCCTTCCAGATGGAGCGCGCGCTCATCGGGAGCCTCCCCTGCATCCCTGCCGCGCGCTCGTCCGCGAAGGCGTGTCCGAACCGCGGCTCACGCGCAGCCTCCGCAGTGCAGCTCGACGGTCACGCAGACGGTGCAGATCGGCCCGTCGCAGGAGCTGCAGCGCGACTCGGTGCCGCAGGCGAAGGCGTGGCCGCAGATGGTGCAGACATCATTCGAGTCGCAAAGCAGCCACCACGCCTGCCGCGCCGGCTGAAGCCGACGCGACGCTGCAGTCACGCCGCGGCGAGAAGCGGTCGAGGATTCGGATCGAGCGACACGTGAGGGCACTCGGGCCTCCTGACGGACGAGATGGAAAGGCGACGCCGCAGGTCCGGGGTTCATTCACGCGAATGCGCCTGCGACTCCTTCCCCACCGAGACGGTCCTTCGGCTGCTCTCGAGGCCCTGACTCTGTCGAGCCATGCCGCTCCGCCGCGGCATCGGCGCAGCTACCGCCGGATCACCGCCCCCGCCTTCGCACCGGCGTCATAGCGATCGCCGTCGACGACGCAGCGCCCGTTGATGAACACGCGCTCGATGCCGCGCGGGAACTGCGACGGCTTCTCGAACGTCGCCGTGTCCTCGAGCGTGCGCGGATCGATCACGACGAGGTCGGCGGCGCATCGCTTGCGCACGTAGCCGCGATCGCTCCAGCCGAGGCGCTCGGCGGGCGCGCCCGTCATCTTCCGCACCGCCTCCTCGAGCGGGAACAGCCCGCGCTTCACGTACGTATGCAGCACGCGCGGGAACGTCCCGTAGCTGGCCGGGTTCTGATGCCCGCACGCAGTCACGAACGTGTCGGTCTCGATCGTGCACAGCGGATGGCGCAGCACCGCCTCCAGTGCGCTCTCGTCGGCGGCGTCCCCGCTGTACTTGTGGATCAGGACGCGCGCGTTGCGGTGGCTGGCCAGCACCATGCGCGCGTAGAACTCCCACACGCTCATGCCGGCATCGCGCGCGGCATCGCCGCAGAACCAGCCGTTGTACTTCTCGAACGCCTCGGCGTTGGCGTTCATGATCTGGATGTCCTCGAGGTGGAAGCCGATCTGCGCGAACACGGCCTCACCCACGGCCACCAGCCCTTCCATCTGCTCGGGGCTCGACAGCACGTTCTCGAGGAACGGCAGCAGATCGGGCGGGAAGATCACGCTCGCCGTCGTGTTGCCGGCGGTGTACGGGAACGCGTCGAACGCCACGTCGAGCCCGCGTGCGCGCGCCTCGTCGATGATGCCGATGGCTCGCTCGGCCGTTCCCCAGCTGCCGCGGCCGACGAAGATGAGATGGCTGATCTGCAGCCGCGCCTTGGCCCGTTCCGCCACCCGCAGGATCTCCTCGATGGCCTGGATGTTGTGCGGCGTTGCGGTCGGATCGGTGTGGTAGACAGGGCTCGACCAGCTGTAGGCGCGCAGGTGCGAGGTGAAGATCTTGCCGGCCTCCCGCGCCCACTGCGCATACGCAGCCAGCTCTTCCTCGCTGGCGAAGATGCCGGGCGGATAGCCGAGACCCGAGCTGACACCGACGCAGCCGTCATCCAGCGCCTGCCTGGTCAGCCGCTCCATCTGCGAAAGCTCGTCGGTACTGGGCGCGGCGGGGTTGAGATGACCCGTGACCGCGGCGCGCACGGCGCCATGGCCGACGAGTTGCGCGACGTTGATTGCCACGCCGCCCTGCTCGAGCGCATCCAGGAACTGCCCGAGCGTCTCCCATCGCAGATCGATCGGCTCATCGCCGATGAGCAGGCTGGCCTCGGTGATGGTCGCGCGCGTGCGGTCGGTGATGGGGCCGGGACTGAAGCCGCAGTTTCCGCCCACCAGCGTGGTCATTCCCTGGCGCACGAACGGCTCGAGCAGCTTGCCGTGCTCGGCTCCCGGGACCAGGAAATCGGAATGGCTGTGGATGTCGATGAAGCCGGGCGTGACGATGCGGCCGCTGCAATCGATGATCTGCTGAGCCTGCAGCCCGGCCAGATCGCCCACGGCCACGATCTCGCCGCCGGTGACGGCGACGTCGGCTCGAAACGCTGCGCTGCCGGTACCGTCGATGACGCTGCCGCCGGTTAACTTGATGGAGCATTCCATGGGGCGGTTTTAGCGCCGGTGCGGGGTGGAGCAACAGCCGGGCGGGCGGTGTCGCATGCCCATGACCCGCACTTGCCACATCGCCGCACGGCTGACATCACCTGTCGCGCCGCACGAGTTCTCCATGAGATCCGTCCCCCTGATTCCGTCCCGCCTGTTCGCGCTCTGGGCCGCGAGCACGTTGATTGCGGCGTCCGCGCTGGATCCCGCTGCCGCCTCGGGCGCTGCCATGCGTTTCGTTCCCCGCTTCGTGGAAGCGCCTTACGGCGAGGGCGCTGGACGCAGCGGCATGCAGCACGCCGATCTGAACGGCGACGGACTGGAGGAACTCGTATTCGGAGACAACGGATATGGCGCGCCTGCCAACGAGTTCTGGTCGGTCCAGTACTACGACCGCCGCGCCCAACGCTACGACCTGCACTGGCAGAGCCCGTTCTACCCGGAGTACATCCTGAATCTCGCGGTGCTGCGTTTCGGTGACCGCGCGCCCCATATCTATCTTTCCCTCGGCAACGGAGAAATTGAAGTGCGGCCGAGCGGCGACCTCGCCTCATTCCGCCGCATCAAGGTCGGCGATGATGCGGTATGGCAGACCGCTTCCGCCGACGCGGACAACGACGGCAGCCTCGACCTGGTCGCGCTGACGGCGACCGCCACCTACCTGTACGACCCTTCGACCCTGCTTCTGCGCCGCACCATTCCCGTCGGCGGCAGCGCCTTCGGCATCGCCGATGTCGACGGCTCCCCGGGCGTCGAGATCGCCTACGACTCCGGCTACGTCGTCAGCCAGGACGGTGCCGCATTCACGCTGGACTGGGATTACACCCAAGCGTTCGGAGCATACTTCGCGGTCGGCGATCTCGACGGCAACGGGAGAGCCGAAATCGTCGCGGCCGAGCAGTGGCACAACCTGCGCGCGTTCGATGCCAAGACGCGAAGCGTGAAATGGCACCGCCGCACCGATCTGGACATCAGCGCCCTGTCCATCCACGACATGACCGGCGACGGCGTCGGCGAGGTCGTGTGGGCCGAGGCGCAGAGAACCAGGATCCACATTCTGGCCGGCGACGACGGCCGACCGTTGGATACGATCGAGTACGAGGAGCCCGGCGTCGGTGACACGGTCGTCTACGACGCCGACGGCGACGGCCGCCTCGAGTTCGTCTTCAGTGCCGGCGTGAACATCTCCTCGGGCAAGCACATTCGCGTTCTCGACCTCGCTACGCTGGCGCTGGAGTACGTGACGGTGCAGCGTGATCCCGGCTTCTTCGGCCTGGCCGTGGGCGACGTCGACGGTGACGGGCGCAAGGAGTACGTGTCGGCCAGCTTCCTGAGCGAAAGCAGCTATGGAACCGGCATCGTCAGCGTTTACGACGCCGCCAACTACCGCTTCCGCTGGCAGACCGGTCCCGATTCGATGCCGCACATGTCGACGGGCCTGCGCGACCTCGTGCTCGCGGATCTGAACAAGGACGGCGCCGAGGAAATCATCGTCTCGGGCGACGAGGGCTACGCGGGCGCGTTCTTCGTCATCGACGGCAAGAAGCGCAAGATGACCGAGTGGCACAGCTACGATGACGGCTCTTCCTTCAACGTCATCGCCGTCGGCGACGTCGATGCCGATGGCCGACTGGACCTGGTAGCGGCAGGCGACAAGGTCCACACGGGCTCGCCCGGCACCTTCGTCTACGTCATCAACCCCAGGAGCGGCAATGTGCGCTGGACCTCGCACTCGCTGACGGAATCGTGGGAGGGCGCGTACGACTTGAAGCTGGCCAATCTCGACGCCGATCCGGCGCTGGAGATCATCGCTTCCCTCGGCCACGTCTTCGTCTTCGACGGCCGCACGCACGAGGGATGGCAGACCGAGCGCAATGATTTCTGGGCAGTTGCGCCCATGCCCGTGTCCGGTGATCCCACTCGCTCGCAGCTCGTCGCCGGCAGCAATGACGGCCGGCTATGGTTGCTCAATGCAGCCACCGGCAGCCCCTCGGTGCTGGGAAAGCCCTGCACCAGCTTCGTCGCGGGCCTAGCCTACCTGCGTGCCTCCACGCTGATTTTCGGCTGCGATCGCACGCTCGGTACCTTCAACATGCGCACGCATGCCGTGACCTGGAGCAGCCAGGTCTCCGCCGGATTGGCCGCCGGCGGCAACAACATACCGGTGTGGCGCACGGGCGGACGCTGGCGTTTCGCCGCCAGCACCTTTCCCTCGGCTACGGTGATGATGCAGGCGGAGTGACCGCCGAGGCCGGCACGAGCGTCTCCTTGAGCACGGTGACGCGGTAGTAGCCGCCGACCGCAAGGCGGCGGCTGCCCCCGGCTCGCCATGATAGAATCGAGCCGTGATATCCGAGCAGCCAGTTGAGCGGCTCGCTTTCCCACTCCTCCACGCGTGCGCCGATATCGTAGGTGCCGAGCGTCTCGCGACAGCTATAGGCGATGCGGCGGCGGCTAAGCTGCGTGATGGACAGCATCGCGTGATCGCACACCTTGCCCAAGCTGGTGGCCGTTGCGGCCGACGTGTCGATCTCGAGCAGTTCTCCGCCTTCGGTTCCGCCGAAAATCCTCTTGCGGCCCGAGCCCGTATCCACCAGCCCGAATGCTCGCAGGTAGTGCGGGTGAGTGATGCTCGTGTACTGGCGCGTGTGTGTGTCCAGGATGAACAGGTTCATGATCGACACCACGATCTCGGCGGCCGGATCGGCGTCGACGTTGGCCACCGCCATGTCGTACATGCCAGTCCAGGCCACCGCCGGCCCATCGACCTGCCATTGCACGGCGCCGGTGAGCGGATCGATCGAATAGATTCGCGAACAATGGCCGCCGGCGCCGGCGGCTAGGTCGATGTCTCCGTCGCCGTCGAGATCGCCAAACGCGAGCGTGTACAGCCCGCAGCTGTCATCGTAGTGGTACGTGTTCTCCAGCGTGCGGGTCTTTCCGTCGAGCACGTGCAGCACTCCATCCCGGATGCAGTCTCCTGCAACGAAGATCTCGGCCGCGCCGTCGCCGTCGATGTCGTGGAGTGCGACGTCAAAGATTCCTTCCCACACGCACCTGCCGAAGGTCGTGGGCGTTGTCTGCCAGAGCGGGATGTTGCGCTTGGGATCATAGACGGTGACCAGGCCGTCGGCGTACTGGTTGTTGCTGGTCGCGCTGGCGGTAACAAGCTCGTCTCTGCCGTCTCCGTCGGTGTCGCCCAAGGCGATGCCGTAATAGGGCGGATCGTCGTCGACGCTCAGCCACTCCAGTGATCCCGTGGCTGCGTCATATACGTGCAGCGCAGCGGCGCTGAGATCGGTAGGCGAGCCGCCGCCGACCAGGAGCTCGAGCCTGCCGTCGCCGTCCGCGTCCAGGACGCCGACACCGTGCACCCACCACCCGACGCTGCCGATCTTACGAACCAGCGTGCCGGTGGCCCCGTCGCGCATGCTCAGCGAGTCGTCCCGGTAGACGGCATGGAAGACCTCGTCCGTGCCGTCGCCGCTGATGTCGGCGGCGTGCAGTGCCATGACGTGGTCGCCCGCCGAGCGCGCCCATCGCTGCGACTTGGTCTCCACATCGAACGCCCGCACGGTCTGATCGTCGTGCGAAAGGATCTCGATGCGGCCGTCGCCATCGATGTCGGCGCCGATGATCGAGCTGCCGAAGGGCTTGCGACGCCACTGGAACTGCCGGCCAAGCGGGGTTTCCGTGATGACCTGCCCGGTATCGTAGGCGATCTCGACCTCGGCGTCGTCGTCCATGTTGCCGATGACCATGGAGGAAGCGCCGATGGAAAGCCGGCGGCGCCGCTCCAGCGTGAACGGATCGTACAAATAGGTGGAGTCCACGGTCAGGATGACGAGGTCGGCGACGCCGTTGTTGTCGGGATCGCCTTGGAGCACCTGCTGGATCTCTTCGTCGCCGACCGTGACCGTATCGACGAGCACCGGGCGGACCCCCTCGTAGATCTCCACGGTCCCGCTAGGACGGCCGACGTAGATTCGCCATGGGGTGACCTCGAAGCGCAGAACGGCCACGTCGTTGATGAAGTCGCCGTCACCGAGGCTCTGCCAGCGCAGGTCGTAGCGTTGGCGCCGCCGATCGTACTGCTGCACCGCCCAGATCGTGTTGCGGCCCGAGTGCCGGGCGGAACCGATGACGACCTCTTCGAGGCCGTCGCCATCGAGGTCTGCATGCTCGATGCCGGTCAACCCGATACCGTTGCCGTACGTGGCCGTGGTCCATACCGGGTCGAACGTGGAGATCAGGCGCTCGCCCATGGCGATCGACGGTGAAACACAGAGACAGGCGACGAGGAGGAAAGCGGCTGGGCGCATGCCGCATCGTTCCCGGCTGCCAATGGCAAGTACAGCTCGTGGCTGGACGGAGATCGCGGTCATCCGCCTGTCTTGACTCACCTCCTACAGACGACGAGGGTCGCAGTGGAGGACATTGCCCACGCTCGGCCTTCGCGCATCCAGGCGCCGCTGGCGATCCGCGGCGGCGACGGGGAAATCTACGACCTGGGGCCGAAGCTCGATGTCACCGGCATCGACATCGTCGGGCGCATCGTGACGCGGCGGCTGCACATCCGCGACAGCTCGATCACCGGAGTGACCGGCACCAACGCCGGCTTCGCCATCGACGCGGCCGTTTACGCCTCCCTCGTTCGCACGTCGGTCACTGGAAACGCAGGAGGCGGCGTGCGCGTCAACACGCTGCCGGATACGCGACAGCCACATTTCGAACAACGACGGGCACGGCATCGACGCTGTCAGGGCCACCGTCATCGGCTCCACCATCGAGGACAACGGCGGCGGCGGCGCGCTCGTCGAGTCGCATATCCGTGTGCTGGGCGGCTCGGGCATCCACGGCAATGGCCTCTACGGCATCCGCGCCGAAGGTTTCTATGGCTAGACGCTGGCCAGCGGCCCCGAGCTTGGGGCCTATTCGGTGACCGGAAACGGCGTCTCGCCGCAGTGCGCGTCCCAGCCCGAGGCAACTGCGTCGACATCACCTCCCGAGCCATTCCGGATGCTGCGCCGCGCATCCTCGTGCAACACCAGCTATCAGTTCGGCACCGGTGATCCTGGGGAGTCTGCGCGCAGGACTGAGGCCGCAGCGACGTGGTCGACGTGCATCGGATCCCATCCTGGGCGATAGGTCCGATGCGCACGCCCGGAGGTGACCCATGCAGTTCGGCCTTCTGCAAATCTTCCAAAACCATGGAAGCGCCATCGACGACGCGGGGCTATGGCGCGAAGAGATCGCGATGGCGCTGGACGCCGAGGAGCTCGGCCTGGATTCGGTGTGGGTGGTCGAGCATCACTTCCGCGACTACGCCGCCTGCCCCGACAACCTCCAGTACCTCGCGTATCTCGCCGGCCGCACACGCCGCATCCGCCTGGCCACCGGCGCCGTCATTCTTCCGTGGAACGATCCGCTTCGCGTGGTCGAGAAGCTCTCGGTGCTCGACCACCTCAGCGACGGGCGCGCCATCTTCGGCATGGGCCGAGGGCTGGCGCGGCGCGAGTACGCCGGCTTCGGCATCGACATGGAGACCTCGCGCGAGCGCTTCGACGAGGCTGCCGATTCGATCCTCGACGCGCTCGACACCGGCTGGTTCGAATGCAACGGCCGCTACTACCAGCGCGAACGCACCGAGATCCGGCCGCGGCCACGTGCGGGATTTCGCGATCGTGTCTACGCGATCGCGATGTCGCCGGACTCGGTCGAGGCGGCGGCGCGCATCGGCGCAGGCATGGCCATCTTCTCGCAGGCGCCGTGGCCGACGGCGCGCGAAGGCATCGACCGCTATCGCGAGCTGTTCCGCACCCGGCACCCGAGCAAGAGAATTCCCCCGGTGCTGACTGCCGACATGATCGTCTGCGACGACGATGCCGGGCGCGCCGAGGAGATGGCGCGCAAGTACGTCGGCGGCTATCTGCTCACCGTGTTCGAACATTACGAGCTGATGAGCGACCACCTCAAGAAGGCGCGCGGCTACGAGATGTACGGCAACAGCGTCGAGATCCTGCGCGCGATCGGCCTGGACGTTGTGGTCGAGAACTACACGCAGGTGCAGGCGTGGGGAACGCCGGAGATGATCGTCGAGAAGCTCCGCCAGCGGCGCGAGATGATCGGCGACTTCATCTTCAATGCGTGCTTCCGTTTCGCCGGAATACCGGGCGACTACGCACACCGCGGCCTGCGGCTGTTTGCGGAGAAGGTGATTCCGGCGCTGCGATGAGCGCGCGGTGGTGACCGCCGAGCTGACGCCTCAGCGCGGCAGCATGCCACGCAGGAACAGCTGCACGCAGTGCTGGGCCCACTCCTCGTCGGACGGCGGCGGCGGCGTCAGCATCGGGAACAGGCGCGCCGTGGCATGGCCCCATAGCAACGAGACGAACGACGCCGCGGCCAGCGTCGGGTTTTGCCGAACGAGCTTGCCGGCGTCCATCTGCCGCTTCAGATAACGCTCCAGCACCACGTAGATGTTCTCGGGTCGGTATTCGGTCACGTGCCGATTCGTGTTGGCGTGCGGAGAACGAAGGATGAGGCGGTACGCCATGCGCACGCTCGGGTCGCGAAAGCCGCTGAGGAAGCGCTCCGCCATGCGATGCAGGTACTGCTCCGGATCGGCCTCCCACTCCTCCAGACCCACGTGCAGGTCGGCGAATACCGCGGCATAGCGCAGCATCGTTCGCAGGTAGAGGTCGCGCTTGGAGGGAAAGTACCAGGCCAGCAGCTGAGGCGATGCCAGGCCCGCATCGGTGGCGATGCGCTTGAGGCTGGCGCCGGCATAGCCGTCCTCGGAGAAGGCCTTGAGGGCTGCTTCCAGGATCGCTGCTTCGCGGACGTCGCGCGGGACGCGCTTGCGAGCCGATTCGCTCACGGAAGCCTTCCTTAGAGGATTTCGGCGCCCGAGGCGACTGGCCAGACCAGGATGCGGCGGCTGAGCTCCCGATCCCACCGACGAGACCGCTCGTGTTGACTTGCGCGAGGTCCGCCTCATAGCCTGCGCGAGTGCAGCGAACCGGCGCGCTTCTGTTCGTGGCGGCTCTGCTCGGCGGCTATGTCGTCGCCGCGCGTTTTCTCGATGCGCGGCAACGCGCGCCGCTCGAGCCGGCAGCCACCGGCTCGGGGCGTCAGGAGCCGCACCGCGACCAGGACGAAGGCCGCGGCGCGGGTGCCGCCGCGGAGCCGGCCGCGGTGGAGCGGCAGCCCCGCCAGGCGCCCTCGCAACGCCTGCCGCAGCCGCAGCGAGCGGTCGATCACGAAAAGGACGAGCGTCGCCGCGACAAGGAGCGCATCGAGCGCCAGGCCGAGCGCCTGGAGCGGCGCGAAACGCTGACGCGCCAGCAGGTGCGCGATCTGGTCGTGGCTCAGCTTGCCGAGCAGCTGCCCGATCGTCAGCTCGAGGACGCCCAGCTCGAGCGGCTCACCGATGCGGCGATGACGCTGCGTGCGGCCCAGCGCGTGCTGCGGCACCTGCGTCCCGACGGTGCCGGCGAGGAGATCCGAGAGCGATACCGCCAGGAGCGCATCGACGCGCTGACCGAGATCTTCTCGGTGACCGGGATGTCCACGAGCGACCTCGGCAAGGTCACCGATGCTGCCAACGATCGCTGAGCTGCGCATCGTCGGCCTGGCGCGCACGCCCTGGACGCGGCGCGAGGACGCGCCTCATCAGCCCTCGGCCGTGCCCGACAGCTTCGGCACGCTGGAGATCGAGCAGGAGTACCGTGAGGCACTGGCGGATCTCGGCAGCTTCGAGCGCATCTGGATCCTCTTCCTGTTCGATCGCAGCCGCGGCTGGAGCGCCACTGTCAAGCCGCCGCGCGGTGGGCCCAGACGCGGTGTGTTCGCGACGCGCGCGCCCAACCGTCCCTCGCAGATCGGGCTGAGCAACGTCGCCGTGCGCGAGGTGCGGCAGACCGAAGGCCTCGTGCACGTGCACGGCATCGACCTGCTCGATGGCACGCCCATTCTCGACATCAAGCCCTACCTCGCCGGCATCGACGCCCATCCGCATGCCGGCAACGGCTGGCTGCAGCCGTACCTGGACGCCGGCATCGAGCCGCGCCTGAAGAAGCCCTACCGTCCTCCGCGCTGAGCGGCACGGCACATGTCGATGCCTTTGCCGTTTCGGCCATCCTCGCGACTGCTGCAGGCCGTCACCTATCTTTGCGGATCGTCGCTGGCGCTGGCAGTGCCGCTGGCGTTCTGGCGCTGGAGCGCGGGCTACGACTGGCACTACTTCGATTCGCTGTCGTGGGTGGTGCGCTCGGCCGTGCTGCATTACCGGACGCTCCCGCTGCACGACCCGTGGGTCTGCGGCGGCGTCGACCTGGCCGCCAATCCGCAGTCGCGTCTGCTCTCGCCGCTCATGCTGCTGGACCTGGCGCTGACGCCGCACAACGCCAACCTCCTTACTCTGTGGCTGTTCGCCGCCGGCGGCTGGGCCTCGATGACGCTGCTGCTGCGGCACCTGGGCCGAAGCCGTCCGCTTTCGCTGCTGGGCGGCTGGCTCTTCATCGCCAGCACGTGGTTCTCGCTCCACTGGAGCGAAGGCCACATCCGTTTTGCCGCCATCGCGCTGCTTCCGCTGGTGTGCCTGACGCTGCTGCGGCTGAGCGAGCGCCGCATGCAGCTGGCGCTGGCCACGCTGCTCTCGTTCTTCATGCTGGAGGGCGCGATCTACGCCTTCGTCTACTCGCTGTATCTGGCTCTGGCGCTGACGCTGGCCGGCATGGTGCCGTGGCGTCAGGCGCTGGCGGCGGCGTGGCGCGCGCCGCTGTTCTCGCTGGCGCTGCTCGTGGCGGCGGCCGCGCTGATCGCTTCCAAGGCCTATCCCATCGAAGCGATGCACGACACGAGCGCGCGCAAGGTCGAGAGCGTCGCGCTTTTCTGGGAGCTGCCGCGCATCCTTTTCTGGCCGCGCCAGAGCCGCCATCACGGAATCGGCCTGGAGTACCGCTTTCACGAGTACGGCATGTACCTCGGAGTCGTCGCCGCGGCATGCGTTGCCTGGGGGTTGCGGCAGCGCGAACTGCGACGGTCGATGCTGGGATGGCTGCTCGTGGCCGTGCTGTTCTTCTGGGCCGCTACGAACTGGCTGACGCCGCTGAGCCCCTGGAGTCTGCTGCAGAACCTCCCGCTGCTGCGCAACGCGCACGTTCCCAGCCGCCTGTTCGTGCTCTTCCACATCGCGTGGATCGTCGTGCTGACGGCATCGCTCGAGCGGCTGCGGCCGGCGCGCGCGGCGTTCCTGGCGGTTGCCGTGTTCCTGGCGGCGGAAACGCTGACGGTCTCGACGCTGACGTGGCTTGCCGCCTATTCGTGGGGAAGCCCGACGATTCGCGCCGATGCGACTGCGCCGTTGATCACGGTCGAGGACTGGCATCACACCATCGAGATGGCCGAGAAGCCGGCGCACTACGGCAAAGGCCTCGGCTCGCGGTACTGCTACGAGCCGGTGCAGAGCCAGCGCGCGATCCGGTTCAAGGAGCAGCCGGTCTACGTCGGCGAGCTGGAGCTGCGCTCGGGACGCGGCAAAGCCACGCTGGAGACGGTCACGCCTGGACGCGTCACGCTGCACTACGAGGGCGCGTCGCCGGCGATCGCGGAGGTCAACCTCAACGCGCTCGGCGGCTGGGTCGTCGAGAGCGGAGCCGCCACGGTGCTGCAGGGCCGCAAGCGGCTGGCCGTCCAGTTTCGCCGCAGCGGCCCCGTCACCGTCCGCTACCGCCCCTTCTATCTGCCCGCCATGGTGGCCAGCTGGTCCCTGGGCACGCTTCTCCTGCTAGCGCTATGGCTGCGCGAGCTCACCGCCCCGCGCCCCGGTCGGCCCCTTTGACGCATCCACGACCGTAGCGGACAACAGGAGCAAGGAACGGAGCGCGGGCAACGCAGCCGATGGCCCGTCCCGCGCGCTCCGCCCGCGTCTGGGGCAGTGACGGAGCAAACAAGAGGAACGGAGCGCGCGCAACGGGTCAGCGGCAAGGCGCGCGACGAGGAACGAGCGCAGGCGGGCTGGAGGCCCGCCGGAGCGAGGGACAAGGAGCGCAACGCAGTCGATGGCCCGTTCCGCGCGCTCCGCCCGCGTCTGGGGCAGTGACGGAGCAAACAAGGTTCGCATGCAGGCCGATCCGTCCGAATACCGCCAGCTCGATCTGAAGGTCCACTCCTTCCTCTCCGACGTCGAGCTGCACGACGTGTGGCTGGCCGAGCTGCACGGCGGCGGTGCCGGCCGCACCATCCTGGACGCCCGCACGTGCTTTACCGCGCAGACCGCGACCACCGCCAATTTCGCGGTGCGCCTGCTGTTCTTCATTCGGCGCAGCATCGGCTGGATGCTGTGGTGGGACCGCGAGAAC
The DNA here is from genome assembly GCA_035626395.1 of Candidatus Limnocylindrales bacterium. Taxonomy (NCBI): domain Bacteria; kingdom Bacillati; phylum Chloroflexota; class Candidatus Limnocylindria; order Candidatus Limnocylindrales; species Candidatus Limnocylindrales bacterium. The sequence continues at coordinate 86,283 of DASPNR010000031.1, read as the reverse complement.
GAGACGTGGGCCGGCGAATACTACAGCCACAGGCTCAGCGACGAGGAGCGCGCAGCCTCGCTGATCCCGCCGGGCACCGACGACAGCATCTTCAAGATCGTCTATGTGCTGCCCTATGAAGCGCTGAGCGAGATCCGCAATGCCACCGTGCACGCGTTCTCGTGCCTGGCGCTGCGCCCGACGATGAGCGGCTACCGTCTGTACTGGGCGATCTACGTCAAGCCGATCAGCCCCTGGACGAGCGTCTACATGCGCACCATCGACCCGTTCCGCCGCGCGGTCGTGTATCCCGCGGTCATCGATCGCATCCAGCTCGAATGGCAGACGCGCTTCGGCGACAACGCCTGAGCACGACGAAGGGTAGCGCAGTTGAAGAAGCCGGTGATGCCGCGCCTCGGGGCGCTGGAAGCGTTCGAAGCCGCCGGGCGCCTGGGAAGCTTCCAGGCGGCGGCGTCGGCGCTGCACGTAACGCCCTCGGCGATCAGCCGCCAGATCCAGGCCCTCGAAGATGACCTGGGCGTGCCGCTCTTCCACCGCCTGCATCGCGGCGTGCGCCTGACCGACGAAGGAGCGGTCTATCTTCGCGAGGTGCAGACGGCGCTCTCGCGTATCGTGCGGGCCACCGAGCGCCTGGTGGGCGAGGAGCCCGAGGGACGGCTGCGGCTGAGCGTGCTGCCGAGCTTTGCGGGCAACTGGCTGCTGCCGCGCCTGCACCGGTTCGAAAGCGAGCATCCGCGCATCGCGATCGAGATGCGCGCAACCACCGACTACGCCGACTTCGAGCGCGACGACGTCGATGCCGCCATCCGCTTCGGTGCCGGGCCGTGGGCGGGCCTGCACAGCGAGCCGCTGCTCGAGCTGCGCTTCTTTCCCGTGTGCGCGCCCGAGATCGCCGCTGCGCTGCACGAGCCGCGCGATCTTGCATCGCAGCGCCTGCTGCACGAACTGCACGTGCCCGACGCCTGGAGCCAGTGGCTGGCCGAAGCCGGCGTGCCCGATCTGCGGCCGCGGCAGGAGCGCGCCTTCGACAACGCGCAGCTGGTGCTGGACGCGGCGGCCGCGGCCCAGGGCGTGGCGCTGTCGACGCACGTGCTCGTCCATCGCCAGCTCGCCGAAGGTCGCCTGGTCAAGCCGTTCCCGCACGAAGCGCTGAGCGATGCCACCTACCATTTCGTCTGCCGCCGCTCCGACCTGGAGCGCCCTGCCGTGCGCGCGCTGGCTCGCTGGCTTCGCGACGCCATGGCCGAGCCGCTCGATTGCACGGCGCGCAACCCGGCTTGAGAAAGAGTCGTTTTACGCGCCGCCGCCCGCTCGCCTACGCTGCCGCGCATGCAAGCACTCCTCTGTACGAGTCCCGGAAACGTGGAATGGCGCGAGGTGCCCGCGCCTCGCATCGAAGATGACGCGCAGGCGCTGGTGCGGCCGCTGGCGGTCGCACGCTGCGACGTCGACCTGCCCTTCGCCATGGGCCTGGTGCAGCCGGGCCGTCCCTTCGCGCTCGGGCACGAATGCATCGCCGAAGTGGTCGAGGTGGGCGACGCGGTCGCTTCGGTACGGCCGGGCGATCGCGTGGCGGTGCCGTTCCAGATCAGCTGCGGCGCCTGCGGCCCATGCCGGCGCGGCCTGACCGCGTGCTGCCAATCGGTGCCGTTCCGCTCTTCGTACGGGATGCCGCTGACCGAGAAGGACTGGGGCGGCGCGCTGGCGGACCTGCTCCTGGTGCCCTTCGCCGATGCGATGCTGCTTCCCGCACCCGCGGGTGTGGCGCCCACCATTGCCTGCGGCGCCGGCGACAACATCGCCGACGGCTGGCGAACGGTGGCGCCGTATCTGGCCGAGCGTCCTGGCGCCAGCGTGCTCGTGGTCGGGACCGGTCATGGCGCCGTCGGCCTGTATGCCGTCGACATCGCGCTGGCGCTCGGTGCCGGCCGCGTCGACTACCTGGCTCCGGACGGCCCGGCGCTGGCGATCGCCGAACGGCTCGGCGCCGGCGCGATCCGTGCGCCGTACGAAGGTCGTCACGGCCCCTACGAGATCACGTCCAACGCCACAATCGACGTCGATGCGCTCAAGCTGGCGCTGGCATCGACAGCGCCCGGCGGCATCTGCACGAACCAGGGCCCTTTTCCCGCGGGCGACGTGGCGCTGCCGGTGACGGCTATGTACTCGCGCGGCGTCACGTTCGAGAACAGCCGCGTCCAGTCGCGCGCGGCGCTGCCGGCGGTGCTCGACCTGCTCGAGCGCGGCTGCCTGCGCATTCCCGACATCACCACGCGCGTGGTCGGTTGGGCCGAGGCGGCGCAGGCATGGCTCGAGCCGTCGGTGAAGCTGGTTGTTCGCCGCGACGGCGTCGACTGAGGCGCTCGACGGTGGGTCGGCTGCGCGACCCGCGGCCACTGCGAAACCCCCATTGCTGGGTCCGCGCCAGCCGTGCTAGCCGCTAGAGCATGCTGCCATCCACGATGCTCCGTTCGATGCTGGCCGCGGCCTGGCTGACCGCGCTCGTGCCGCCCGGTGCGGCGCGCGCCGCCAACGGCGACTGCGGCCAGCCCGTCACCAACTTCACCAAGCCGGTCGCCTCCGACGCCCTCGGCGTCCTGCGCGCGGCGGTGGGCAGCCTCGAGTGCCTGAGCTGCGTCTGTGACGTCGACAGCAGCGGCGGCACCAATGCCTCCGACGCCCTGCGCACGCTGCGCTTCGCCGTCGGCACGGTGGACGAGCTGGACTGCCTGGCATGCCTCGTCACCGAGACCATCGGTCCCGGCGGCGGCCTGCTCGAATCGGCCGATCACAAGGTCTTCCTCAACATTCCTCCCGGCGCGCTGGCGGCGCCGCAGGAGCTGACCATCGAGGAGGTCGCGCTGTCGGAGGTGCCCGAGTCGGTGCGCGAGGTTGCCGAAAGCGCGTACGCGCTGGGACCGGACAGCCTGATCTTCAACTCGCCGGTCGAGCTCGACGTGGTCGTGCGAGGGAATCCGGTCGTCAGTCCGACGCAGGCCACGGCGCTGCTGCCTCTGCTCGTCGGCGTCGACGGCAACGAAACCGAGCTGCTGCCGGTCCAGCAGCTCTTCGTCGAGATCGATCAGGAGCGGATGACTGCCGGCGCGACGCTCTCGCATTTCTCGCAGCTGGCGATCGTGCGCACGGGCGTTGCCGTCTCGCTCGCCGACGTGCCCGAGGCGGCCGAGGTCGGTGACCCCGACGTGTCGGTGGACGTCGAGGTGTTCGACGGCGACGGTGGCCAGACGGTCTCGGTGGATTCGGCCACCTACACCGACAACGACTTTGGCGCCTGGGCGCCATCCGAGGGCGGCATCGTCGCCGAGCCGCTCGTCGAGACGATGGCAGACCGCTTCCAGAAGTCGTTCGACTACGGATGCGCCAGCCAGGCGCTGGTCGTGTACCGCCCGCAGGTGCACACGGTGCTGGACGTGCTCGCCGACGTCGGCGAGTCGCCGCAGAACGTTCCGCATCTGACGGTGTTCGAAAAGACGATTCTCTGCGAGAACCCGTAGCCGGCGCGCGACATTCTGACGACTACGGCGCTGCCAGCGACCGGACCTTGGCGCGCAACGCTTTGATGACATCGGGCTTTCCCGCCAGGTCGGGGTTGCCCGGCATCAGCACGCTCATCCCGACGGCAGGACCGCCGGCCGCGATGATCTTTTCGATGTGCTCGTCGGTCGCGGACTTCTGCCAGTCCGGCGAGCTCAGATCGCGCGGCTTAGGCGTCAGCGACGCGCCGAGCGGCCCGTCCCCCTTGCCGCCGGCGCCGTGGCAGGTGCTGCAGCGAACCTCCCAGATGCTCTGAGCCTCGGCCACGGCCGCTGCGGGCAGATCCTGCGCGCTTCCGGTGCCTGCCGCCACGACAGCGGCCAGGATCGCCGGCGCGCAAAACATCCCCACGTGTCCACGCCGGATGATGTTCATCGCCATCACTGTTCTCCCCGTCATCGCTCCGCTCCCTGCTATCGGCCGGCGATCAGACGCTCGTACACTTCGATATAGGCCTTCGCCGTTACGGCCAGCGAAAACTTCTGCAGGCTTTCTCGCATGATGCGCTGGATGGTGCGCCGCCGTGTTTCCTCGGGCTCGCGATGGAACTTGACGGCTTCGCCGATGGCTCCCGCCAGCGCTGCTGGTGTGTGCGGGTGGAAGAGGAATCCGTTGCCGGTGGCGCGCGTCGGATCGAGCTGCACCACGGTGTCCTTGAGGCCGCCTGTCGATCGCGCCACCGCAAGCGTGCCGAAGCGAGGGCCCATCATCTGCGGCAGCCCGCACGGCTCGTACAGCGACGGCATCAGCACGAAGTCCGATGCGGCCAGGGCTCGCGTGCTCAGGTCCTCGCGAAACGACTTCAGCACGATGTTGTTGTCGGTGACGGCGGACAGCTTGCGGAACGCCATCTCGTGCACGCGGTCGCCGTTGGCCACCAGCACGATCTGCAGGCCGAAGCGGCGCACGCAGTCGGCCGCGATCGCCGACAGCAGCTCGGGCCCCTTCTGCGCGTACAGGCGGCTCGGCCAGAAGAACAGCGGCGCCTCCGGATCGGGCCGCAGCCCCACCTCCTTTTGCAGGTTCTCCTTGTTCGCCCGCTTTCCCGCCATCACGTCATCGATGTCGTAGGGCTGGATGTGCGGATTGATGCGAGGGTCGTCGGAGTCGTTGGGCGCGTTCAGGATACCGAGCGCACGTCCGGCGCGGTGCTTCTCGCGCATGGCGTGGCGCACGGACGGAGGGATGATGCCTTCGAACTCTCCGGCAACGATCTCTTCGAGAAACGTCGGGCTGACGGTATTGACGATGTCGCAGGCGTGGATCGCGGTGGCCGTGAAGTCGACGCCGTTGGAGGTCCAGTTGGCCTCGGTGTCGGTCGGAAAGTCGCGAAAGTACAGGAACTCGTGGAAGCGACGCACGTCGATGCCGCTGCGGTCGATGTCCCGCGGAGTCTCGTACTCGGTGAACACGTTGTGCAGCGTGAACAGGCTCTTGAAGCCGAAGGCCTTGGCGGCCGCCGGCACCAGGCCCGTCATCCAGTCGTTGCAGTGGACGACGTCGGGCTGCAGGCGCCCGAGCAGCTCATTGATGATGTAGCGCTGGAATGCCTCGGCGCGGTGGATGCGCGGGTGCGCATCGGACTCGCCGTAGACGTCGGACAACGACGAGAAGGCACTGTCGGTGACCAGATGCACCCCGCGGCGACCGAGCGTACGGCCAAGGGCGTCGATCTCGCGGTAGGTGACGCGCGCGACGTCGCGGATCTTCGCGTCGTAGCGCGGCAGGACCACGTGCAGGTCGAAGCGCGCGTCCTCGTGGAAGTGCTGGATCAGGCCTGCCGAGATGTCGCCGAGGCCGCCGCCCTTGGCGCGGATGTAGAGCGCGGCGTTGCCCATGCCTTCGGGAAGCTCGGTGATCTCGGGCGTGCAGATGAGAACGCGTGGGCGCGCACGGCGGCGGTGTCGGGTGGTAAGCTTGCCGGCGGTTGTCATGGAAGATGCTCGCAGCCCGCTTGCGAGCAGCTTCGGAATTAGCACGAAGATTGTCGGCGGACCAAGGCGGCGAGCGCCGCTTCGCCAGGTGAGGCTAGGTCAGCGATCCCGACAGCCGACGGAACGCGCAGGCCGGCTTCCGTCTCCGCGCGGCGGTCTGCGCACCTGCCGTCTCGATCACGCCGCAGAGCTTCGTGCAGCGCATGCGCGACGTATTGAGGATGCGCGCGACAGGCGCCAGCCGGATCGCCGCCTCCAGGGCCGTCACCGTTTGTGCGGCATCTTGAAGCGCACGCCGCGACCGCCGCTGACGCTCGCTGCTTCGTCGGTGATGAACTCGATCCCTGCGCGATCGAACGCCTCCACGACCTTGGTCAGCGTCTCGACGACGCCGCGCACGTTCCCGGCATTGCGCTCCATGCGCTGGATGGTCGGAAGCGACACGCCCGCAAGCGACGCCAGCGTGCGCTGGTCGATGCCGAGCATGGCGCGGGCGGCTCGCACCTGTGCCGCTGTGATCACCTCGTGTGTGCTCCTCGGCCGAACGACCACCATCATGCTTGCCGAAGCCTCACGTCTCAATCCTGATGTCTCACGAATCAGGATTGATCCAGGAACGGTGTCCCGGCCGAGGATGGGCCTCCGCCAGCGAAGCACGTCGCAACTGCACCGGCACCCGCGTTGCGCCGCACGATGAGCGCCTGCGCAGCAACCGCATGCGCCTCGGCAGGTGCGTCGCTCCCCCATGACTACGACTTTTCCGCGGCCGGCGGAGGGGCAACGTTCGTTTCGGCGTCGAAGGGAGAAGACGGCGCACGCTGCGCGTGATGCACCGCTTATGAGTAGGTTGCGTTGCCGCGGCGAGGGGATGGCACGAATGCAAGCACCCTGATCGCGGAAGCAATGCCGACAATCGCCGGCGAAAGGCTGGACAGCCGCCGAATGCGTTGCTCAGACTTGGTCGAAACACGGCCAGCACGACTGGCGAGCGGAGGAGCACCAAATGAAGCCCATCACCGAACTCAAGATACTGACACCAATCTGTGGCGCCGTTCTCGGCGCGGTGATCCTGATGGCCCCGGCGATGGCTGCGGCGCAGGAAGCACCTTCCGACCACCTCAAGTGCTACCGCATCAAGGACACCAAGATGTTCAAACGTGCGGAAGCGAACCTGCAGGCGCAGTCGGACGACTTCGGTCTGCAGAACTGCGAGATCAAGCCGAAAGGCAAGACGTACTGCGTACCGGTGCAGAAGACCGTGACCAATCTGGAAGATGGATCGCCGCTCGAGCTGGGCGGTGACGACCAGAGCGGCGGCCGCATCTGCTACAAGGTCTCGTGCCCGAACCAGGACATCGCGCCCAAGGTCGTGAGCGACCAGTTCGGGACGCGGTCGATCGAGTTCAAGAAGTCGGTGCGTCTGTGCACGCCGGCCGTCGAGGGTGCGTTCCCGACGACGACGCTGCCGCCGACCACGACCACGCTGCCCATTCCGACGACCACGCTTCCGGCGGTTACCACGACGACGCTGCCGACAGCGACGACGTTGCCGGTGCCGACGACCCTGCCGGACGGCGGAACGCTGGAGCTGCCCCTTCTCCAGTGAACGATGAGCGAGCTGATGGTGCGATGGGCGCCTTGCGGCGCCCGCCGTGCCAGGCGGCATGGAGAGGAGAGAGGACGCCGGCAATGCCGGCGTCCTTTTTTTCGCCTGCGCGGCGCTTCTTTCGCGCACCCGGTACGTCGCGCCTTTCAGGTGCCGACCCGCCGCCTGAGCCGCCGGCTACGGGCGCCCTGGCGTGTACGCGCAGCAGCCGGGCTTGCACGGCCACGGCCTCGCGCCGCGCGCGCCCAGGACTCGTGGCGCGCGTCCCTCGAGCCGCGCACGAACGATGTCGACCAGGCCGGCGACGAAGCGGGGCGCAGCGCCGACGCAAGCCGCACGAGAAACTGCCAGGCCGCATCGCACCGCCACCTGCGCTGCCTCCACGTCCAGGTCGAATTTCACCTCCATGTGATCGGCGACGAAGCCGATCGGCACCAGCACCACGCCGGCCACGCCTTGCGGAGGCAGCGTGACGAGATGATCGCGCACGTCCGGCTCGAGCCAGGCCTGGCCCGGCGCACCACTGCGGCTTTGATAGACCAGATCCCACCCCAGAGCCGGCGCAGCGCGCTCGGCGACCAGCCGTGAGGCTTCGCGCAGTTCCTCGACGTAATCGCAGGTGGCAGCCATCGATGCCGGGATCGAGTGCGCGGTGAAGACCAGTCGCGTGCGCTCCCGCGGAACGTCGCCGAGAGCCTCGAGCGCGGCGCGCACGCTGGCGGCCATCGTCTCGATGAAGCCCGGGTGGTTCCAGTACGGCGGAATCTTCTCGATGACCGGGGCCGCGGCGCCGACGGCGGCGCGTGCGCGATCGATGTCGTCGAGATACTGCCGGCACGCCGAGTACGAGCTGTAGGCAGAGGTGGCGATCGCCAGCGCGCGCGTCACGCCGTCGTGCGCCATCTGCGCGACCGTATCCGCGAGCAGCGGCGTCCAGTTCCTGTTGCCCCAGTACACCGGCAGCCGCAGGCCGGCGGCTTGCAGCTCCGCTTCCAGGACCGAGATGAGCTTGCGGCATTCGTCATTGATCGGGCTGACGCCGCCGAAGAGCATGTACTGCCGGGCCACCTGCTCCAGACGCTCGCGTGGTACGCCGCGCCCGCGCGTGACGTTCTCGAGGAACGGCATCACCTCCTCGGGTCCTTCGGGGCCGCCGAAGGAAAGCACCAGGAGGGCGTCGAACGCGCCGTCGCCGGCTGTCGCCCGCAGAGCCATCGTCCGATGCTATCTGCCGGCGGCGCCGCCGCGAAATTGTATCTGCCCTCGTTCCGCGACTACTACTGCCGCATGCGTCAGGTCTGGATACCCAGGGCCGGTCCGCCCGAAGTCCTGGAGGTGCGCGAGGCGCCCGATCCGCAGCCGCAGGCCGGGCAGATGCGGGTTCGCGTCGAGGCCAGCGGCGTCAACTTCGCCGACATCATGGGACGCCTCGGTCTGTATCCGGATCTTCCGGCCATGCCCGTGGTGGTCGGCTATGAAGTCGGCGGCCGCGTCGACGCGGTCGGTGCAGGCGTCGATGAGGCGTGGGTCGGACGCGAGGTTCTGGCCATGACGCGCTTCGGCGGCTACTCGGACGTCGTCTGCGTCCCGGTCAGCCAGGTCTTCGCCCGGCCCGAAGGCATGAGCGCCGAGGAGGGCGCGGCCATTCCGGTCAACTACTTCACCGCCTACCAGCTCGTCATCGTCATGGGCGGCCTGCGCGCCGGCGAGACCATGCTGGTGCACTCGGCCGGCGGTGGCGTCGGGATCGCCGCCACGCAGCTTGCCAAGCACATCGGCGCCACCGTCATCGGCACCGCGTCGCATTCCAAGCACGAGCAGCTGCGACAGCTCGGTGTCGATCATCTCATCGACTACCGCACCGAAGACTTCGAGCAGCGCGCGCGGCAGATCACCGGCGGCCGCGGCGTCGAGCTGATTCTCGATGCGGTCGGCGGCGATTCTTTCAAGAAAGGCTACCGGTTGCTCGCGCCCACGGGGCGTCTCGGCATGTTCGGCATGTCGGCGGCCGCCACGGGCAAGGAGCGCAGCATCCTCGGAGCGCTCAAGACGGTGGCGAGCATGCCGTGGCTGCAGTTCAATCCGCCCGCGCTGCTCAACGCGAACAAGGGCGTCTTCGGCGTCAACCTCGGACACATGTGGGGCGAGGTCGATCGTCTCAGAAAGTGGGGCGACCATCTTCTGGAGCTGTGGAGGCAGGGAGTCGTGCGGCCGCACGTCGATCGCACGTTCCCGTTTGCGCAGGCCGCGGCAGCGCATCACTACATTCAGGACCGCAAGAACCTCGGCAAGGTCCTGCTGGTTCCCTGAAGGCGAGAAATCTTCATGAGCGATCCTGTCGTCATCACCGGTCATGCCCGCACGCCGATGGGCGGCTTTCTGGGCGACCTTTCCAGCGTTTCCGCCACCAGGCTCGGCTCGGTCGCCATCGCCGCCGCCATCGAGCGCGCCGGCGTTGCCGGCGATGATGTCGAGGAAGTGATGATGGGATGCGTGCTGCCCGCGGGCCTCGGACAGGCGCCAGCGCGGCAGGCCGCGCTGGGCGCGGGCATCGCGCACAGCGCCGGATGCACGACCGTCAACAAGATGTGCGGCTCGGGCATGCAGGCCACGATCCTCGCCCACGATGCCATCGCGGCAGGCAGCCGCGGCATCATCGTCGCTGGCGGCATGGAGAGCATGAGCAACGCGCCCTACCTGCTGCCCAAGGCGCGCGCCGGCGCTCGCATGGGCCACAGCGCGGTCAAGGACCACATGTTTTTCGACGGCCTCGAGGACGCCTACGAGCAGGGCCGTCTCATGGGCAGCTTCGCCGAGGAGACGGCGCGCCACTTCGGCTTCACGCGCGAGCAGCAGGACGCGTTCGCAGTCGAGTCGCTGATGCGCGCGCGACGCGCCGGCGACGGCGATTTCACCGCCGAGATCGTGCCGGTCTCCGTGGCCACGCGCAGCGGCGAGCAGATCGTCCGCATCGATGAGCAGCCGGCCAAGGCGGCGCCCGAGAAGATCCCGATGCTCAGGCCCGCTTTTGCCAAGGATGGCACGGTGACGGCCGCCAACTCGAGCTCGATCTCCGACGGAGCCGCGGCGCTGGTGCTGATGCGACAGAGCGAGGCGCAACGACGCGGCCGCGGCGTGGCCGCCGTCATCCGTGGCCATGCGTTCCACGCGCAGGCCCCGGCATGGTTCACGACGGCGCCGGTCGGCGCGATCCAGAAGGTGCTGGCCAGGGCTGGCTGGAGCGCCGAGGACGTCGATCTCTTCGAGATCAACGAAGCGTTTGCCGTGGTGACGATGGCGGCGATGAAGGAGCTGGGCCTGCCGCACTCGCGCGTCAACGTGAACGGCGGCGCATGTGCGCTCGGCCATCCCATCGGTGCGTCGGGCGCCCGCATCGTCTCGACGCTGCTGTCGGCGCTAGAAAGGCGCGGGCTGCACCGCGGCGTGGCGGCGCTGTGCATCGGAGGCGGAGAGGCGACGGCGCTGGCGGTGGAACGGATTTAGGGGATACTTCCGCGCAACGCTCGTCCCGGAGGTAACCGAATGCGATCTACGGCTTCTGTGACTCTTGCGGCTTTCGGCGCCTTGTTTCTCGGTACTGCGCACGCACAGGGAACGGCTGCGCCGGCAGCCGGGACGGCGGCGGCGCACGGCGCGCATGCCGCCGCGGCCGCGCCGACCAAAGCCGTGGCGGTGCTGCGCGCCACCGAAGGCAGCAAGGTCAGCGGCACCATCACCTTCACCAAGGCCGGAGACGGCGTGAAGGTCAGCGGCACCATCAGCGGCCTGACCCCGGGCAAGCACGGCTTTCACGTGCACGAGTTCGGCGACTGCTCGGCGCCCGATGCGACGTCGGCCGGCGGCCACTTCAATCCGACCGGCGAGCCGCACGCGGCGCCCACCGATGCCGCCCGTCACACCGGCGACCTCGGCAACGTCGAAGCCGGCGAGGACGGCACGGCGACCATCGATCACACCGACAAGCGCGCCACGTTCGAGGGCGTCAACAGCATTCTCGGACGCGGGCTGATCGTGCACGCCAAGGCCGACGACCTGAAGACGCAGCCCACCGGCGATGCCGGCGGTCGCGTCGCATGCGCGGTCATCGGCGTGGCCAAACCGTAGCTGCAGGCCTCGCGCCTGCGTCGCACGGCATCGCGCGTCCCAGCGTGGCGCCGGCGCGCGGCGCGGGCGTCAGCGGTGCGGCGTGCGCGTCAGCGGCACTCCGCCCAGAATCACGTGTGCGATCCTGGCGGTGTCCTCGATGCGCGCGGTGGGATCGCCATCGATCAGGACGAGGTCGGCGCGCTTGCCGATGGCAATTTCGCCGAAGTCGGCATCGCGGCGGGCCAGGAATCGAGCCCCGTCGTAGGTTGCGGCGCGCAGCGCCTGTCCCGGAAGCAGGCCCGCCTCGACCAGCTTGATGAGCTCGAGGTGCAGACCGGCACCGGCGATGTTGCCGGGGTTGGCCGCGTCGCTGCCCGCCAGCACCGGAACCCCCGCCGCCATCAGCTTTCCGACGTTGCGCCGGCGCGCATCCCACGACGCCGATGCGGCCTGCATGAAGGACCGCGTCATCTCGTCCTGCGCCGGCGGCGTCTTCAGCAGGCGATCGACGAGCTCGGGCGGTGCCACCTCGCGCTCGATGGGGAGGAAATCCTCCAGCGTCTGTCGCGGCCGACCGCCGAGGTCCCATCCGGCGATGGTCGCGACCACGGGCGTCGGCTTCTCGGCCAGTGCGGCCACCGCCTCTTCGGTCAGCTCGTCGCGCCACGGCGAATGCGCCAGCGCATCGGCGCCGGCGCGCACCGCCATCAGCGTTTCGGCGGAATCGCCGATGTGGACGATGGAGCGGATGCCGGCGTCATGCCCGGCAGCGATGATCGCGGCCAGGGCCTCGGCCGTCAGATTCGGGACGTCGCCGCGCGCGCCTGCGTCGACGGTGATCTTGAGCATGTCGGGCCGATGCTCGACCAGCTCGGCCACCGCCTCGCGCGCGTCCTGAGGCGTCGCGATTTCGCGCGTGGCACGCGGCAGCACGTACCACTTCAGATACCAGGGCAGCCACTCGCGCAGCACCTCGGCCGGATGCCCGCCATGGGCGGTGAAGACCGGGCCGGCGGCGAACACACGCGGACCGAGCCTTTGCCCATCCGCGATCTCCGCGCGCAGCTCGAACACGGCCGGGGAAAGATTGCCGAGGTCCAGCACCGTCGTCACGCCGGCATAGAGAAATGCCGCAAGCGTCTGGTCGAGATCGGGAAGCGAGCCGGTGGCCCCGGGCGGATTCGAGGAGGAGCCGGTGTGCGTGTGCGTGTCCACGAAGCCGGGAAGCAATGTGCCGCCATTGCCGGCCAGCTCGGGGACGCCGCCGCAATCGAGCCCGCAGACACCGACCGCCGCGATCCTGCCGTCGCGGATCAGAACGTCGGCGGTGCCATCGGCCAGGCGCGCGCGCGGCGCATCGAACACGCGCACGTTGCGGATGACCAGAGAGGCTGCGTCTCCGGCCGGTCTCTGGACCAGAGGCGGCTGTTCGCCGCAGCCCGCCAGGAGCAGCAGCACCGCAGCGGCGACAGCGCGCATCGAGCTTGCCATGCCGGCAAGTACTACGGCGGCTGCCGCGAATCCAGACAGCGCGGCTCTTCACGTTTCTTCCTGCCGATGGCGATGCGGCCTCGGATGCAGGCAGCACCTCCACGTCTGCCATAGCGGGAGGAAGCGGCTTTCTGTTTCCGTACGGCTGCGATTGAATCGACGAAATGGCTTCCCCGCAGGAACAGCCGCGCGGCAGCGACGTCGAGGAACTGCTGGCGGCGGAGGACGCGCTGGTCGCGGCGCGCCGGCGGCGTCTCGCGCTGATCGGCGGCGCGGCCGCCATTGCTGCCATGCTGTGGTGGGCGATGGGCCCCGACGATGATTCGCAGCGCGTGCAGTATCGCACCGAGGCGGTTGCGCGCGGGCCGCTGGTCGTCACCGTCAGCGCCACCGGTGCGCTGCAGCCCACCAATCAGGTCGAGATCGGCAGCGAGCTTTCGGGCGTCATCGACACCGTCCACGTCGACTATAACGATCGCATCACGAAAGGCCAGGTGCTGGCGCGGCTGGATCTCTCCAAGCTGCAGGCCGAGGCGCTGCAGTCGCAGGCGGAGCTCGACGTGGCCAAGGCGGGCCTGCAGGAAAAGAAGGCCACGCTTGCCGAGGCCGAAGCCGCGCTGTCGCGTCTGGTTGCGGTGCGAAAGGCCAGCGGCGGACGCGTTCCGTCCAGGCAGGAGATGGACAATGCCGAAGCCGCCGTTGCACGCGGCCGCGCGGCGGTCGCCAACGCGCAGGCGCAGATCGAGCTTGCGCAGGCCAAGGTCGACTTCGACCGCACCAACCTGGCCAAGGCCGAGATCCGCTCGCCCATCGACGGCGTGGTGCTCAGCCGCGAGGTCGAGCCGGGCCAGACGATCGCCGCCTCGTTTCAGGCGCCCAAGCTGTTCACGCTGGCCGAAAGCCTCGAGCAGATGGAGCTCGAGGTGGACGTCGACGAGGCTGACGTCGGGCAGGTGCGCGAAGGACAGGACGCCACGTTCACGGTCGACGCGTATCCGGATCGGCGCTTCCCGGCGCGCATCACGCAGCTTCGCTATGCATCCGAGACCGTCAACAACGTGGTCAGCTACAAGGCCGTGCTCGAGGTGCGCAACGAGGACCTGGCGCTGCGTCCGGGCATGACCGCCACCGCCGAGATCGTCGTGGCCACGCTCGAGCAGGCGACGCTCGCCCCCAACGCCGCGCTCCGCTTCGTTCCGCCCAGGACGCGCGAGGACGACCGCAGCCTGTTGCAGAAGATCGTTCCGTTCAGCCGCCGGCGCGGCGGGCCGCAGCGCAGCGAGGAGCCCAAGGGACGCACGCGAACGGTCTATCGCCTCGAGGATGGCGAGCCCGTCGCCGTCACCATCACCACCGGACTGACCGACGGACGCATGACCGAAGTGGTCGAAGGCGAGCTGCGCGAGGGCGAGGATCTGATCGTGGACGCCACTCCACCGAACACGCAGTGAGCACGGCAGGCTTCAACGGCAATGCGCCGCTGATCCGGCTTCGCGGCGTACGCAAGATCTACGGCAGCGGGCAGGCCGCAATGCATGCGCTGCGCGGCATCGACCTCGACATCGACCGCGGGGAGTTCGTGGCGGTGATGGGGCCGAGCGGCTCGGGCAAGTCCACGTGCATGAACATCGTCGGTTGCCTGGATACGCCGAGCGGCGGCAGCTATCGCTTTCGGGACGTGGAGGTCACCACGCTGTCGCGGCGCCAGCGGGCGCTGCTGCGACGCTTCTGGCTCGGCTTCGTCTTCCAGGGCTTCAACCTGCTGCCGCGGACCACAGCCGTCGAAAACGTGGAGCTGCCGCTCATGTATCGCGGCACGCGGCCGCGCGAGCGGCGCGCCGCCGCACTCGCGGCCATCGAGGAGGTGGGCCTGCGCGGATGGGAGACGCATACGCCCGCGGAGCTTTCGGGAGGACAGCAGCAGCGCGTGGCCATCGCACGGGCGATCGTCACCAGGCCTTCGCTGCTGCTGGCGGACGAGCCGACGGGCAATCTCGACTCGGCGCGCAGCATCGAGATCATGGAGCTGCTGCAGCGCTTCAACCGCGACGCCGGAATCACCATCGTCATGGTCACGCACGAGCAGGACATGGCACGCTACGCGCGCCGCATCGTGCACTTCAGCGACGGGCTGGTATCGTCCGACCGGGAGAACCGCTGATGTGGCGGGACACTCTGCTGCTGGCGCTGCGGCAGATCCGCCGCAATGCGCTGCGCTCGTTCCTGACCGTGCTCGGGATCGTGATCGGCGTGGCCGCGGTCATCACGATGGTGACGGTGGGCGGCGGCGCCACGGCCAAGATCAGCGCCGACATCTCCAGCCTGGGCAGCAACATCCTCTACGTGTCGCCGGGTCAGGGACGCGGCCCCGGGCGCGGATCCTCCACGTCCAGGCCCTTCACCGAGCGCGACGTGGAGGTGCTGGCCGAGCAGGTCGGCTCGCTGCGGGCGGTCGCGCCGACGTCCTCGAGCGCCGCGGTGGTGGTGTATGGCAATGCCAATCGCAACACGACGATCGTCGGCACCAACAACGACTACTTCGTGGCGCGTGCCTGGCCGCTGGTGTCGGGGCGCGTGTTCAACGACGCGGAGTTGCGCTCGGGTAAGGCGGTCTGCGTCATCGGGCAGACGGTGCGGGAGGAGTTGTTCGGCGGCGTCGATCCGGTCGGCGAGCTGATCCGCGCCGGCAAGGTGACGTGCCAGGTCATCGGCCTGCTCGTGGCCAAGGGCCAGTCCGGAATGGGGACCGACCAGGACGACACCGTCATCATGCCGCTGCACACGCTCCAGCGCCGCCTGACCGGCAATCAGGACGTATCGTCGATGCTGGTATCGGTGGACGAGAGCACGTCGACGGAGAAGGCCGCGCGCGACATTCGCCTGCTCATGCGCGAGCGGCGCCATCTGTCCACGGGGGAAGAGGACGACTTCACCGTCTTCGACATGAAGGAGATCACCGCCACGCTCACCGGCACGACGCGCGTGCTGACGACGCTGCTCGGAGCGGTGGCCGCCGTCAGCCTGCTGGTGGGCGGCATCGGCATCATGAACATCATGCTGGTGTCGGTCACCGAGCGGACGCGCGAGATCGGAACTCGCCTGGCCGTGGGCGCGCTCGAAGGGGAGGTGCTGCTGCAGTTCCTCGTCGAGGCGGTCGTGCTGTCGCTGATCGGCGGCCTGATCGGCATCACCCTGGCGATCCTGGCGGCCATCGCCATCACCCGCGGGATGGAGATCCCGTTCATCCTCGACCTCGGCATCGTCGCGATCGCGTTCGTCTTTTCGGGCGCCATCGGCGTGATCTTCGGGTTCTTCCCGGCGCGGCGCGCGGCGCGCCTCGATCCCATCGAGGCGCTGCGACATGAGTAGAGGGCGCCTGCCGCTGCCGACGCTCGGCATTCTCTGCGCCGTGCTGGCCGGCGGCTGCATCACCGTCGGTCCCGACTACCGCCCGCCGCCGGTGCCGTCGCTGCGCGAGTGGAACGCGCCGCTGCAGGGCGGCCTGGAGGCAGGGGCACAGGAGCTTGCGCAGTGGTGGCGCCTGCTCGGCGACCCGGTCCTCGACGATCTCATAGCGCGTGCGCTGGCAGGCAATACCGACGTTTCGCGCGCGATGGCCGCCGTGCGCGAAGCGCGTGCGCGCCGTACGGGCGCCATCGCTTCGCTGTTTCCCACGGCCGACCTCAGCACCGCCTATCAGCGGCAGAAGCGTGCGAGCAGCTCCGCGAGCGGGAGCGGCGGAAGCGGCGGCTCCGGCGGCAGCTTCGATCTGTTCTCGGCCGGCTTCGATGCGGGCTGGGAGATCGACCTGTTCGGCGGCGTGCGCCGCGACATCGAGCAGAGGCAGGGCACGCTGGAAGCCGCGCGTGCCGACCTGCGGAGCGCGCTCGTCAGCGTCACGGCCGAGGTGGCGCGCAACTACGTCGAGCTGCGCTCGCTGCAGGAGCGCATCGCCATCGCCATCGACAACGCCGAGAGCCAGGCGCAGACGCTGCAGATGACGCGGTGGCGTTTCGAGGCGGGCCTGGTGGGCGATCTCGACGTGCAGCAGGCGACGTACCAGCTCTCCGAAACGCGAGCGCGCATTCCGACGCTGGAGAGCGAGATGGCCCAGGCGCGCCATCGTCTGGCCGTGCTGCTGGCGCTGCCGGCGGGCTCGCTCGATGCGGGGCTGAGCACGGAGCAGCCGCTTCCGGCTGCTCCCGCGCGCATCGCCGTCGGTGTTCCGGCCGATCTGCTGCGCCGCCGACCCGATGTGGCGGCCGCCGAACGCCGCCTCGCGGCCGCGACCGCCGCCATCGGCGTGGCCACGGCCGATCTGTATCCGAAGCTGACGCTGAACGGATCGCTCGAGCTGTCGGCAACGAGCGTAAGCGGCCTCGACGACGAGGCCGCTCGCGGCTACGGCATCGGCCCGAGCGTTCGCTGGAACCTCTTCGATGCCGGCCGCATCCGCGCGGAGATCGCGGCGCGCTCCGCACGAGCCGACCAGGCGCTGTCCGACTACGAGGCGGCGGTGCTGGCAGCGTACGAGGAAGGAGAGAACGCCCTGGTGGCGTTCGCGCGCGAGCAGGTGCGTCGCGATCGCCTCGCACACGCCGTGGGCGCGGCGCGCGAGGCGGAGCGGCTGGCGCGCACGCAGTACGAGAATGGCGTGATCGATTTCCAGTCGGTGCTCGAAGCGCAGCGTGCGCGCCTCGGCCTGGAGGAATCGTTGGCGGTAAGCCGCGCAACCGTGACAACCAATCTGGTCGCGCTCTACAAGGCGCTCGGCGGCGGCTGGCAGAGCGATGCACCAGGCAGCGTCATCGCCGCAACCGCCGGCGAGGAAGACCCGGCGCTCAGTACACGAACGGAATGATGCGCCACGGCACGCGCCGGCAGTATTCCTGCCAGAGCTCGCCGTAGCGCTCGGCGCAGCGCCGGTCGTCGTCGGCCTGCCGCGGGAAGAGCAGCGCGACGTAGTAGAGCGGGTACAGCCACGGTGCCAGCACGGCGGGATAGCCGAGGCTGAGCGTGAGGCCGCACGCCATCAGGATCTCGCCCAGGTAGTTGATGTGGCGCGACAGGCCCCAGAAGCCGCCGGTAAGGACGTGACGGCCCTGCGCGCTGAGCGGGCGCGGGTCCAGGATGCCGAAGGCCTTGGCGTGGGGATCGCGCTTGAACTGGAACTTCTGCAGGTTGGCGCCGCGCGAGAGCACCCAGCCGCCGAAGAACATCATCGCGCACAGCACCAGCGCCGGTGCCGACGTGTCAGGGTCGGGAAGCTCGGCCACTGCCCACAGGCCCACGCAGTAGAAGAACGGGTAGAACACGAGGCATCCCCACCCCAGCTTGAAGCCGACGCGCTCGGCCATGAAGTCGTAAGTGTAGAGATGGACCTCTTCGAAGTTCAGGTACTCGACGACGAAGAAGCTGAACATCGCCGCGTACAGGAACACGCCCGGTGACGGGTCGTCGGGATGCAGCATCACGTGATGCGCAGTGAAGGAGAGGATGTTCAGCTCGAGCATCACCGCGCCGATCAGGTAGAGCACCATCTTGGCGTCGAGCATCCCGCCGAAGGCCTGCGGATTCTCCCAGCGTCCGAGGTAGAGTTCCTCCAGCAGGCTCCTGCCGGGCACCGGCGGCGCCGGCAGCACGATGGCGAGAGTGAAGACGAGGCCGAGCGCGCAGGCGCCGGCCGCCATCTCCCAGCGATGGACGTAGAAGGCGTCCCACGCCAGCAGTCCCGAGGCGCAGGCCGCAGCCCACAAGGCAATGGCAATGGCGAGCACGCGCAGGCCGTTGAGCCGGTAGCGCAGGCGGGCGCCGGTGGTCTTATCGGTGACGTAGCCGTCGACCCAGCGTCCGGGCACCACCACGTGCAGCGCCAGCAGCACGGCGTAGATCAGCGACGGCCAAAGGAACGCTGGCATGACGGCACCTCCCTCGTGGGTGGTCGATGAACACAGGGTGCGGCGCTGCCGCAGCCGCACGGTCATGTACGACAGCGTCGGCCGCGATTCCAGACACGCCCCCGGCCGCCGAAGATCCGTGGCGTGACTCGCCCGTTTCCATTATCTTTTTGAATGTCGGGTCCCCAACGTCGTCGTTGAGGCAGGGACCTGATTCCGTAGCGGGACGATCAGGCCTCGACGAGGAAGAGAGATGAAAAAGCTTGGGATGATTTTGGCGGCGGTCGCGATGACGGTCTCGCTGTCGGCAACGGCAGCGGATGCCGGGTGGCGCGGCGGACATCGCTGGGGCGGCCACTGGGGTGGTCATCACCATCATGGTCACCACGGCGCGGCGATCGCGCTCGGTATCACCGGCGCGATCCTGGGAGGCGCGGCGCTGGCGCACTCGTACAGCTATCCGCGCTACTACTACGGACCCGGCTACTACTCCTACGGTCCGCGCTACTACTACCCTGCGCCCGTTCGCCGGTACTACTATCCGCCGCCGGGGTACTACTACCCGTACTGATTCCGAGGACTCGCTCCTCCGGATGCGCGTATCGCCCGCGGCGGCAGCCCCGTCGCGGGCGATCGCGTTTCGGAGGAGCGCAGTCATCGCGAACGGACAACCGACAACGAAAACTACTTCTTGCTATCGCCTCTGCTGAAACCGTATCTTTGCGGTCAAGAGCGCGTGGCCGCGACAGCGAGCGCGGAACGTGCGATTGCGCCCCGACGTTTCGGGTAAATCGATCGCCCGCATTACGAGAGCGCGTTTGCTGCGCCCGGCTGCGACACCGTAGCCGGGCGCAGTTCGGTTCGCAGCGCGTCTTCGGTGCCGGCCCCTTGTCCGCCACCGGCGCGTTGCGCCTTCCGCGCGCCGTCACGCATCTTTTCGAGCGGTCCCGCTGCACCGACGGCGGGCGGTGGAGCTGCCTCAGTCCGGCGCCTTGCCGAGGAAGCCGAGGTGCTCGAGCGCGCGCTGCAGCCGCGGGTCGTCCTTGGCCAGCGGCGGCAGCCATGTCCGCACGCGCTCGCGATTCCACCAGCGCCCCTGCTCATCGTCCGGGTCGGCGAATTCGTACCGGTACTGCGTCGCGCGGATGAAGCGCGGCGGCCCGTTCGGAAACGGGTTCTCCGCGAACAGCGACAGCGCGCCCTCGTCGCCGTGCAGCAGCTTCCAGACCAGGTGCAGCGTCCAGGGATAGTCCTCGGCGCGGCTCATCGACGCGAACCACATCTGCCAGTCCAGCCGCGGCTGGTACGGCGCGACCAGCGGCGGCATCCGATCGACGTCCACCGGCAGCGCGACGTACCGATAAGGCTGCCAAAGCGCGCGCTCGTCGGGCACGACAGCGTGGGTGCCTTCGAAGATCACGTTCATCCGTACCTTGCCGACGGTGCCGAAGGCGCCGTAGGTGTTGACCAGCGCCAGAGGGTCGAACGACGTGTTCATGATCTGGCTTGCCGACAGCATGTTGAACGCCGGCGGAAGGCTCAGCACCACCACCAGCGCCGTGACTGCCAGCGAGGCGCGGCGCATGGCCACGCTCGGCTCCGCGCGCTCCTGCGCAGCCATCGAGCGGCGGACCAGCGGCGCCGGAAGCAGGCGCCTCCAGAAGGCGTCATCGAAGCACGCCAGCGCCGGCACGATCGTCAGCCAGTTCAGGAACGAGAGATTGCCGCTGAGAATCAGCGTGAGCTGGAAGGCGACGATGACAACGCCGGCGAGGTAGCGAGCGCGGCCGCCGATCCACATCAGCCACGGCGCGACCAGCTCGGCGAGGTGATTGAAGGCCACGCCGGCGCGCAGCGCCGGGCGCGGAAGGAAATGAAACCAGCGGCTGAGCGGATTGGGCAGCGGCTGGGTCTCGAAGTGGTAGTCGAGCGCCGTCAGGTCGCGCCACACCGGATCGCCGCGCAGTTTGATGAGGCCGGCGCCGAGCATGATGCGGAAGATCAGCCAGCGCATCAGCGCCACGATCGCTCGCGGCGGCTCGCGGCGCGGGAAGGGCCGCCCGTCGAGCAACGGGCACAGAAAGATGGCCAGGAACCCGGTTTCCAGCAGCTGAATCTCCCAGCCGTAGCCGTACCAGTCCTGCCCCACGCGCACGATGGACATGTACAGCAGCCACAACGCGGCCATCATCAGTGCGTTGGCGTAGCCGGCCGCGACGATGCAGGCGATGGCGAGACCGCTCCACGCCACGGCCTGCAGCGCCGCGTCCGAGGTGTCGATCCAGAACAGCGAAGGAACCCGAGCAACCGCCGCGGGCGCCGACCCGAAATGCTCGCGCACGCTTTGCAGGAAGACCGCCGCCGGCATCAGACCCTGCGAGCCGATGAGCGCCGGCAGCTGGCGCACCGCCGCCAGAAAGGCGACGGCATAGACCGTGCCGAGCAGGCGCAGGATCACGAAGCGCGTGAGCCAGTACTGCGGCGGCGTGCCCGGCTTACTCATTGTCGGTTGCGTGGCGGCCATGACCGGTGCGCCAAGGCGACGGCGCCGTCACCTTTTTCTTGCGGTCGTTGAAACGGTTGCCGGCATGGCCGTCAACATGGAGTCGGCAGCAAGAGCGCGTGTGCATCGCCTTGCGTAGGGCCGATGCTCGGGACATATCGCTGCGACCGTTCCAGGGGGACGACGGACATGGCTGGACCGCTGCTGCGCTTGGAGAAGCTCTTTGCGAGCTCGAGGAACATCGAGTCGTTTCCCGCTGGCGCCACCGTCTTTCAACAGGGCGAAGCCGGCGATTCGATGTACGTCGTGCTCGAAGGGACCGTCGACATCATGCTCGGCGACAAGCTTCTCGATCTTTCGGGCCCCGGGGATCTGCTGGGCGAGATGTCGCTGATCGACAACAAGGCGCGCAGCGCGACCGCGGTGGCACGCACCGACGTCAAGCTGGCGCGCGTCGACGAGAGCGCGTTCCTGACGATGGTGCAGGAGACCCCGTTCTTTGCGCTGCACGTGATGCGAGTGCTCGTGGAGAGGATGCGTCGCTCGCGCGCGCGCCTTTGACGGCGAGCAGGCGCGGTCACGCGTTCCCTTCGCACGACGCACCACGTCCGGCGCGCCAGCGTCGTCTCCTGCAAGTCGGAAGTCAGGCCGCTTCCTGCTCGGCCGGCGCGCCGCGGCGCTCGACGCGTGCGAGCTCGACGATGCGCCGGGCGACTTCTTCCATGAGCTGATCGCGCGTCTCGATCGAATAGCTGCTCGCGTCGATGGGCTCGCCCACATGAACCTCGGCCGTGCAGCCGAGCTGCAGGCTGCGAAAGGTCTTGGGCGGAAGCACCTGCCCCGCGCCGCGAATGCCGATCGGCACGATCTGAGCCCCGGTCTCGAGCGCCAGCATGAATCCGCCCTTCTTGAACGGACCGAGCCGCCCATCGCGCGAGCGCGTCCCTTCGGGCGCCACCCACAGCACGATGCCGCTCTCCATCTTGGCACGCGCCTGGGCCAGATCGCGGATCGCCTGCTCGCGGTTCCTGCGATCGATGGAGGCGAACTCGCCGGCGCGCAGGCCGCGGCCCCAGATCGGAATCGAGAACAGCTCCTTTTTGGTCAGCATGCGGATGGAGCCGGGCAGCGCGACGAAGATCAGCGGGATGTCATAGAGGCTCGAGTGGTTGCTCATCAGGATCGTCGGCTTGCCGTCATTGCCGAAGGTGATCCCGCGCGGATTGACGACGCGGCAGCGAAGCTCGGCCAGGTCGATCAGACGGCGCGACCACCAGCGCAGCCGCTCGTCGCCGACCGAGCGGCGGAAGGTGCCGCGATAGACTTCCCAGATCGTTGCGATCGAGATGCGCAGCGTCGCCGACACGGTGCGGACTAGAATCACTGCCGAGCGTGCGAAACCGGCCTTCAAGATGCTGCCCGAGGGCCTCGCTGCCGAGGCCGTTGGGCGAGCCTAGCAGGACGGGCGCAGATCGTGAAGCTACGCGACGGCGCTGCCCTGGCGCTCGCGCCGCCGCAGCAGCGCGTGGATCCTGTCATCGGTGATCACGCCCGGCTCCGTGCTTTCGAAGAAATCCACGAGAAGCTCGGCAAAGCGCAGCGGCTCGTCGCGATGCGGGAAGTGGCCGGCGCCGTCAAAGACCTCCAGGCGGCTGCCGGGTATGGCAGCGTGCGCCTCGTGCGCATGCCGAACCGGAATCATCGGGTCGCGCGCGCCCCAGACGATCATGGCCGGCAGCCCCACGTCCAGAAGGTAGAGGCGGTCGGTGGCGCTGACGCGCTGTCCGCGCACGTCGACGATGGTGCGTAGCGTGTGGAGGAAGGCGCGCCGGCAGTCGGCGTCGCCGAGCGAGCAGAAGCCGCGCCATGCCTCCTCCAGATCCGGCCCCACGCGCAGGCCCAGGCGCGCGAGGAAGCCTGCGGCATTGTCGATGGCATCGCGAATGCCGGCGGCGCACATCAGCGGCAGCACCCACTCCGACCCGGGCAGCGTGGCGGCGCGCAAAATGGCGTGCACCTCCTCGCCGAGGCCGCCGCTGGAGACGAGCACCAGGCGCTCGCAGCGCTCAGGGAACTGGTAGGCGAACTGCATCGCCACGCCGCCACCCAGAGAGTGCCCGACCACGCTGGCCCGAGAATGTCCCAGCACCGCCATCAGGTCGCGAATGCCGCTGGCGTACGCGCCGAGCGAATAGTCGCCGCGCGGCTTGGCCGAGCTGCCGTGGCCGAGCAGGTCGGGAGCGACGACGGTGTAGTTGCGCGCAAGATGCGGAATGAGCTCGTCCCAGGTCGCCGAGCTGCCTGCAATGCCGTGGATGAGAAGAACCACGGGTCCACGGCCTGCGGTCCGGTAGCGGATGAGATGACCGTGCAGCAGCACTTCACGCATGGCGGTAGCTTCTTTCATCGCTTTTTCTCGGTGTTCGCCGTCAGCGTCGGCTTTTTCGGAAGATGGCGGAGTCCCATCCACGCCAACGCCGCAATGTGGCTGGCGACGGTCTCGACCGCCGGTGGCTTGCTGCTCTCGGTCCACCACTGGCCGACGAAAGCGACCATGCCCACCAGCGCGTGCGCGTAGATGGGCGCGGCCTTGGCGTCGTAGCCGGCCTTGCGGAACTGGTCGGTGAAGATGGCGCCGACCCGGTCGGCGAGGTCGTACATCAGCGCCGGCATCTCTCCGGTGCGTTTGGACGCCGGCGCATCGCGCAGCAGCATCGCAAAGCCCTCGGGGCGCTCCTTGACGTACCGCAGGAAGGCCAGCGCCGCCTGCTCGAGCCGCTCGCGCGGCGTGCCGACCGAGATGGCATCGACGATGCAGGTGACGATGTGCTCGATCTCGCGGTCGACGACGACGGCGTAGAGTCCTTCCTTGCCGCCGAAGTGCTCGTAGACGATGGGCTTGGAGATCTTGGCGCGCTCGGCGATCTCTTCGACCGATGCCGCCTCGTAGCCGCGCTGGGCGAAGACCTTGCGACCGATGTCCACGAGCTGCGCCCGCCGCGCCGACGAAGAGAGTCGCGGTCCTTTATCGTCCCTGCCCATTGCGTCTCCCGGCCACCTTGACTGCGGCAGGCTTGATACGCAACCGTAACCTACGGCTCCGTAAGCGAAGACCCGCGGCTTCGACACCCGCGCCGGTCGCACTTTTCGCCTTGCTTCAGAAGGGCGCCCAGCGATGATGGCGGCCGTCGCGAAGGCACTCCACGGCCGGCGCGGCAGAAAACCTAGGAGGACTCCGATGGCGGCTCTGGGCCGTGCGGCCATCGCGGTGTCCCGGGACGCCTACGTGCGTCCGGGGCGATATCGCTTTCCATTCCCACCATTTCCCCGCGGCTGGTTCGCGGTTGCCTGGGGCGAGGAAGTTCCCGCCGGCGCCGTCGTCCCGCTCCACTTCTTCGGTCGCGATCTCGTGGCGTTCCGCACCGAGCAGGGCCAGGCGGTCGTCGCCGACGCGCACTGTCCTCACCTCGGCGCGCATCTCGGCTACGGCGGCGTCATCGAGGACAACTGCATCCGCTGTCCCTTCCATCACTGGAAGTTCGACGAGAGCGGGCGGTGCGTGGAGATCCCGTTCCAGAGCCGGCCGTCGTCGCGTGCGCGGCTGCATCGCTGGCCGGTGGCCGAGGTCGACGGAATGATCCTCGTCTGGCACGACCTCGACGGTTCCGAGCCCGACTGGTTCGTGCAGCCGATGAGCGAGGCCCAGGCGTTCTGCACCCCGCAGGCGCCGGCGGACTGCAGCTGGACGCTGCGCACGCACGTGCAGGAGATCTGCGAGAACGCTTACGACATCGCGCATTTCCCGGCAGTGCACGGCATGGGACTTCCGCCCAACGCGCAGCTGACGTTCGAAGGCGAGCGCTCCACCGTCACGTTCGATACCCTGTCGAACGGACAGGCGTTCGGCCTTCCGGGCGAGTTTCCGACCAAGGTGCGCATGGACCTGCAGGGGCTTGGTGTGCTGCAGGCCGACACGGTGCTGCCGGAGTTCGGCTTCTGCTTCCGCAACTCGCTCTACATGACGCCGATCGACGAGGAACACATCTGCCTGCGCGCGGCGATGAGCGTTCGCAAGCTCGGGGACGACGACACGACGGCCTCGCTGCAGGAAGTGTGGGTCAAGACGTTCGCGATGGATCTGCCGAAGGACTTCCAGATCTGGGAGAACAAGGTCTACGTCGCCCGGCCCGAGCTTTCGCGCGTCGACGGGCCCATCGGCCGCATGCGTCGCTGGGCGCACCAGTTCTACGAGCTGGCTGCCGAGCCGGCGGCCGCCGACAACATCCTGCAGATGACCGCGGCCGACCCGCAGACCGAAGGCCGTCAGATGGCGGCAGCCGTCGGGATCGTGAAGTAGAACGTCGCCCCGCCGCCCGGCCGGCCTTCGGCCCAGACGGCGCCGCCGTGGCGGCGCACGATCCGCTCCACGGTGGCCAGGCCGATGCCGCTGCCCTCGAACTCGCGGCTGTTGTGCAGCCGCTCGAACGGTTTGAAGAGCTTGTCCGCATAATGCGCGTCGAAGCCGGCGCCATTGTCGCGCATGAAGAAGACCGTCTGTCCCGTGGGCAGGCGGCCGGCGCCGAAGTGGATGACCGCGTTCTGCGTCTGCGACGTGAACTTCCATGCATTGTCGAACAGGTTGGCGATGACGTCGCGGACCAGCGTCGGATCGCCCGTGCACGACATGTTCTCGTCGATCTGCACCTCGGCGTGGTCGGTCATCCACATCTCGCGAATCTCCGACAGCACATCAATGGCGAGCTGGGTCAGATCGATCCTCTCGCGCTTGAGCTCGGCGCGCGAGACGCGTGACAACTTCAGCAGATCGTCGATCAGCCGCCCCATGCGCTGGCTGGCCGAGCGCGCGCGCGCCACATAGGACATGCCGCGGTCGCCCAGAACCTCGCCGTACTCCTCGCCGATGAGGTAGCAGAAGCCATCGATGCTGCGCAGGGGCGTGCGCAGGTCGTGGCTGACCGAATACGAAAACGCCTCGAGCTCGCGATTGGCGTCGCGCAGCTCGGCAGTGCGCCGCTCCACGCGCTCGTTCAGATCGTCGTTGAGGCGGCGGATCTCCTGCTCGACCTTCTTGTGCTCGCCGATGTCGGTGACCGTGCCGATGTAGCTGACGATCTCACCCTGCTCGTTGCGCTCCTCGACGCCGCGGCAGATCACCCACAGGGACTGGCCGTCGGTGCTGGGCACCCGGAAGGTCAGCCGCCTCGGCTCGCCGGGGCTCCAGAGCGTGGCGTTCCACTCCTGCCAGACGCGGTCGCGGTCGTCGGGATGGATCCATTCCAGGCAGTGGCGGCCGATGGCCTCGTGCGTCGGAACGCCGACGAGCTCGCTGAAGCCCGCGTTGACGTAGAGGAAGAAGCCCTGCGGATCGATGCGGACGATTCCGATGGGCGCCGTCTCCGCCAGCAGCCGGTAACGGTCTTCGCTGGCGCGAAGGCTGGCCTGGGTCTGGCGAAGCTCGGTGATGTCGAGCGAGACGCCGACGGCCGCGCCGCCGCCGGTGTCGTCATACGTAATGTAGGTCAACGCCGACCAGCCGGTGCCGGCCAGGGCGCCGTCGGACTCGTGGTAGACCGTCTCGCCCTCCAGGGCGCGCTTAATGTAGTCGGCGACCTCCGGGAAGATCTCGAATGCATTGAGGCCGAGGATGCTGTGCGGCGGCACCGGCAGGACCTTGAAGCCGCCGCCGATGCTCTCGGTGATGGTGCCGTCGCGTTCGATCCGAAAGCAGATGAACGGCAGCGACAGCATGCCGTGCAGCACGCGCGCGGCGAACGGCGGGATCTCGATGGCTTCGGTGTTGCGCTTGGCGAGCTTGGCTTCCAGCTCTCGGACGTGCGCGCGCAGAAGCTCGAGCTCGGCTTCGACCGCAGGGTCGGGCCGGCTCGCCCTCAGGATCATGCTCGTGCTTGCCAGTCTTTGGGACTTGCTCATCCAACTCCTCACGAGGCTGGACGAGCGATCGATCTTCGCGCGGAGACCGCCCAGCAAAGCGGCCCGGGCGCAAAAAAGCATCAAGTACGCTGCCGTGTAAAGAAAAAAATCAGCAACGGTCGCGGGCGTTTACAGAGAGACGACGTCGCGGCTTCGCGAGGTGCGGGATTTGCCGCGAAATAAGGGACGATTCTCCACCTGTTCTCTGCGGCGGCATCGCTCCGCGCCTCGCGAGGTACGCCACTTTTGCGTCCCTCGGTTGGGGGTGAGCATTCACGGACGGGTGGTGCGGGCTTTCGGCGGCACATTTATGCGCCCTGCCGCACCGCCGTGAACCCCCACGGCCGCTGCGCCACACGCAAAGTCTGTATATTCCAATCGTTACGGCAGCGGGCGCCTTGGCACGACGCCTGCTCTGACAGGTCGCGGTTTCTTCGGAAGCCGTGTCCCTCCCCGGCAGCGGCCCAACGCAGGGGAGTGGACGGCGCGCGTCCGTTGTGGAGACGGGCGCGCGCCACCCCTCCTGCCGGGGAGGAACGGCTCCCCCTCATTTACCCGCGCGCGCCGCTACGTCCAGGCCCTCGAGGGCACCGGGTGCAAAAACTTCAGCGCAAGATGCCGGTAAGTGCGGTCATTGCGCTCGCAGCCATGAGGAAGTCCCGGTGAAGTTGGAGCTGACGGCCGGACTCGAACCGGCGACCTGCTGATTACGAATCAGCTGCTCTACCAACTGAGCTACGTCAGCCTGAGAGGATGCGGCGCCGAGGCCGCAAAGCGACGGCCTATATAGCCGCGCCTCGCCCTGGTTCAAAACCTGGAGGAAGGCAGCTCTTGGTCCAAACCGATGCCCATGATGCGGCGGCTGGACGGCAGCGAGCGCGCCAGCCTGAGCGCAGGACGTTGGCCGTGGCGCCCGAGGCCCGGCAACGGCACAGCGCCGCGCCGGGCACAGGATCTCGCGACAAACCTGAGACGGCCGCGAGACAATATGATACACACGCCAGCCGATGGGGCCGGTAAGGGGGAAACTGGGCACCTGGGAGCGCACGGTGAAGCTCGACCTGCAGAGCCGCTACACGCTGGCCATCGGCGGCCTGATGTTCACGGCGCTGATGATGCTGCTGATCGCGATGACGGCAGAGAATCGCTCCTTCACGCGGGACCTGGAGCGGGCAACTTCCAGCGCCATGGAAGGAGCGCTGCAGCGCCAGGGCGAGAAGCAGGCTCTGTCGGTCGCCTCCGTGCTCGCCGGTCGCCTGATCCACGGCCTGCGCGATCTCGATGTTCACGAGATCGCGAAGGTCACCGCCGAAACGCGCATGTATCCCTCGGTGCTGTCGGTGCACGTCCTCGACCCCAACGGGACGGTCATTGACGACGGCACGCCCGCCAACGCGGCGGCGGGCACCAGCATCCCCGCACGATGGAGCAAGGCCGTCCTCACGGAGCTCCATCCCATCGTCTCTGCCGGAATGGAGTCACTGCGGGTGACGGCGCCGGTCATGGACGGCGCGCGCCTGCTCGGCGTGGCCGTCGTCGAGTTCTCACGCGTGGACAGCCTTGCCGAGGTGGAGCTGGAGCGAGGCAACCTGGCGGCAATGATTCGCAGCAAGTGGGTCTCGATGGCGGCGACCGGCGCGGCCGCCGGTCTTACGCTGGTGGCGCTGTCGATGCTCGCGGCAGCCATCGTCGCCAACCGCCTCGCCCTGCCGATTTCCGCGCTGGCGATGCGTGCCCGCGCGATCGGCCGCGGCGAACGCGATGCTCCGGACTGGCCGGGAGTGCTCGAGCGAAGTGATGAGCTGGGCGACCTGGCGCGCGCGTTCAAGGAGATGGCGGCGGCACTGCAGTCGACGACGGTTTCCAAGGAATACGTCGACAACATCCTGCAGTCGATGGCCGAGATGCTGGTGGTGACGAACGCCGCCGGCACCATCGTCACCGCCAATCACGCCTTCCTGCACGAGATCGGCTTCGAGGGGAACGAGGCTCGCGGGCTTCCGCTGGAGCGCTTCGTTCCCGGCCTGCCCCCACAGGGCGTGGCGCCACCGCGGCCCAAGAGGCCGGGCGAGACCGCGCCGCACTACGAGCTGCGGCGCGCCGACGGCACCACCACGCCCGTGCAGGTTTCCGCCACGCCGCTACGCGAGAGCGGCGGCGCCGGCCCCGGCCACGTCTACGTCATGCAGAACGTCGCCGAGCGCCTGGCGGCCAGTCGCCAGATCGAGCGCTCGCTGCGTGAGAACGAGATCCTGCTCAAGGAGATCCATCATCGCGTCAAGAACAACCTGCAGATCATCTCGAGCATGCTGAGCCTGCAGGCCGCGCGCACCGAGGACAAAAGATCGCGCGCCGTCTTCATCGAAAGCGAGAGCCGCATCCGAGCGATGGCGTTGATTCACGAGCAGCTCTACCGCTCGGGCGACCTGGCGCGCGTGGACATCGGCGAGTATCTCGAGAACCTCAGCCGTCAGATCGCACGCTATCTCGGCCGCCTCGACTGCAAGGTCGAGATCTCGTGCGACTTCGACGAGGTGGCCGTCGACGTCGCCATCCCTTGCGGGCTGATCGTCAACGAGCTGGTGACCAACTGCATCCAGCACGCATTCCCCGACGGCCGCGCCGGCACGGTCAGCGTCTGGTTCACTGCCGCCGAGGACGAGCGCATTCTGATCGTCAGCGACGACGGCGTCGGCCTCGACCCCGACGTCGATCTCGATTCGGGCGCCACGCTTGGAATCAAGCTGGTGCGCGCGCTGGCCGACCAGCTCGGCGGGCGCCTGGAGATCCTCAACGACGGCGGCGCCACCTTCCGCGTCACCTTCCCCGCATCCAAGAAACAGCCGGAGCAAGGCGACCCGGCACAGGCGCCGACACGCGCTGCATGAACACGACAAGCTCAGAGGGCAACGCATCCATGAAGGCCGTTCAGCTCAACACCGACACGCTTGCCACGATCCTGGTGGTCGAGGACGAGAGCATCGTCGCCGTCGACATCGCCTCCCGTCTGGAGCGCATCGGATACAAGGTCATCGGCACCGCGCGCACCGCCAGGACGGCCTATGACCTTGCCGAGCGCCATCGTCCCGACCTCGTCCTCATGGACATCCGGATCGAAGGAGAGGAGGACGGCATCTCGGCCGGCGTGCGGATCCGCAACGACTTCGAGATCCCGGTCGTGTTCCTGACCGCCTACGCAGACGGCGAGACGATCGAGCGCGCGCGCGAGGCCGCACCGCTCGGCTACATCATCAAACCGTTCGATCAGCGCGATCTGCAGGTCACCGTCGAGCTGGCGCTGCACCGCAGCCGCATCCACCAGCAGCTTCGCAAGTCGCGCGACGATCTCCAGGCGATCCTGGACGTGCAGCGGCAGGGAACGGTTCTTACCGACCCCGACGGCAGAATCACGTTCCTGAGCCAGGCCGCGCACGCGCTGCTTCGCACGACGCCCGAATCGGGCGTGGGTCAGCGCTGGCAGGAGGTGTTTCCGGTCTCGGCACGCGAGCGCGAGGAGCTGGAGCGAGTGTCGGCCGCTCCCCAGGAGTCGCGCGAGAAGGTGCTGGTGCAGCCGCAGATCGCCGGCACCGAAGGCCTTTCGGTGGAGGTCGAAATCAAGGATGACGTGCGCACCGAAGGCGGGCGCATGTTCTTCCTCTACGACGTCTCACGCGTGGTCAGCCTGGAGCGGCTGCTGGGCGAGCGCGCCAGCTTCGGCAACATCATCGGCCACAGCGAGAGCATGCAGCGGGTGTTCCTGCTGATCCGCGATTTCGCCGCCATGGATGCGCCCGTGCTGGTCGACGGCGAGACAGGTGTAGGAAAGGAGCTGGTCGCCCGCGCCATCCACGAGGCCAGCCCGCGCAGCGGCGGCCCGTTCGTCGCCATCAACTGCGCCGGCCTCAGCGAAGAGCTGGCCATCAGTCAGCTCTTCGGTCACGCGCGCGGAGCGTTCACCGGCGCCGTCAGCGAGTATCAGGGCCTGTTCCGGGCCGCGCATCGCGGGACGCTGTTCCTCGACGAGATCGCCGAGCTGTCGCCGCGCGTGCAGGCCACGTTGCTGCGCGTGCTCGAGGAGCGCGTGGTGCAGTCGGTCGGCAAGACCAAGGGCGATCCCGTCGACGTACGCGTCATCGCCGCCACCAATCGCAGCCTGGTCCGCGAGGTCGAGACGGGGACGTTTCGCGCCGATCTCTTCTACCGGATCCGCGCCGCGACCATCACGTTGCCCCCGCTGCGCGAGCGCAAGGACGATCTGCTGCTGCTCATCCGGCATTTCCTCGAGGAGCAGGCGGCCGTGACCGGAAAACCCGTGCGCGGCCTGGCCTCCGACACGATGCGCATCCTTCACCTGTACGACTGGCCGGGAAACGTACGCGAGCTGCGCAACGCCGTTGCAGTGGCCACGGCCCGCTGCCGCGGGACCCTGCTGCAGCCCGAGGATCTGCCCGCCGAGGTCGTCGACGGTGCGACCAGCTCGGCGGCGGTGCCGCGCGGACCGCTGGCGGCGCGGCTCGAGATCCTGGAAGCGCTGGACCGGGCCGGCGGCAACCGTTCGCGCGCCGCACAACTGCTCGGCGTCAGCCGGGCGACGTTCTACCGGCGACTGACCGCGCTCGGCGTTCCCATCCAGGATTCATCGGACGGCTGACGCAGGCATCGACAAGACCATGTACCGCAGCAGCGACGAGGTGATGCCGCCGGTGTGTCACGGTGTCTCAGCGATAAGGGCGACGAGACGGTCGTGACACAACTTCGCTGAGACAGTCCCCCTTCCCGTGCCGACGGCGCGTACCTATGCGGCGGAAATGACAAGAGAATTTTTTTTCTCGGTCATGCAACCGCGCGGCATGGGAAATGCTGTAGGGCAATCAGCGGCGATGGCCGTCAGGAGAAAGGGGGAGCACAGAGGCGCGGCGCACGGGCCGCGCCTCTGCCGATCCCGACACGAACAGACTCTGAGCCGTAGGACAGTCCCCCAACGCTACGGCTCACGTCCGCACTCACTCCCCCCGGGGGGCTGCGGACAGTGAGGCCCGGCGCCCCAAGGCCAGAGGGGCGCCGGGCAATTCTTCCATGTCGTCCCACGAAGGGACGGGAGAGGCTCCCGCAACGAGCCGATACCCGTCCCTTCATCGTTTCGGTTGCGAGCGTTGGACTTTGTCGCGAGCGCGTTCGAGGCAGCGCGCGATGAATCACACCCGCCATTTCATGCGCACTCGAAGCGACGGCGAGCCGTTCGTTCGCATCGAGGCGCCGCGCCCGCACGTTCGCACCATCACGCTCAACAACCCCGAGCGCCTCAACGCGATGTCCTTCGATCTCGTGGGGTCGCTGTACGCGGCGCTCCAGGAGGTCGCCAACGACAACGATTGCTGGGTCGCCGTTCTGACCGGCTCGGGGCGCGGGTTCTGCTCGGGGATGGATCTGACCGACGTCGGTATGCCGCCCGGCAGCGAGAACCTTCCGGTCTCGCGCATCGCCACGCGCGCCATGGCGTTCATGTCGGACGTGGTACCGGCGATGCGGGCGATCCCGCAGCCGCTGATCTGCGCGATCAACGGGCCGGCCTACGGCGGCGGGATGTGCCTGCCGCTGGGCGCGGACATTCGCATCGCCGCCCGGTCGGCCAGCTTTCGCGGCGCCGGCATCAACAACGGCCTGACCGGCACCGAGTGCGGCGTCAGCTACCTGCTGCCGCGGCTGATCGGTGCCTCGCGAGCCAGCGAGCTGATCCTGTCCGGGCGCGAGATGGGCGCGCAGGAAGCCGAGCGGATCGGCCTGGTGTCGCGAGTCGTGGAGGACGCCGAGCTGCTGCCGGCGTGCTTCGAGCTGGCCGAGCAGATGTGCGGCTACAGCCCGCACGGCCTGGCGATGACCAAGGAAGTGCTGTGGGCCAATCTCGAAACCGGCAGCCTGCAGGCGGCAATCGATCTGGAGAACCGCAACCAGTTGCTGGTGCGGATGACGACGCAGAACCTGGACGAAGCGATTCGCGCTCGCCGCGAAGGACGGCCGCCGGTCTACGAAGACTAACGCGGGTGTGCTGGAGCGTCGCCCCGTGACGCCAATGCGCCGGAACCTCCCGGCTGCTCCGCATTCGACCTCAGCCCGATCAGATTCAGGGTAGGCAGACTCTCTACCTCTCGGCATCCTGCCTGCTAACGTCCGTCGTGTTGGGGCGCCTGCTCCAAGGGAGGAGATGCGCAATGGCACCCAGATCTGCCGCGATCGCGTTGGCCGTGTTGATGTCGGCTTCGAGCTCGATGGCCGTCACGGAGCCCGATGAGCTGATGCCCGGCAAGGTAGCGGTAGTCGAGCCCGCCACGATTGCGAAGTTCGTCGCCAAGCCCGTGAGGCCGGCACGGTTTGAGCTGCCCGACCCCTCGAACGACCCGGTGACCAATGGCGCGACGCTGCGCTTTTTCGACACCGCTCTACGTCCTGACGGCGACTTCACCTTCACGCTTCCGGCGGGCGCTGGCTGGAAGCGGATCGGTTCGCCTGGCGACGTGAACGGCTACAGGTACAAGGGCGCGGGCGAACCCGGCGACCCATGCAAACTCGTGCTCGTGACAGCGAAGGTGGTGAAGGCGTTTTGTAGGGGCGGCGATGTCGGCTTCGCATTGCCGTTTCAGGGCAACCTCGGAGTGATCTTGTCTGTGGGCACGGGTCCGAAGAGGTACTGCGCCGAGTTTGGTGGAACGGCCAAGGGTGACCAGACGGAGATCTTCAAGCGGAGGGCGGCTCCAGCGCCCGACGCTTGTCCCAGCAACGAGGCGCCGACCACCACCACCACGGTAACCGGAGCTCCCTCCACCACCGTAATCGAACCTCCAACCACGACCGTAGCCGAAACTCCCACCACCACTCTCCCGTCCACGTCGACCACGACGCCGCCCGCCTACTACACCGTGTCCGTCACGAGCTCGCTGCCCGGCACGTACCCGCCGACCCAACCTGGAGGCGGAAGCATTTCGTCCACGCCGACGGGCATCGACGGCTGCAGCGCCGGATCGACCTGCTCGGCTCAATTCGTGGAGTCGTCGAACGTGGTGCTGACAGCGACGGCGGACAGCACCTCGGCCTTTTCGGGTTGGGCCAACTGTCCATCGCCAAGCGGGAACACCTGCACCATCGCGAACCTCGGCGGCCCGGTGAACGTCACCGCGAGCTTTGCGCGAGTGTACCGCACCCTCACCGCCGTCGCCGCGGCCGGCAGCGGCCAGGGCACCGTGACGAGCTCCAGCATTCCCGGTACGACGCCCATCAACTGCGGGTACGCAAACTCGACGGCCTCCGCGTGCAGCGAGGCGTACGTCATCAATTCGACGCTGACACTCACGGCCACGCCACGAGACGCAGACTCGGTCTTCGCGGGCTGGAGCTCGGGCTGCGCCTCGACCGCCGGCAACACCTGCAACGTGACGGTCGATTCGAACAAGTCCATCTCCGCCACCTTCGATATCAACTGCACCAACCAGGGCGGCGGAGCCGCGTGCAGCGCGGCGACCGACCTCGGAACCATCTCCGCTGGAGCCTCGGTGAACGTGAGCGGCAACACGCTGCAGTTTGGTGACAGCGACTGGTACGTCGCCAGATTCGGCGAAGTGTGCGGCGCAGGCACTCCGCGGGTACGCATTTCCGGCGACGCCACGGGCTCCTTCCGCCTGGAGCTGTTCACGAGCTGCGCAGGTCCGGCGCAGTCGACGTGCTGGACGGGCGGTGGCTCGGGAACGACCGACACGCAGTACAGCTGCCCGACGTGCACGCCGGTCCCCTGGCCTTCGACGATCTTCTTCCGCGTGTACCGCGTTGGTGAAGGCAAGCCGAGTTGCGCTCAGTACACGGTGACGGTCAGCCGCTGAGGGAGCGGTGTGCCGGATAGGCGGGACTCGCGACGATCTTCCGCCATCGCGGCAGCGCAGCGCGGGCGATCGGGCGCGCGGAAGCGGCACGGCGGCGTCAAACGAGTTCGTCGGCTGCTGATCCTTCGGCGGAGCCGCCCCGCCGCTACGCCTGCACGCCGCGGCTGAGGCCGTCGATGAGCGCGTGCACCTGCGCCGAGTCGAAGTATTCGTCCAGTCGCGTGATGCGGCCGTTCTGAACCCTGCAGACGATGCAGGCCGGCAACTCGAAAGCCTTCCCAGCGTGGGAGATGGCCGTCAGCACGTGCTCCTGCACGAAGCCGCCCGCGAACGCCTGTCGCAGCGTGACGGCGTAGCTGCGCTGTCGGCTGGCCGCAATGAACGCGGCGAGCGTCGCAAGGTTCTCGTCCACCGACTGCTCGACCAGATCGTGGTTGTGCCAGACGACGGCGCCGGGCGCGTAGCCGGCACGGACGGCATCGACGTCGCCGGCTTCGATCGCGGCGAAGAACCGCTGCGCCAGCTCGAGAATTTCCGCGGGTGTATCGGCCATTGCGCGATCCTACTGAGGCGCGGCCGGGCCGGGAAGCGGTGGCGTGCAATCACGGCACGCCGCGGTGAAGGAAAATATACCGCCAGTATACTCTTGCATGATCCTGTAAACAGGCGTACGGTCGGCCCGTGTCCACCGCCGCTGCCCTGACCCCGACCCGCCGCGAGCGCCGCAAGCTCGAAGTGCGCTCTCGCATCGTCGAGGCCGCCCGCGTTCTGTTCGAGACCAAGGGCGTGCAGGCCACCACCGTTGCCGACATCTGCGAGCAGGCCGACGTCGCGCACAAGACGTTCTTCAATCACTTCCCGACCAAGCAGGACGTGGTCAAGGCGCTGGCCGCGGCCTCCATCCAGTTCCTCCTCGACGACATCGAAGCTGCCCGCAGGCAGGGCCGCACCACCAGCGAGCGGCTGCTGCGCTTCTTCGACAGCATCGCCCAGCGCGCCGGCGAGGCCGGGCCGATGCAGCGCGACGTGCTCACCGAGATCATTCACGCGGCGCAGCAGTCGCCGCAGGAGCCCGAGCATGCACGCCGGCTGCACGAAGCGTTCGGCGCGCTGGTCCGAGACGGCGTCAAGGCCGGTGACGTCACGCGGCGGCACAGCGTGCAGACGCTGACCGAGATGATCCTCGGCGCCTACTACGTGCTGATGTTCGACTGGGCCAACCTCGACGACTATCCGATCGCGCGCCGCGCGCGCGCCGCCGCCAGATTTCTCGCGGATGCGCTCTCGCCGCGGCCCGAGGAGACCTGACGATGGCAAGACGCGATCTCGAGCACACACGCCTTCCCATCCCCAACGGCTGGTTCGCAGTGGCGTGGTCGAAGGAGCTCATTGCCGGACAGGTCCGGTCGATCCACTACTTCGACGAGGATCTCGTGCTGTTCCGCACGCGCTCGGGCCAGGCGCGCGTGGTCGATGCCTACTGCGTGCACCTCGGCGCACATCTCGGTGAAGGCGGACGCGTGGTCGGCGATGCGGTGCGATGCCCGTTCCACGGCTGGACCTTCGACGGAGAGAGCGGCCGCTGCGTCTCCATTCCCTACTGCGATCGCATTCCCGCGAAGGCCGCAGTGCGGGCGTGGCCGGTGCAGGAGAAGAACGGGATGATCTTCGTCTGGCACCACGACCAGGCGCTGCCGCCGCAGTGGGATTTTCCGCTGCTGCCCGAGATCGGCGATCCCGACTGGTCGGAGCCGCGCACGTTCGAGCTCGAGGTGCCGGTGCACGTGCAGGACATGCACGAGAACAACAACGACCCGGTGCACTTCCAGTACGTGCACGGAGCCATGGAACCGCTGCCCTCGGACATCTCCTATTCCGAGGACGGGCGCGCCTACCGGATCAGCAGCGTCACCGAGCGCGTGACGCCGATGGGCACCTTCAGGACGCAGCTCGTGCGCGATTCCTGGGGCATCGGCCTGTCGGCAGTGCGCACCGAAGGGATTCCCGACGCCGGGCTGCTGATGTTTTCTTCGACCACGCCGATCTCTGCGGAACGGACGCACTCGCGCTGGCTGCTGACCGCGACCAACAACATGGTCGATCTGGCCGGCGAGGACTTCATGAACGGCCTGACCAGCGGCGTCATGCAGGACCTTCGCATCTGGTCCAACAAGGTGCACCGCGCGCGCCCCGTGCTGTGCGAGGCCGACACGTTCCTGTCCGAGTTTCGCCACTGGGTGAAGCAGTTTTACACGACGCCCGCGGCCTGACGTTCGGCCCGCGTGGCTGGCGCGGCGCGTGACCGAGGTGATGCGCCGCAACGAGATGCTCGAATGCAAGACCTGACCCAGGGGACTGTCATGGATCGTCATGTTGTGGTGTCGTCGGATTGTCATGCCGGGTTGCCGCCGGAGCAGTATCGCGACTATCTCGATCCGCAGTACCGTGAGCTGTTCGACCAGGCGCTGCCGATCCAGATCTCGGAAATGCAGCGGATGTCGAAGATGTTCCTCATCGCCGACATCAACGCGCAGTGGCGCATCGGCCGCGAAGACGATCTGGCGGGCGCGTGGGACCACGACACGCGGCTGCGCGTGCTCGACGCCGACGGCATCGCCGCCGAGGTCATCTTCCCCGACGGCATCACCGAGATGAATACGCCGCCATTCGGCGCCGGCCTCTCGCTGCCCGTCGAGGAACGCATCGTGCCTGAGCTCCAGTGGGCCGGAGCGCGCGCGCACAACCGGTGGCTGGCCGAGCTGGTGGCGATGGCGCCCAAGCGGCGCGTCGGCGTCGCGCTGTGTCCGGCACTATGGAGCGTGGAGGAAGCCGTGCGCGAGGTGGAATGGGCACGCGACAACGGGCTCGGCGGCGTGCTGCTGCCGTGCCTGTGGGGACGCCTGGACGCCTACCATCATCCCAAGTACGACCCGCTGTGGTCGGCGTGCGAGGACAACGAGGTCGTCGTGCACTTCCACAGCGGTGCCGCACCCATGGAAGACGCCTTCGGCCCCATCGCCTCGCCCGACGGCGTCCATCGTCCCGGCGCCATGGGCATCTACATTTCCGAGGTGGTGTGGTGGTGCGCGCGCCCGCTGACTTTCCTGATCTGGGGCGGCGTCTTCGAGCGCCATCCGCGCCTGCGCGTGGCCGTCACCGAGGGCACCACGATCTGGGTGCCCGAATACCTGACGCTTCTGGATCAGCGCTACGAGGAAACGCATTACTCCGCCAAGCTCGGCGACTACCGCAGCCACCTTTCGATGAAGCCGAGCGAGTACTTCGCGCGGAACGTGGCGATGGGCGCCTCGTGCATGCCGCGCCGAGAAGCCGAGCTGCGACATGCCATCGGCCTGCACAACATCATGTGGGGCAGCGACTATCCTCACCCCGAAGGCTCATGGCCGCACACGCGCAACCAGATGCTCGAGACATTCGCCGGCCTCCCGGAGGCGGAGATCGAGGCGATGCTCGGCGGAAACGCGGTGCGCTTCTACGGTCTCGACGAAGCGGCGCTGCAGGAGATCGCGGGCGAGATCGGCCCAGAAAAACGCTTGTTCCGAAACGCCGCGGCCGCCTGAGCGTGCCGCCCGCCACAAGGAGAATGCCATGGCCAAGCTGCGCTACGTCAAGACGCCCGAGCAGGTCGAGAAGGCTCGCAACGCCAACCCCGAGTTCCTGGCCAGCACCGTGCGGTCGTTGCGCTTCGTCTACGAGACCGATGCGGCCATCGCACGCGCGCTCGTTCCCAAACCGCTGGAAGTGGGGCCGGAGCCGCAGATGTGCGTGACGTTCTCCAACGTCGCGATCCACCTGTCCCCCGACTTCACGTTCGAGATCGGCTCGGCCATCTTCGGCGTGCGTGCCAGCTACGAAGGCGTCGAAGGCATCTACCTGGTGACGATGCCGATGACGACCGAGCAGGCGGTGGTGCCGGGGCGCGAGACGTACGGCGAACCCAAGAAGATCGCGCAGATCGAGTTCAAGAAGGAGGGCGACCGGGTGTCCAGCGAGGTTACTCGAATGGGCATCACCTATCTGGAAGGCCTCGGCAGGATCGGCGCCGAAATCGGCCCGCGCCAGTTCGTCGAGCACGGCTACTGCTACAAGGCCATGCCCTCGTGCGAGAAGAGCAAGGCCTTCGATGCCGACCCGCTGCTGGTGCGCCTGGAATGGCGTCACGAGCATAAGAACGCCTGGCGGCTCGAGGGCGCCGCCCTGAAGCTCTACGATTCTCCTTTCGATCCGGTGGCCGACGTTCCCGTGCGGCGCCTGCTGCTGGCCGAGTACGAGGAAGGCACGGCGCAGAGCAACGGAAAGGTGCTGCGCAGCGTGCCCGGCGACTGGCTGGCGCCCTTCCTGCACCAGCGATACGACGACACCTCCGGCGACGGCATCGAGATCTGAGGATGAAGGATCTGCGGGGCAAGACGGCCGTCGTCACCGGCGGCGCCAGCGGCATCGGCCGCGCGCTGTGCGACGTGTTCGCGCGCGAAGGGATGAAGATCGTCGTTGCCGACGTCGAGGCCGGGGCGCTCGATGCAGCGGTCGCCGAGCTGCGCCAGGGTGGCGCCGAAGCGATCGGCGTGCGCACCGACGTCACCTCGTTCGAATCGGTGCAGGCGCTGGAGCGCCGCAGCGTCGAGACGTTCGGCAACGTTCACGTGCTCGTCAACAATGCCGGCGTCGGAGCGCACGAAGACGTCCCGATGTGGGAGCTGCCGCTCAACGACTGGCGCTGGTGCATGGCCGTGAACGTCTGGGGCGTCATCCACGGCATCAAGGCATTCGTTTCCGGCATGGTCGCGCACGGCGAGGAAGGGCACGTCATCAACACGTCCTCGGGCAACGGCGGCCTGATCCTGATTCCCACGACGCCGATCTATTCGGCAACCAAGGCGGCCGTCAGTGCGATCACCGAGAGCCTGCATCTGCAGCTCTCCATGCAAGGGTCTGCCATTCACGCTCATGTGCTGTATCCGGGGCCGCACATCGTTGCTTCCAATATCTTCACGGCCGCCCGCAACAGGCCGAGCGAGCTGCAACGCGAGATCCCGCAGGTGGCGCCTGCCATCACCCTGGACAGTCTGGGGCAGATGTTCGAGGCCATGGGCCGAAAGCTGGAGACGACGTCGCCGGCAGAGGTTGCCGAGCATGCCCTCGAAGGCATCCGCGCAGGCGCCTTCTACATCCTGCCGTGGACGGAGGACGGCCGCGCGCGTTTCCGGGAGCGCGTCGACGGCATCCTGGAGGGCCGGAACCCGCAGCCACGTTTCTTCTGACACGCGGCTGCGCGACTATCTGCCGCGCCCGGCTGGACCCGCGGCGCCGGCCCTGGGACAATCACCGCTGCTCCGTGCTCACCGGCACGAGGCGCGGGTGCAACCTCTTCGACAGAAAGGAGAAGCTCGAGCATGCAGTTCCTGCGACCCTACGCTGACATCACGTACGCTCTTCTGCGCATCGTCACCGGCTTCCTGTTCGCGTGCCACGGGGCACAAAAGGTGTTCGGCATGTTCGGGGGCTCGCCGCCCGAGGCGCCGGCGTTCATCATCTGGACCGCCGGCCCCATCGAGCTCATCGGCGGTCTGCTCGTGATGGTCGGCTGGCAGACCTCGATCGCCGCCTTCATCTGCAGCGGCACGATGGCCGTGGGCTACTTCATGGCGCACCAGAAGGACGGCCTGCTTCCCATCCAGAACCACGGCGAGCTGGCGGCCATCTACGCTTTCGTCTTCCTCTACCTCGCCTCCCGAGGCGACGGCCGCCTCAGCATTGGCGGCGGCGCATGACGAGCCAACAACAAGAGCCAGCAAGCGGCCTTTTGTAGGCCGCGCAGAGTGCCGCAGCCGCAAGGCGCGCGGCGCCGAACGAGCGGAGCCGCGCTGGAAGCCCGTCGCACTGAGAAAGGAGTCGCGCAACGCCGCGGATGCGGCGCTATGCGCGGCCGTCAATCGGGCATGTGGAGCTCGCCGGGCTTGTTCAGCCAATACCTGGCGTAGTCGTCGATGGTGGCGAGCTTTCTGGTGTCGCGTATGCGGTCCAGGAACAGCACGCCCTGCAGATGATCGAGCTCGTGCTGAAAGACGGTGGCAAGGAAGCCCT
Source organism: Candidatus Limnocylindrales bacterium (assembly GCA_035626395.1). Lineage (NCBI taxonomy): Bacteria > Bacillati > Chloroflexota > Candidatus Limnocylindria > Candidatus Limnocylindrales > Candidatus Limnocylindrales bacterium. The sequence continues at coordinate 45,265 of DASPNR010000031.1, read as the reverse complement.
CGGCCTCGATCGACTGAGGCTGCGCGTCGAGGTCGAGATAGTCCACGCGCACCTTGCGCGGCCTCCACACTTCTCCGCGCATGTTCGGCACCGACAGGCAGCCTTCCCAGTAGCCTTGCTCGGTGCGGTCCAGAACGCGGATGCGCGGATTGATGATGACCGACAGATCGAAAGCCGGTGAATCCGGATAGCGGTTCGAATCGACGTCGATCTGAATGATCGCCAGCTGCACGGACTCGCCGATCTGCGGCGCCGCGATGCCGATGCCCTCTTCATGGTGCATCGTATCGATCATGTCCTCGACCAGCGCGCGCGTCTGGTCGGAACGGATTTCCACGGGCGTCAGGTCCCGCGCGACCTTGCGCAGCACGGGGTTGCCGATCGTCATCACCGGTCGAATGGCCATCGACTCAAACTACCCAGGCTTGCCGTTTCCTCAAGCCGGCGATGACGGCGGAAGAGCCAGCCGCGAGTCGAACCAGGTCAGGATCCGATCGTTCTCGTCGCGCGGATAGGTGTGCGAGAGATCGTCGATGGGCCTGTAGACGAGGTCGGCGCCGGCCTGGCGCAGCTCCTCGCTGGCGGCGTCGGCGATTGCCACGGGGAACATCCAATCCAGCTTGCCGTGGACGAGATAGATGCGCTTGCCGCGCGCCCTGGACAGGTTTCCGTTGACCATGTTTGCCGGATGCAGCACGCCCGAGACGGGGGCCAGGTGCGTGTACGGCGCGCCCGGCGACAGGCCTTCGAGCAGCGTGTACGTCGCGCCGTCGGAGATGCCCGTCAGGAGGATGTGGCTGCGATCGAGCCGCCAGCGCGAGGCGATGTATTCGACCATTGCGCGGAGTGAGGCCGAATCGATGTCCGGTCCCGCCAGCGACCAGGTCGAGCCCTGCGCCGTGGCTGCGGCCAGCAGGAAACGCCGGCCCCGTGCCTCGCGCAGCCACGACCACAGGAAGTCGCGTCCGCTGCCGGAGCCGCCGTGCAGCGCGATCACCAGCGGCCATTCGCTGTTGCCGTCGTAGCTCTCGGGCACGTAGAGGCAGAAGCCGCCGCGTGAATCGGCGCCGCGCTCGCCGCCGGTGTGATGCAGCCCTACCGAAACGCCCTCGGGCGGCGTGGCCTCGAGCCGCTCGAGCTGGTCGTGGTAGGCCGGCTCGACGAAATATCGGCTGAGCGGTGGGAAACGATGCAGGCTGTAGAGAGCCTCGCACGCGCGGCAGAACGTGCGCAGGCTGCTCATGATGCGGAAGATCGCGTCACCGGCATCGCTCGGCGACACGAACAGATCGATCGCGCGGTGCGTGAGCTCGGCACCTTCGGCGAAGCGCTCGTGGAAGGAAGTCAGCGGCGCAGGCGGCGTGACTGAACGAAACTGCTCGAGCGCACGTCCCAGTTCCGCATGATGCGGTCGCAGCCAGTCGCGAAGTTTGGGCATCTCGGGCGGATGAAGGAAGCGCGCCGCCGCTTCCATGCCGCCCAGCGCCGCGAGCGTGGCCACGCCCACGCTGCTCAAGGCGTGCTGATATTGATCCGTCATTTGCATGGGGAGCCGGCCAGGCGGCGGAGCCTAGGCCATTCCACGGCCTCGGGAAAGACGCGGCGCGTGCCGGAGCCGATGCGGCGCCGGTCCATGGCGCCAGAGGCCTTGGGGTCGCGAGCGCGTAACGTCGGTGGTATCTCCATCATCTCCTGCAGACGATGAGCCGTAATCCAGCCACCTCCGCGCTCCGTCCCCGCAAGGCCAGCCGGTGGGGCCATGCGCTCGGAACCCTGCTGTTTTTCAGTGCCGTGACGGCGCCTTCCGTCGCCGAGGCCGCGCCCGTGCGCGGCAACTACGCAACCGCGGAGCTGCTGAGCGAGACCACGACCGCACGGCCTGGCACCCCCCTGTCGCTTGGAATCCGCATCGTTCCCGACCCCGGCTGGCACACCTACTGGATCAATCCCGGCCATACGGGACTTGCCGCCAGGGTGAAGTGGGACCTGCCGGACGGCTTCACCGCCGGTCCGCTGCAGTGGCCTCATCCCGATCGCATCGGCGCGCCTCCCTATGTCGGCTACGGCTACAAGGCCGATCTTCTCATGCTCGCGGCGGTCGACGTGCCGCAGGCGGCGTCATCGCAGAAGTCGGCGGCGATCGCCGCCAACGTCAGCTGGCTGGTGTGCCGCGAGGACGCATGCGTTCCGGGCAAGGCCGATCTGACGCTGAACGTTCCGATCGACGCCTCGGCCCCGGCTCCCGACGCGCGCGTGGCGCCGCTGTTCGCACAAGTGCGGCAACGCGTGCCGCGCAATCTCGAAGGCTATTCGGCACGCCTGCGCGATCGCGGCGATTCGATCGTCCTGGAGCTGGAGGGACCGGCGGGCGGCTATCCGTCGACGCAGGACGTCGAGGTCTTCCCCGTCGACTTCAACGTCATCGACGAGAACGTCGCGCCAGTGGCCAGAGCCACCGAGTTCGGGCTGCAGGTCGAGATGCGCAAGCGCCCAAAGTCGCGCGCGCTGCCCGAAAACGTCACCGCGGTGGTGGTCGCCAAGGGCGGTTGGGACGCTGCAGGCAATATTCCGGCGCTGCAGGTCTCGGCGCCGGTGGTGGTCGAAGGTTCGGCAGCAGCGCAGGAGCAGCAGGCCGCGCCGGCCATGCACGACGCGGCGGCTCCGGCGGCGGCCGCGCAGCAACCGATCGGGAGCCCGCCCGCCGAGCGCACGGCGTCTGCCCCTGCGTCAACCGGCGCGGCGCGTACGGACATTGCTCCCGCGGCAGCGCAGGGTGCGGCGAGCCAGCGCATCGACGGGGCCGAAAGCGTCACTCTTGCCCTGGCGCTGGTGCTCGCGTTCGCCGGCGGGCTGATTCTCAACCTGATGCCGTGCGTCTTCCCAGTGCTGTCGCTGAAGATCCTCGGCTTCGTGCACGTGGCGCATGCCGAGGCCTCGCGCGTGCGTCAGCACGGCTTCGTCTTCGCAGCGGGCGTGCTCGTCTCGTTCTGGATCATGGCCGGTGCGCTGCTCGCGCTTCGCGCCGGCGGTCAGGCGCTGGGCTGGGGCTTTCAGCTCCAGGAGCCGGGCTTCGTCGCCGTCCTGGCGCTGCTGCTGTTCGCGATGTCCCTGAACCTCCTTGGCGTCTTCGCCATCGGCAGCATCATCCCCAGCGCCGCCGGCCGCTTCGATTCGCACGACGGCTACCGCGGCTCCTTCTTCAGCGGCGTGCTCGCAACCGTTCTGGCCACACCGTGCACCGCACCGTTCATGGGCGCGGCGCTGGGATTCGCGATGGCGCAGCCGCCGGTCGTGGCCATGGCGGTCTTTACGGCGCTGGGCGCGGGAATGGCCATGCCGTACGTGGTCCTCTCGTGCGTGCCCGCGCTGCTGCGACGGCTTCCGCGGCCCGGTGCATGGATGGAGACGTTCCGGCAGGCGATGGCGTTCCCCCTGATGGCGACGGTTCTGTGGCTGGTGTGGGTGTTCGGCCAGCAGGTGGGCAACGACGGCGTGCTGCGCCTGCTCTCGGGCTTCCTGCTGATCGGCGTGGCCGCATGGGCTGGCGGGCACTTCGGGCCCGCGCCGCTGGCGGCGATCGGACGCGTCGTCGCGCGTGCCACCACGGCCGTTGCACTCGTAGGCGGCGTGGCTCTCGTCGCTTCCGCCGCTTCGCTGCCCACCGCCAGCGAATGCGCTGCTGCCGCCGATGAGGATGGGATCTCCTGGATCCCGTACGACGCCGGCAGGCTCGCCGCGCTGCGCGCCGAAGGAAGGCCGGTGTTCGTCGACTTCACCGCCGCCTGGTGCCTGTCGTGCAAGGTCAACGAGCAGGTCGCGCTCCAGTCGACGGCCGTGCAGAAGAAGATTCGCGAGCTCGACATCGTGGCGATGAAGGGCGACTGGACGCGCGGCGATCCCGAGGTGACACGGGCGCTCGAGTCGTTCGGGCGTAATGGCGTGCCGCTGTACGTGCTCTACCCGCGAGGGAAAGACCGCGACCCGGTCCTGCTTCCCAGCATCCTGACGCCCGAGATCGTGCTGCAAGCGCTCAGCTCGAGCGCCGTCTGAGGCGCAGCTACATCTTCAGGACGCGCAGTGCGTTCTCGCGCAGGAACTTCGGCCACACGTGGTCGCGGAACGGCACCGACGGCATGTCGGTGAAGATGCGCTCCAGGCTCAGGCCCATCGGGAAATAACCGGCGTACATGATCTTGTCGGCGCCGCGCGTGTTGGCGAAGTCGATGATCGCCTTCGGGTAGTACTTGGGCGCGAACGCGCTCGTCGAGTAGTAGAGGTTCGGGTACTTCAGCATGAGCTTGACCATCAGCTCCGTCCACGGCTCGCAGCCATGGCGGGTGACGAACTTCAGCTCCGGGAAGAACCAGCAGACCTCGTCGATCAGCTCGACGTGCTGGCAGGCGGCCGGCACGCGCGGTCCGGGGATGCCGGCGCAGACGAAGATCGGGATGTCCAGATCGACGCAGGCCGCGTAGATCGGAAAGAACTTCTTGTCGTTGATCGGCACCTGCGGCACGCAGCCGGCGGGGAACGCGGTGGCCGCCTTGGCGCCCAGCTCCTCGACCGCGCGCCGGAGGTCGCGAACTCCTTCCATTCCCAGGTTGGGCTCGACCGCGTAGCTGCCGATGAAACGGTCGGGATGCTCGCGCAGCGCCCGGGCTCCCAGCGGGTTGCCGAAGCGGACGCTGATCATGGCTTTCTCGATCCCGTACTTGTCCATCTCGTCGAGGGCGATGCCGATGTAGTCGTCGGACTCGCGCACCGTCGGAACGGCCTTGAACATGTACTCGGCGGGGAACTTGAACAGCTCCCGGCTCTCCTGGTCCATGAGCAGCGGCTTCATGAAGTCGTACCAGGTGCCACGGTCGTCCGTGGGCAGCTCGAGCATGAGATCGATGACGCCGATGTCCTTCGGCATGGCCATGGCTTTTCCTCCGTGGAAGGTGGGGCTGGAAAAATTGGCGAATCCCGCGGCGGGCAGGCCGATTCGGCCGAAACTAGAACACATACCAGGAGCGGACAAACGGCCGCATCGGTGCGCGCGTCCCGGCAGGTGGGGGCGCTGCTGACGCGATGCGACGCGCGACGGCGTCGCGCCGGCGCCGTGCGACGGCGTGACGCATGGCGATGCGGCGACGGTCGCGCTCACCGGCAGAGTGCGAAAGGCGCTCGGCGGCACGGCGCGACGGCGGCGCTCCGGACGCGGCGGCCTTCCTTGCCGCATGCATGGGCGCGTGCCACTTTCCTCGCCGCACGCATTGGATGGGCGTGGGCCAGCACGTAAGCTTCACGGCGCTGGCAGCCCCAGCACATTTCGTCCCAGGAGACAGCCATGACCACTGCTCAGCGCAACGCCAACGCCGAACAGATCCAATACTGGAACGAAGTCGGCGGCCCGAAATGGGTCCGCTTCCAGCAGATGCTCGACAGCCAGCTCGAAGGCCTCGGCATGGCAGCGCTGGAAGCCGCGTCCATCACCGGCAGCGAGAACGTCCTGGACGTCGGTTGCGGATGCGGCAGCACGACGCTGATGCTCGCGCGCGAGCTCGTCAACGGCGGCCGCGCCGTCGGCATCGACATCTCCCGTCCGATGCTCGAGCTGGCACGCCAGCGAGCGCAGCAGGAGAAGCTGCACAACGTCACGTTCGAGGAAGCCGACGCGCAGACGTTCCGCTTTCCCGAGGAGGAGTTCGAGATCCTCTTCTCGCGCTTCGGCGTCATGTTCTTCGAGGATCCCGTCAAGGCATTCGAGAACATGCGCACCGCGCTGCGGCCGGGCGGCCACGTCGCGTTCGTGTGTTGGCAGGCGCCGGATCGAAATCCGTGGATGTCGGTGCCGGTGATGATCGGCATGAAGCACATCCCCCTGGAGATGTCGGCCGGTCCGGACGCGCCGGGTCCATTCGCGTTCGCCGATGCCGACCGCGTGCACCGCATCCTGCGCAACGCAGGTTTCAGCGGAATCTCGGTCGAAGCCTACAACCGCGACCTGACCATCGGCGGCGGCGGCGACGTCGATCAGGCCGTGCAGTTCGTCATGGAGCTGGGGCCGTTCTCGCGAGCGATGGTCGACGTTCCCGAAGCCAAGAAGAGGGAGATCGCCGACGAGATCGCGCAGGCGCTGAAGAGCTTCGAAGGCCCGCGCGGCGTGCGCATGCCGGCGGCCGCCTGGATCGTCACGGCCGAAAACTGAACAGCGGACGGCCACGGCTGCAGCGCTGGCTGCGCGAGATCGGTCGTGCCACGCTCGGCATCGGCGTCGTATTGATCGTGCTGACCGCGCTGCAGAGCCGATTCCTCTACTTCCCGTCCCGCGAGATGGTCGCCAGCCCCGGCGATCTCGGCATTCCCTACCAGGAGGTGCGCCTCCGGACCGAGGATGGCGTTGCCATCCATGGATGGTGGCTGCCGTCCGAAGATGCACCTGCGACGGTGCTCTTCCTGCATGGCAACGCCGGCAACGTCTCCTACTGGCTCGATGCCGTGCGTGGCTACCATGCCTTCGGCTGGAACGTCCTTCTCATCGATTACCGGGGGTATGGCCTCAGCGACGGCTCGCCGAGCGAGGAAGGGACCTACCTCGACGCCAGGGCCGCATGGAAGCACATGACCGAGACCCGCGGCGTCGACCCCTCGCGAATCGTCGTCATCGGACGGTCGCTCGGCGGCGGCGTGGCACTGGGCCTTCTGCAGCATCACAAGCCGGCCGGCATCGTGCTCGAAGCAACCTTCACGTCCATTCCGGACATGGTCGCCCACGTGCTTCGCGTCTCGCTGCTCGGCCATCTCATGCGCATCCACTATCCGAACCTCGAGCGCATCCGCGAGCTGGACGTGCCGGTGCTGGTCGTCCACAGCCCCAACGACGACCTGGTGCCCTACGCGCACGGACGAGCCCTTTTCGAAGCGGCGCCGCATCCCAAGCGCTTCCTAGACATCCGCGGCGGGCACAACGACGGGTTCTTCGAGGCGCGCGAAGACTACCTTCGCGCCGTGAAGGAGTTCGTCGAGGAGGTGGTGGGGCAGCGCCGCGATTCGCTCACTGCGCCCAGGGAATAGGCAGTCCGAGCTCACGCAGCTTGGCCTCGCATTCGCCGCGCTCGCGATTGACCTTCAGCCCCTTGGCGCCCTGCTCGAGCCAACCGTAGCTTGCCGCGGCGCGCATGGCCGCATCGTTGTCGCCGCTGGCCACCGCACGCACCACCGCCATCTCGAGCCGCGTAAGGCCGGTGGCATGGAACTGGTAGTCGAGAAACGCCTCCCAGGCGATGGGCACCCAACGAGCCACGATCTGCTCGCCGATGACCCTGGCGTAGTCGCGGATCTCTTCCTGCGCGTGCGCGTCCATGCGCAGCCGCAGGAAATGGAAGAGGTTGTGGAGGTTGGTCTTCCAGTACGCCTCGGTGTACGTCGACAGCGGAAGATCCTTGCGCGCCTGCTCGCGCGCCACGCCCAGCTGCAGCCGTTCCTGATAGATCTCGCGCGACAGCGCGTGAAGCTGCTGCTCGCGCTCGCTCAGCGCCCGTCCCTGCTCGGAATCGAGATAGCCTTCACTGCCCTGACGATTCCCCGCCGACTGCGCGCGCCACTCGTTCTCGCCTGCACGCTGCGCCGCATCGATCGCGATCGAATAGCGAGTGCTGTACTCATTGACGGAGTTGTGAGTGACGATCCCGTTCGCAATGAAGTTGTGGAACGGGCCTTCCACCTCCAGATCGTACGTCTCCTTTTCTCCGACGTACTCGAAACGTTCGATGCGGACGAGCTTGGCGACCGTGACCTTCTGCTGGTGCACAGGCTTCTTCGGCCACGGTGCGCGCACCGGCTCTCCACCCAGCAACTCCACGAAGGCCAGCTCGCTTCCGGCGGTCTCCTCGATCTTCAGGTTGCGGACGTTGGACTGCTCGTTCAGCCAGTCGCGGTCCTGATGGCCGGCGGGAATCGCCAGCTCGGCTCCGTTCACGTAGACGTGGTGCTCCCCTGCATTCCAGACGGCGCGTCCCTCGCGTTCGCAGAGACCGGCACCCTGCTCGAGCGTCGCCCAGCCCGTACTGAAGAAGAACCTGTGATCCTTCGTCGCCTCGATGCGCTTTCCATCCGCCAGGATCATCGCAAAGACGGGCTTCCGTCCGTTTTTGTAGATGTCGACGACGCGCGTGTGACCGAGGCGGAGCGTATCCTCCTTCATCTGACGTAGGTGCATCCCTCGGATGCCGTCGCGTTGGGAGTGGGAATCTTTCTGTCCTTCCCGACGCGTGCGATTGCAGGCCGGCTGCCATTGCTGCCACAGGTCTTCGATTTTCACCTTGCACAATCGGTCCCCGCGCCGCTGCATTCCGCCGGGCAGGTCGAAATGGATCTCGGTCCCCTCCGCCAGGCAGGCCGTGCGATGTCGGATCCACTGCCGCCAGCAGTCCATCGGGACGCGCACGTGCAGCTTGATGTCGCACATCTCGAACGGCGTGGTGTGCCAGTGACGCATGAGATAGCGGATCAGTCCGCGATCCTCGTGCACCTTCTTGGTGCCGCGCCCATACGAAACGCGCGCCGCCTGCACGATCGACTCGTCGGCGCCCATGTAATCGATGACGCGCACGAAGCCGTCGTCCAGGACCTTGAAGGGAACGCCGAGAATGCTGTCGAGGGCCTCGACGACGGGCCGCTCGACGCGGCTGGCCTCCTCACTCATCTTCCACCTCTGATTGAAAAGTCGGCGAACCTTACCCCCGACGACGAGCCCGAGAAAGAGCGCGCAGGCATGCGGTGCGCAGACGGCAGAGCGGGCCCGCCGCACGCAGGAGCGGCGGTGGCCCGGCAAGTTCGCCGGCACGCCTTCGCAAACGTCGGCGGATGGACTAGCGTTGGATCGAAGCGGCTGCCGCAGGGTGCGCCGCCGTCCGCCGCCGACAGATCTCGTCATGCACGAGGGCCCCTTCGGCACGCCGGCGGACTCGAGGAGACCGAGATGCGAATCGAACGCGACAGCATGGGCGAGATCGAGGTGCGCGAGGATCGCTACTATGGCGCGCAGACCGAGCGCAGCCTTCGCTACTTTCGCATCGGCACCGAGCGTTTCCCGCGCGAGATGATTCGCGCGCTGGGTCTGGTCAAGAAGGCCGCCGCACAGGCCAACGCCGAGCTCGGCGTGCTGCCGAAGGAAAAGGCCGACCTCATCGTCGCCGCGGCCGAAGAAGTCGTCGACGGCAGCCTCGACGAGCATTTTCCGCTGGTCGTATGGCAGACCGGCTCGGGAACGCAGACGAACATGAACGCCAACGAGGTGATCGCCAACCGTGCCAATGAGATGGCCGGTCAGCCGCTCGGCGGGAAGAAGCCGATTCACCCCAACGACGACGTCAACCGCAGCCAGTCTTCCAACGACATCTTCCCGACGGCGATGCACGTCGCCGCCTACTGCCGCATCCGAGAGCACCTGCTGCCGTCGGTGAATCGCCTCGCCGCCGCGCTCGAAGAGAAGGCGTCTGCATTCGCACCCATCGTCAAGATCGGCCGCACGCATCTGCAGGACGCCACGCCGATCACGCTGGGGCAGGAGTTCTCCGGCTACGCTGCCCAGGTCCGCAACGGCATTGCTCGCATCGAGCATGCATCGCGATCGCTGCTGGCGCTGGCGGTGGGCGGCACGGCCGTCGGCACGGGTCTCAATGCACCCGTCGGTTTCGCCGACCTGGCCGCGGCGAAGATCGCGGCGCTCACCTCGCACCCGTTCGCCAGTGCCGGCAACAAGTTCGAAGCGCTGGCGGCGCACGATGCCATCGTCGAAGTGAGCGGTGCGCTGCGCGTGCTGGCGGTGAGCCTGAACAAGATCGCCAACGACATACGCCTTCTGGCTTCGGGTCCGCGCAGCGGCATCGGCGAGCTGCATCTGCCCGAGAACGAGCCGGGCAGCTCCATCATGCCCGGCAAGGTCAATCCCACCCAGTGCGAGGCGATGACGATGGTCTGCGCGCAGGTGCTGGGCAACGATGTCGCCATCGGCATTGCGGGCGCCAGCGGACATCTCGAGCTCAATACGTTCAAGCCGGTGATGATCTGGAACCTGCTGCAATCCATCCGGCTGCTGGGCGACGCATGCGCATCCTTCAACGAGCATTGCGTCGCGGGCATCGAGCCGAACCGCGGCCGCATCGACGAGAACCTGGAGCGCTCGCTGATGCTCGTCACCGCGCTGGCGCCGCTGGTCGGCTACGACGCCGCTGCGCAGATGGCGAAAAAGGCGCACCTCGAGAACAAGACGCTGCGCCAGGCGGCGCTGGAGCTCGGGCTGTGCACCGCCGAGCAGTTCGATGCCGCGGTGCGGCCCGAGAAGATGGTGATGCCCGGTTAGTTGACGGCCACCGGCGCAGGCGCCGCCGGCGGTGCCTGATCGCGCAGGACCACCCACGCGCACACGAAGGCCGCAATCACGGCCAGCGAGACGAACAGCACCACGCCGACGACGGCGTCCTTGCGATTGGCATCGGCCGAACGCTTTGCCACTTGACCCCCGGCAGCCGGTGCCCGTGCACCCGCGCGAGCCGACTCTAGGACTGTCAGGCAGCCCGAGCGAGCGCCACGTGCCGACATGACCGGTTTTTCTGCTAGGCTCGACCGCTGACGATGCGCCCTCGACGCACCGACGACATCACCTCCGCACTCGAGCCCGCTGCCGGCGCGCAGCCGGTTCGCCTGCGACGGCTCGAGCACGGCCGCGCCACCGACGACGCCGACGAGGTCGTCAGCGAGGAGCCGCTCGAGATCCAGCTCGGACCGGTCTCGCTGGCCGTCGTCATGCGCACACCCGGGCACGACGAGGAGCTGGCGCTGGGATTCCTGGTCACCGAACGCATCGTCGCCAAGCCCGAAGACATCTACTCCATCCGGCATTGCACGGCCGTGGTCTCGCCCGAGGCGCAGGACAACATCATCCGCGCGACGCTGGCCCCGCACGTCTCCGTCGATCTGACGCTCCTGCGTCGCAACCTGTACGCCAGCAGCAGCTGCGGCATCTGCGGAAAGGCGACCATCGAGAACGTCATGGCCGTCGCGCCGCCGCTCACCGACGAGACGGTCTTCGATCCCGAGGTGCTGGCGTCGATGCCGCCGCGCTTGCGCGAGCGCCAGGCCATCTTCGCGCGCACAGGCGGCCTGCACGCGGCCGGCCTTTTCGATACCGCCGGGAATCTTCTCGTCGTGCGCGAGGACATCGGCCGGCACAATGCCGTCGACAAGGTGATCGGCTGGGCGCTGCGCAACGCACGCATGCCGCTGGCCGGTCACGCGCTCATGGTCTCGGGTCGCATCTCCTACGAGGTGGTGCAGAAGGCGCTGGCCGCGCGCATCCCTGTGATCGCGGCGGTTTCGGCGCCGTCCTCTCTCGCAGTGGCGCTGGCCGAGGCTTCCGGAATGGCGCTGGTCGGCTTCCTTCGCGGACAGGCGATGAACGTGTACGCCAACACGAGCCGAATACGGCAAAGGTCAACGTGAGCGAGAAGGTCGGGACATCCAAGGCAGCGGCCGGAATGGACGCCGTGGTGCACGCGCTGCGGCGCACGTTCCACGAAGCCGGCGTCAGCCGCGGCACGCGCGCGCTGTACCGTCTCAATCAGGAGGGCGGGTTCGACTGTCCCGGCTGCGCCTGGCCCGAGGCCGGCGACCGGTCTTTCGCCGAATTCTGTGAGAACGGGGCCAAGGCGGTCGCGCACGAAGCCACGACCAAACGCGTCGACGCCGACTTCTTCGCGCGCTGGCCCGTCTCGCGCCTGCGCGAGCAGAGCGCGCACTGGCTGGAGGCGCAGGGAAGGCTGACTCAGCCGATGATCCGCCGCGCCGGCCGTGATCACTATGAGCCGATATCGTGGGAGGAGGCGCTCGGACACATCGGCAGCAAGCTGCGCTCGCTGGGCTCGCCCGACCAGGCCGTCTTCTACACCTCGGGCCGCACCAGCAACGAGGCAGCCTTCCTGTATCAGCTCTTCGTGCGCGAGCTGGGCACCAACAACCTGCCCGACTGCTCGAACATGTGTCACGAGTCCAGCGGCATCGGCCTCGGCGAGACGATCGGCGTCGGCAAGGGCACGGTCAGCCTCGACGATTTCGCCGAGGCCGATGCGATCTTCATCCTCGGGCAGAACCCCGGCACCAATCACCCTCGCATGCTGACGACGCTGCAGCGTGCCAAGGAGCGCGGCTGCAGGATCGTCAGCATCAATCCGCTGCGCGAGCTCGGCCTGGTGCGGTTCTCCAATCCGCAGCGGCCGCTGGAGCTGCTCGGCGGCCGCAGCACCGAGCTGTCCGACCTCTACCTGCAGGTCCGCATCGGTGGCGACGTCGCCCTTCTCAAGGGCATCATGAAGCACGTGCTCGAGATGGAGAGCGCGCGGCCCGGCAAGGTACTCGACCACGAGTTCCTCGACCGGCACACCGTCGGGTTTCCGGAGCTGCGGCAGCACGTGGTTGCGACGCCGTGGGAGGACCTCGAAGAGGAAAGCGGCATCGATCGCGGCCGGATGGCCGAGGCCGCACGCATCTACACCGAGGCTCGCAACGTCATTGCGTGCTGGGCGATGGGTCTGACGCAGCACAAGAACGGCGTCGCCAACGTCCGCGAGGTCACGAACCTTCTGCTGCTGCGCGGCAACATCGGCCGCCCCGGCGCCGGCGTCTGTCCCGTGCGCGGGCACAGCAACGTGCAGGGCGACCGCACCATGGGCATCGTCGAGCGGCCGACCGCCGCGTTTCTCGAACGGCTCGAGCGCGAGTTCGGCTTCGCGCCGCCGCACGCGCCCGGCCTCGACACCGTCGAGACGTTGCGCGCGATGCTCGACGGCAAGGTGCGCGTGTTCTTCGCGATGGGCGGCAACTTCGCGGCCGCAACGCCCGACAGCGAGCGCGCCGAGCAGGCGCTGTCGAAATGCGAGCTGACGGTGCAGGTCTCGACCAAACTCAACCGCTCGCACGTGGTCGGCGGCGCCGAGGCGATCATCCTGCCGACGCTGGGACGCACCGAGCGCGACCGCCAGGCCGGCGGCGAGCAGTTCGTGACCGTCGAGGACTCGATGAGCATGGTGCACCGCTCGCAGGGACACCTGTCGCCGGCGTCCGAGCATCTTCGCAGCGAGCCCGCCATCGTTGCGGGGCTGGCGCGCGCCACGCTCGGCAACCGCACCAAGGTCCCGTGGGAGCACCTGGTGGGTAACTACGACCGCATCCGCGATCGCATCGAGCGCGTCATCCCCGGCTTCGATCGCTTCAACGAACGCGTCCGGCAGGAGTGCGGCTTCCGTCTGCCCAACGGCGCGCGGGAGCGCCGCTTCGCCACCGAGGGCGGGCTTGCACGGCTGACCATCAACCCGATGACAGGGCGCCGCCTCGCCCACGGCGAACTGCTGCTGATGACGATCCGCAGCCACGACCAGTTCAACACCACGATCTACGGCCTCGACGATCGCTACCGCGGAATCGAGGGACGGCGAAACGTCGTGTTCCTCAACGATGCGGATGCGGCCGATCTGGGCCTGTCGCCCGATGACGAAGTCGATCTGACCAGCCGCTACGAGGGTGTCACGCGAACCGTGCGCCGCTTCCGCGTGATTCCCTACGACATCCCTCGCCGGTGCGCGGCCGCTTACTTTCCCGAGGCTAATCCGCTGGTGGCGCTGGAGAGCTTCGCCGACGGCAGCCGCACCCCCACCTACAAGTCGATCGTCGTCACGATCTCGCGCTCGCAGGACGGGGGAAACTCGCGGTGATCGTCGGCATCCCGAAGGAGATCAAGGCCGACGAGGCTCGCATCGGACTGACGCCGGCCAGCGTGCGCGAGCTGGTGCACCACGGGCACGAGGTGCTGGTCGAGACCAGGGGCGCGCATGCCATCGCGCTGGACGACGACCTGTACCGCAGCGTCGGCGCCACCATCGCCGCAAGTGCCAAGGACGTCTTCGAGCGCGCCGACCTCATCGTCAAGGTCAAGGAACCGCAGCCGTCAGAACTGGCGATGCTGCGGGAGGGTCAGGTGCTGTTCACGTATCTTCATCTGGCGGCCGATGCCGAGTTGACGCGCAGCCTGGCGGCCACCGGCGCCGTAGGCATCGCGTACGAAACGGTGACGGACGCGCGCGGCGGGCTCCCGCTTCTGGCGCCGATGAGCGAAGTGGCCGGACGCATGTCGATCCAGGCCGGCGCGCATTGCCTGGAGCTGCCGCGCAAGGGTCGCGGCATGCTGCTTGGCGGCGTGGCCGGCGTGCAGGCGGCCGACGTGCTCATCATCGGCGGCGGCGTCGTCGGCACCAACGCCGCGCGCATGGCCATGGGCCTGGAGGCGCGCGTCACCATCATCGACAAGTCGTTGCCGCGCCTCTACGAGCTCGACCTGCAGTTCGGCGCGAAGCTCAACACCGCCTTCGCAACCGTGGATGCGATTGAGCACCATGTTGCCGAGTCCGACCTGGTGGTCGGGGCGGTGCTGGTTCCCGGCGCCGCGGCGCCCAAGCTCGTCAGCCGCGACATGGTTCGCACGATGCGGCGTGGCTCGGTCATCGTCGATGTGTCCATCGACCAGGGCGGCTGCTTCGAGACCAGCCGCCCCACCACGCATGCCAATCCGACGTACGTCGACGAGGGCGTGGTGCACTACTGCGTGACGAACATGCCCGGAGCGGTGGCGCGCACCTCCACGTTCGCGCTCAACAACGCGACGCTGCCGTTCGTGCTGGCGCTGGCGAACAAGGGCTGGCGCACCGCGCTGATGGACGATCCGCACCTGCGCAACGGTCTCAACGTGTGCGGAGGCAAGGTCACGCACGCGGCGGTGGCCGCCGCGGTGGGCGGCGAATATCTCGAGCCGATGAAAGCCCTCGTCGTCTGAATGGGACCCGTTCTTCAGCTGCGGCGCGCTTCCATCTCTTCGGCGAGCGTTCCCATCTCCCGCAGCACCGTGATCGCATCGACGCTGGCTTCGTAGTCGCCGCGCAGCTCGCGGTAGGCGCGACGCACGTTGAAGATCACGCGTTCCGGCTCGGTCCAGTCGGCGTAGGGGCCCAGGTCCATGCGGCGCGCCGCGTCCATCTCGCTTAGGCCCTGGTTATAGAAGGCACGCGACTCCGCCAGCACGTACTCGAAGTAGCGCCGCACCTCCATCACGCCCGCCACGTCGGTAGGCGGCCCGTGCCCCGGCACGACGACGTCCGGCTCGAGCTCGGCAATGCGGTCGAGCGCGCGGAACCACTGCGCGTACGTTCCCTCCCATCCGATCGGAGTGCAGCGGTTCCACATCACGTCGCCACCAAAGACGACGCGCTGCCCCGGCAGGTGCACGATCGCATCGCCCATCGTGTGCGCAGGACCCACGTAGAGGATCTCGACGGCAACACCGTCCAGATCGAGGTCCAGACGCTCGTCGAACACGTGGTTGGGCGGTGTGATGCGAATGCCGCGGAAGTCGTAGTCGGCCAGCGCCCTGCTGAAGCGCTCCAGTCCCTCCGGCAGCGGCCCCTCCAGCATGGCCTGCAGCACGTCGGGCTGGATGTCGTGCAGCATCCCCTGCGCGCATTCGCGGTGGCCGATGATCTCCGCACCTTCGAGGAGCTGATTACCCCAGCAGTGATCGCCGTTGTGATGGGTGTTGACGACCCGCTGCGGCGGCTGCGGATGCACCGTCGCGTACGTCTCGAGCATCGCACGCGTGCGCGGGAGGTCCCACAGCGTATCGACGACAAGGCCGCCGCCGCGCGCGATCAGGCCCGAGTTGCTCCAGCCCAGGCCATGGTCGGGCTGCAGGTAGGCATAGATGTCGGTGGCGAGCTTCTCGAGCTTCATGAGTGGGATCCTCGCCCGAACGCTTCGTCGAACAGTGCCTGATTCAGGCCGTAGCTCTGAGCGCCGCCGGCCACGTAGATCACTTCACCGGTGATCCACGACGCCGCCGGCGACGCGAGATAGGTCACGGCGTACGCAGCTTCTTCCGGGCGACCGAAGCGCGGAATGGGAATTCCTTCGCACATCTTGTCGATGTCGGGATGGTAGGTCGTCTCGAACGCGGCCGTGCGGATGGCGCCTGGGGCCACGCAATTGACGCGCACTTTCGGCCCCCACTCGTACGCCAGCGTTCGCGACAGCTCGAGCACGCCGGCGCGTGCTGCGCCGGTGTGCGCGATGCCCGGAAACCCGCGGCCGACCACGGCGATCACGTTGACGATGGCGCCGCCCTGCCCTTCCAGCATGGCGACGCCGAAGACCTGCGTCATGTTCCACGTGCCGGTCAGATTGGTTTCGATGACGGCATTCCAGCCTTTCGGCCGAAAATCCCGCGCGGGTTGGGCGAACTGGCCGCCGGCATTGTTCACCAGGATGTCGATGCGCGGGTACAGGGAATGCGCGCGCTCGGCCAGTGCCTCGACGGCCTCGCGACTGCGGATGTCGACCATGCCGGTTTCGACGCGACGGCCGGTGGCGGAACGGATTTCGGAAGCCGCGTGCTCGAGCCGCTCGACGTTGCGTGCAGCGATCAGCAGATCGGCGCCCGCGGCTGACAGCTGGTCGGCGATCGCGCGGCCCAGACCGCTGCCGCCGCCGGTAACCAGCGCCGTCTTGCCGGCCAGGAGATCGCTCGCGAAAACCTGGCGAGGAAGCGGTGGCGGATCGATCAGACGCGTGGCCATGCGGCATCAAGACCTATCGCGGGAGGTCCGGCGTTGAAAGCAGGCCGTGCTCGCGTCGTCGCTCACTCGATGCAGCGTCGTGGGTGATCTCGCGGCGACGCAGCCAGACGCCACAGCCGGCGACTCAGCTGCGTGCATCGCTGCGTTCACGCCGGGCGGCCGACCGCTTTCACCACCGCCTCCACGGTCGATCCGAGCTGATCGGGATCGGAGCAGTCCGTGAAGTACAGACACAGGTGTTGGCAGCCTGCAGCAACCAGCGCTTCCGAAAGCATCACCGCCATCTCGGCGCCCTGGCTGGCAAAGACGTGACTCGAAAGCGTGATTTCCGCCGGATCGCGCCCGACCGTCTCGCAATGACGGTGCAGGATCTCGACCTTCTCTCGGAACATGTCGGCCGGACCGCCGACGAAGTTCCAGTCGTCGGCCCAACGCGCGCAGATCTTGAGCATCCGTTTTTCGCCGAGGCCCCCGATGACGAACGGCGGCCGCGGCGTCTGCACGGGCTTTGGCTGGCAGCGCGCGTTGCTGAGCGTGTAATGCGTGCCGTCGAAGCTGGTCGCCTCGTTGCGCAGCATGGAGTCCAGGATCGTGACCGCCTCCTCGAACTGATCGAGACGCTGCTTGATGGGCAGGAGGGGGATGCCGTAGTTGTCGGCTTCTTCCTGCATCCACCCCGCGCCCAGGCCGAGATCGAGACGGCCGCCCGAGAGAACGTCGAAGGTGGACGCCATCTTGGCCAGCAGCCCCGGGTGGCGATACGGAACCGCCGTCACCATGAGTCCCAGGCGCAGCCGCCTGGTGACGCCGGCCAGATACGACAGCGCCGTCCAGCCTTCGAAGCAGGGGCCGCTCGTATTGCCGTAGATCGGATAGAAGTGGTCGAAGAGGAAACCGCCGTCCAGGGCATCGATGGAATCGGCATCAGTCCAGAAGCGAAGGATGTCTTCCCAGCGGTTGTCGGCAGGGTTGGTCTTGAACGTGATGCGCCGGAGCATGGGTCGACACTGCCGCAGCCGGCGGTCCGAAGAAAGCTTCGCGCGCAGCACCGGCAAGGGCCTTGCTCTCCGGGAGCGGGCGCGCCAAAGCTCGTACGTCGAGCCCGCTCGAGAGGTATCGCCATGACCTTCATCACGCGTTCTGTCGCTTGCGCAACCCTGATCCTCCTGCATGCCGCCGCAGCCGGCGCCGCCTTCAACGTCCCCGGCACTGCCAACCCCAATCTTGCCGGCCGGGCCGACGGCTACTCGTGCTGCTCGGGCGACAGCGTACCCGGACAGTCGCCCGTGCAGGTGACGGCCATCGACATCGATGCGTGCGCGAGGCTCAGCTTCGCGGTCAGCGGAAAAGTCTCCTACGTGCCGAGCTCGCCGATGGGTGACAATCCCGATGGTGACGAGGCTTTCAGCATGACCAACTATGGCGACGGCATCTCCGCTCCGGCCAACATCCGCGCCAACGCGCTCGTCGGGGTGTTCCTCGGCGAGGAAGCGCCGACGGGACAGACGACGCCGGCCCAGCTCGATTTCGGCGCAGGACTGGACTTCCACTCGATCGCTCCGGCCGTCGGACAGATCTTCTTCATCGGCGACGGTCTGACCTCGGACACGAACGCGGGCATGGACAACGGCGTCGAGCAGACGTTCACGGTGCCGCCGGATGCCACACGGCTGTTCCTCGGTACCGCCGACGGCACCGGCTGGTTCAACAACAGCGGCAGCTTCACCGTCGACGTTGCCAGCACACCCGAGGAATCGCCGTTCGAATGCGGCGATCCCGCCGATCCGCCCGGCGTGACCGCGACCGATGCACTGCTGGTCCTGCGCGCGGCGGTCGGAAGCGCATTGTGTCTGGAGTGCGTGTGCGACGTCGATGCCTCCGGCGCGACGGTGGCCACCGATGCGCTGGCGGTACTGCGACACGCGGTCGGGCAGGAAGTGCCGCTGCTATGCAGCTGCTGCGGCGGCAGCATCGAGTAGCGTCTCCAGCCAGACAGCGTTCGCCGTCGTCGGCAACGGCTAGAGCAGCATCCGCGCCGGCTCCTCGAGAAGGCGGCGGATGTGCGCCAGCAGCCGTGCACCGATGGCGCCGTCGATGACGCGGTGGTCCGCCGAGAGCGTCAGCGTCATGACGTGGCCCGGCTCGATGCGGCCATCACGCACCACCGGTCGCTCTTCGGCGGCGCCGACGCCCAGGATGCATGCCTGCGGCGGGTTGATGATCGCGTACATCGTTGCCACGCCGAACATTCCCAGATTGGAGACGGTAAAGGTGCCGCCGTCGTACTCGTGGGGCGCAAGGCTGCCGGCTCGGGCACGCGCAGCCAGGTCGGTGATGCCGGCGCAGATCGTGGCAAGGCCTGCCTTGTCGGCGTCGCGCAGCACGGGCGTGACCAGACCGTCGTCGAGCGCGACGGCCACCGCGATGTCGACACCCTCATGCTGCGCCGCGCCCGCTTCCGTCCAGGATGCATTGGCGGCCGGCACCGCCCGCAGCGCCAGCGCGGCGGCCCGCACCACGAAATCGTTCAGCGAAAGCTTGACCGGCGAATCCTCGTTCAGGCGCCGGCGCGTCGCCAGCAGGCTGTCGACGCGGCAGTCCACCGACAGATAGAAGTGCGGGATCGTCTGCTTGGCGCGCGTCATGCGTTCGGCGATGGTGCGGCGCATGCGTGTGGATCGCACCGCCTGGTCGCCGCGCGGAGCGCGCGCCGCGGTCGGCGGTTCATCCCGACCACGAACCGCCGCTTCCACGTCGGCCTTGCGGATGATGCCGTCGAGGCTGCTCGAGGTCAGCGTCGAAAGATCGAGGTTGGCCTGCGCTGCCATGCGCCGCGCCAGCGGTGTTGCGGCGACCTCATCGTGATTCTCGCGATGACCGTTGGAGCCGGGCCGAGGCTGCGGAATGCCCGTGGCAGGCGCGGCCATGACGCCGGCACCGGCCTCTTCGACTGCCTGCTGGCCGGCAACGACGACGCTGCCCGCCACCGATGCCGCGGTCTCGCCGCCGCCGGTGAGCTCGGCAGCGGAGACCTCCTCGCCAATCGCGCCCACATCGGCGGCCATCTGGCTGTTTCCGGCGAAGCCGACGTGTGCGGGCGCGGCGTCGCCAGCCGAGCGTGAGCCTTGCACTTCGCCGTGCTCCGGCTGCGCCGCCGCCGATGCCTGTTTCTCGATCAGCGCCAGAACCGTTCCAACCGGCACCTGCTCCTGCCCCGCTTCGACGAGAATGCGTGCAAGCACGCCATCGGCGGGCGCTTCCAGATCGACCGTCGACTTCTCCGTCTCGATCTCCGCGATCGCATCGCCCTGGCGCACCGGATCGCCTTCCTTGCAGAGCCAGGCGATGACCGCAGCTTCGGTCATCGAGTCGGACAGCTTGGGCATCGCCACCTCGATCGGCATCACAGCGACTCCAGGCACGCGCGCGCAGCGGCGTCGAGGATGGCGTCGACATCGAGGCGGTGATGCCGGTACAGGTCGACGATGTCGGCCGACTGGCCGAAGCGGTCGTTGCCCAGGGCGACGATGCGATGGCCGCAGACGGCGCCCAGCCAGGAGAGCGTGGCGGGGTGCCCGTCCAGGATGCTGACGAGCGCCGCGCGCGGCGACAGCGCCGAAAGCGCGCGCTCGACGGGACTGCGTGCGCCGGCATTGCCGCCGGCACGCTCGTTCTTGGCGGCCAGCCAGCCGGCGTGACAGCGGTCGGGCGACGTCACCACCAGAAGGCCTGCACCCGGCTCATCCTGGCGCACGATCTCCAGAGCCTGCCGCGCCTCCTGCGTCACCACGCCGCTGCTGACGATGGCCAGTGTCGCATCGTGTGCCGGCGGCTCGAGCCAGTACGCTCCCGAGACGATGTCCTGCTCGAGCGCCTCGTCGATCTCGCGCGCCGGCTGATCGAGCTGGCGAGTCGACAACCGCAGATAGACGGCGCTGCCCTCGGGCCGCTGCATGTGCTCGAACGCGAAGCGCAGGATCACCGCCAGCTCGTCCACGTAGGATGGCTCGAAGGAGATGAGGCCCGGCTGGCCCATGCCGATCAGTGGCGTCAGCACCGACTGATGCGCGCCGCCTTCGGGCGCCAGCGTCAGTCCCGACGGCGTGGCCACCAGCAGGAAGCGTGCATCCTGGTAGCAGGCATAGTTGAGCGCATCCAGCCCGCGGCTGATGAACGGATCGTAGAGCGTGCCGATGGGCAGCAGGCGCTCTCCGAAGAGCGAGTGCGACAATCCGAGCGCCGCCAGCAGCAGGAAAAGATTGTTCTCGGCGATGCCGAGCTCGATGTGCTGTCCCTTGACCGATGCGACCCAGCGCTGGGTCGTGGCCAGGTTCCCGGCGACGAACGCGTCCGTGCGAGGCTGCGCGGAGCGGTCGAAGATGCCGCGACGGTTCACCCACGGACCGAGGTTGGTCGAGCTGGCTACGTCGGGCGAGGTGGTGACGATGCGGTCGGCCAGCTCGCCGCCGCCGCGCGCGAGGTCGCTCAGGATGCGGCCGAACCCTTCCTGCGTCGACATCTGCTCGCCGCGCGGCGCGGTGAGGCTGCCCGCCACCGGCACGATGCCGGCGCCGTAGCGGCGCGGCGGATGCGCAGCCAGCGGCGTCCGCTCGAGGAAGCGCGCCAGCTCCTGCTCGTCGACGCCTGCCCCTTCCAGCGGCTCCCACTCGTGTCCGGGCCGCACGCGCATCGAAGCGCGAAACGCCTCCATCTGCTCGACGCTCATCAGCCCGGCGTGATTGTCCTTGTGCCCGGCGAAGGGAAGGCCGTAGCCCTTGATCGTGTAGGCCAGAAAGCACGTCGGCGTGTCGTCGTGCACGCTCTCGAACGCGTCGAGGATCGTAGGCATGTCGTGCCCGCCGAGATTCGTCATCAGCGCGTGCAGCCGGTCGTCGTCGTGCTCGTCGAGGATCTCGGCGATGCCGGAGGTGCCGGCAAGATCGTGCTGCAGCCGCTCGCGCCAGCCGGCGCCGCCGCGGTAGACGAGCGAGGAGTAGAGCGAGTTGGGGCACGTCTCGATCCACTGCCTCAGCGCATCGCCGCCGCGCCGCGCGAACGCCTGCTCCAGGCCGCGGCCGTACTTCATCGTGACGACGCGCCATCCCATGCTCTCGAACAGCGAGTCGATGCGCTGGAACAGCCGGTCCTCGATCACCATGTCCAGGCTCTGGCGGTTGTAGTCGATGATCCACCAGACGTCGCGCACGTCGTGCTTCCAGCCTTCGAGCAGGCATTCGAAGACGTTGCCTTCATCGAGCTCGGCATCGCCGGCGAGCGCGATCATGCGTCCGGACGTCAGCGAGGCATCGCCGAGGTTCTTCAGCCGCACGTAGTCGCGCACCAGCGCCGCAAAGCTCGTCATCGCAACGCCGAGACCAACCGAGCCGGTGGAGAAATCTACGTCGTCGGCGTCCTTGGTGCGCGACGGGTAGGATTGCGCGCCGCCGAAGGCGCGGAAACGCTCGAGCGCCTCGCGGCTCTGACGGCCGAGCAGGTACTGGATGGCGTGGTAGATCGGGCTGGCGTGCGGCTTGACGGCCACGCGGTCGGCGGGGCGCAGCACGTCGAAGTACAGCGCCGTCATCAGCGTGACGACGGACGCCGACGAGGCCTGGTGGCCGCCGACCTTCAAACCGTCGCGCTTGGGCCGCAGATGGTTGGCGTTGTGGATGGTCCAGCACGCCAGCCACAGAACCTTGCGCTCGAGCTCGCGAAGGCGGGCCAGGCGCCGGGCCTCAGCCGGATCCCTAGGCTCAGGGTCGCGGGGGAAGAAGGAGGGTGGTTGGGCAACGGCCTGCGTGGACACCTGCGGCGCTCCTCCTGGAAGCGCCGCAGGATAGCCCGTCCGTTGCGGCAGGTGCTTGCGATTCGTTGCCGAAGCGGCGCCGATAGCGCAATATCATTGCGCGCATCTACTCGCGGTGAGCGAATTATTCCAAACGAAGGCCGCCGTTGGCCTGGAGCACGATGCCCGTGACGTAGGCCATCAGCTTGCCGTCAGCCAGGGCGGCGACCGTGCGGGCCATCTCCACCGGTTCGCAGACGCGCCCGATCAGCGTCGCCCGCGACATCGCCTCGATCCCTTCGGCCCCCACTCCGGCCAGCATCGGCGTGTTCACCGGCCCTGGAGAGATGGCGTTGACGCGCGCGCCATAGGCGGCGAACTCGCGCGCCGTCGTCTTGGTCATCGATTCGATGGCGCCCTTGGCGGCAGTGTAATCGATCTGCCCGATGTTTCCGTTGCGCGCGCTGACCGACGAGAAGTTGACGATGAAGCGATTGACGCCGTCGCGCAGCGGCTTCTTGCCGTTGGCGTTGAAGCGGTTGTGCCAGTCCTGGAACGCGACCTCGCGCGTGAACAGGAACGTGCCGTGCAGATGCACGCCGAGCACGGCCTTGAAGTCGTCGAAGCTCTTCTTGACGATGCGCGCATCGCGCGTGATGCCGGCGACGTTGACGAGCCCGTTGATCTGGCCGCTTGCCTCCATCACGGCCGCCACTGCATTCCTGACGTCCTGCTCCTGCGCGACGTTGGCCGCGATCGTCAGAGGCTCGACCGCCGCGTAGCTCTTCATCTCGGCCTTGGCCTCTTCCAGGCGCCCCGGATCCAGGTCGACGAGCGCAACGCGCGCGCCATGCGCGGCCAGCACCGCCGCAACGCGGTTGCCTATGCCCTGCGCGGCTCCCGTGACGATGTGGGTCTCTCCAGCGAACGCGCCGGCGCGAAGTACCAGTTCCATTGCATTGACTCCTCGAGAACGATGCGGCCACGCCGTTTATGGCCGCTTCAACGCCCAACGGCAAAACCAGCCGGCAACGAGGTCAGGTCTTGCATCTGAGCATTCTCATCGCCGCCGGCTGCCGTGTCGGGCGCGGCGACCGCGCATGCAGAGCGTGAAGCTCTCGAACTCGCGCGCCGCGGTGGCGCAGCTCGTCACCGTCGCAGGCAGAGCGTGAGCCAACCCGCATCGGACGACGACATGCAGGAGACGATCATGACCAGAACAGGAAAGACCGGCGCAGGCACCGGCGCTACGCCCGCAAGGCGCACCCTCGACGCAATTGACCGGAGAATCCTCGATGCGCTGCAGCAGGACGCGCGGCTGTCCAATGTCGATCTGGCCGCGAAGGTCGGCCTTTCGGCGAGCCCGTGCCTTCGACGCGTGGCCGAGCTCGAACAGGCCGGCTTCATCCAGCGCTACGTGGCGCTGCTCGACCCCGCGGCTCTCGGGCTCGGAGTCAGCGTCTTCGTGCAGGTGAGCCTGGAGAAGCAGGCGGTGCAGGGCCTCGGCGTCTTCGAGGAGCACGTGCTCGCGCGGCCCGAGGTGATGGAGTGCTACCTCATGACCGGAGACGCCGATTACCTGCTGCGCGTCGTCGTCCCGGACGTCGCCGCGTTCGAACGCTTCCTGCTCGACCACCTCACGCGCATCCCGGGCGTGGCGAGCATCAAGTCGAGCTTTGCACTCAAGCAGGTCAAATATCGCACGGCGCTGCCCATCGGCGAATGATCCGCATGCGCCCGCTGCTGCAGCAGCGCGGCGCTAGGACGGCATCGTATCGCGAAGGTGGATGATCTTCCCGTCGCGGAACCATGCCTCCTCCTCTCCGACCACGACGAGGTCGGGCTTGCCCTCCCTCTTGTACGTGGCCGTCCAGCCGACGTGCACGCCGCCGTTGCGCATCTCCGGTCCCGACAGCACCGACAGCTCGCGCTTGTCGTAGGTGCGGTCGAACTGGTTCACCGACTCCATCAGATGGTTGACGATGACGTCACGGCCCTTCCACACGCCGCCGAACGGCGCGCCGCCGTTGACCTCGTAGACGGCCTCTTCGGCGAAGTACTCGCGCACCTCGTCCCAGTTGTCGCTCGCGTAGGCCCGCTCGAAGGCGGCGGCGTAGTTGGCATAGCTGGCGATGTCGTCCATGGCGGCGCTCCTTGGCAGGTTCGATAGCGAACGCCGCCGTCCCTACTCCCGTCGCCGCGCCGGGCAAAATCGCGACGTCCCGACCGCTCGCTCGCCGGCGACCGCTGCCGCCCTCCGACCCCGCAGCCTCCTCCCGCGAACGCCCGCGCGCCCTGCGTCAGTCCGGCCCCGCGGCGTTTTCGCACGCACGCCTTGGCAAACGAACGTTTGTCGGACACAACGGAAGCGTGACCACGACGACCGCCGCCTCGACGCCGACCCGCCAGTTCCAGATCCTCGACGGCGCTTTCTGGGCGCGCGAGCCGCATGCCGAGCTGGCCTGGCTGCGCGAGAACGATCCCGTGCATTTCGACGAGGCGGGCCAGGTCTGGGCGATCACGAAGTACGCCGATGTCCTGGCCGTCTCGCGCGAGCCCGAGCTGTTCCGCAACGACGGCGGCATCCGCCCCGATGCGCCCTCGTTCCCGTTCATGATCAACCTGAACGACCCGCTGCACCGCAAGCGCCGCGGGCTGGTCAACAAGGGCTTCACCGTGCGCCGCGTGCAGGAGCGCGAGCCGCGAATCCGTCAGATCTGCATCGACCTCCTGGACAAGGTCCGCGGCCGCGACGAGTTCGACTTCGTGATGGACCTTGCGGCCTGGCTGCCGCTGATCGTCATCGGCGACATGCTCGGCGTCGAGCCCGAACGTTATGACGATGTTCTGCGGTGGTCCGACGACATGGTGCGCGGCAGCGGAACCAAGGACCCGCAAGTGTTCGCGACGTCCGAGGCCGCGTTCTCCGAGTTCCTCGAGCACGCCTACGCGGTGCTCAGCGCGCGCCGTGGCTGCCCCATGCAAAGCGACCTCTTCAGCATCCTGGCCAACGCCGAGATCGACGGTGAGCGCCTCGAGGATGCGGAGATCGTTGCCGAGTCGCTGCTCATCCTGATCGGTGGCGACGAGACCACTCGGCACGTGATCACCGGCGGCATGTACGAGCTGCTGCGCCAGCCGCAGGCATGGCAGGCGCTGCAGAACGATCCGTCGAAGATTCCAGCGGCCGTCGAGGAGATGCTGCGCTGGGTGACGCCGATCAAGAACATGGCGCGAACGGTGGCTCGCGACACCGAGCTTCGCGGCAGGACGCTGCGCGAAGGCGACAAGCTCGTCCTTCTGTATCCGTCGGCCAATCGCGACGCCGACGTCTTCGAGAGCCCCGATCGCTTCGACATCGCCCGCTCGCCGAACGAGCACCTGGCGTTCGGCTTCGGCGCCCACTACTGCCTCGGCGCCAGCCTGGCCCGGCTCGAGCTCAACGTCTTCTTTCAGGAAGCGGTGCGTCGCCTCGCGGGCATCGAGCTGGCAAGCGAGGAGCCGCCGCCGCGACGGCAATCGAACTTCATCAGCGGAATCGAGCACATGCCGGTGCGCTGGCGCTGAGCCGGGACGGACTGCGTCGTGGTGCCATGCCACGCGGCGGAGAGGCGCGGAGACCGGCAGTGCGCTGCCCCGCCGTTGACGCCACGGGCATACAATCCGGTTGTAACCGGGGACCTGCGGCGGCATCTTAGGCCTCGGCTCATGCTCCGACTCACTCGCAGACTGATGGCGGCCTTCGTGGCGCTGACCCTGGCGATGCCCTTCCCGGCCGTCGCCTCGGGCTCGTGCCCGATGTCCTCGCCCGTCGTCAGCCAGGAGCGCTGCGACTGCTGCAAGACCTCGGATGGGCCCTCGCGCTGCGCGAAGCCGGCGCCGGCTGCGTTCCGATGCGGCTGCTCCGACACCGGCAGCGAGCCACGCCAGAGCCAGCCCAGCGATGCTTCAGCATCCGCGCTCGCGCATCCTTTCCTGACGCCGGCGCTGTTGCCGGCCGCCGTCGCCGCACCGTCGTTGCAATGCGAAGGCGCGCCGCCGATCCCGCCACCCGACGCCTACGCGTCCACCGTTCGAAGTCTCCTCTGTAGCTGGACGATCTGAGCGTCATCCGCTGACGCACCCATTCCATCGCTAGAGATCCGTCCTCGCCGCGCGACGCCCGCGAGTGACGGGTACGTTTGCGTCGCCCAGCTACAGGAGAGGTCGTATGTCGATCTCGAACAGGCTGTCGCTGCAGCGCTCCCGCTGCCTCGCGAAGGGCCTCGTCATCGCGTCCGCGCTCGCCGCCGCCGGCTGCGCGCTGACGCCCAAAGATCTGCCGCACGAGCAGGACCGCTTGGCCGCTGCCGGCGTTGCCTTCGAGCCGCCGATCGAGCAGCGCGAGCTGCCGGTCCCGCGCGATGCGCACGATTGGGGAGCGCTCGTCCACCGCGCGCTGCTCGCCAACGGCGAGCTCGAGGCCGCCTACTTCGAATGGAAGGCGGCCGTCGAGAAGGTCACCGGTGATTCGGGCTGGCCCGACACCAACCTCGCCGTCGGCTACGAGACCATGTTCGAGGGCCCCGGCGCCTTCAGCGCCGGCTTCGATGCCATGGAGAACCTCTCGTTCCCGACCAAGACCATGAAGGCGGGACAGGTGGCGCTGGAGGAGGCACGCGCCGCAGCGGAGAAGTTTCGCGGCGCGAAGTTCGCGCTGCAGAAGCGCGTTCTGGATGCGTGGCTCGAGATGGTGCTGGCCGCGGAGCGTGAGCGCATCCAGTCGCAGCGCCGCGAGGTCGCCGGCCTGAGCAGCATCGCCGGCAGCGTCTCGGTTACCGCCGGCGAGCCCGAGACCGCGGCGCTGCAGGGACGCCTCGAAGAGACGCGCATGCGAAACGAGCTCGTCACGCTCGGAAGCGACGTGCGGCGCGCGCGCGCGATGCTGGCCGCCATCGTCGCTCTGGACACCGAGGACATCGCCGTTCCGTCGCACCTGCCCTCGCCCCGCCCCGTGCCGAGCGATGCCGTGCTGCTGGCCAGCGGTGCGCGCACCAATCCGGAGCTGGCCGAGCTGCTCGCGATGCTGCAGGCGCGCAGCAAGCAGGTGGACCTGGCGCGCATGCAGTGGATTCCCGACGTGCAGCCCTCGTTCTCGTTCGAGGACCTGGCCGTCGAGGTGCTCGGGCTGATGGCCACCCTGCCGACCACGATCGTCGAAATTCGTTCCTCGATCGCGCAGGCGGCGGCGCTGCGGTCGTCGACGGCGGCGAAGATCCGGCAGACGGAGCTCGACCGGACCGGAGAGTTCGTCGCCGCGCTGATCGCGCTTCGCAATGCCGAGCGCTCGCGTGCGTTCCTGGAGAACCAGGTGCTGCCGGTCGCAAACGCGCTCGTCGCCTCCACCCGCACCACCTACGTCTCGGGGCAGGCGGCGCTCAACGACCTCGTCGAAGCGCATGAAGCCGTGCTGCTGGCACGCGACGAGATCGCCGCTGCCGCGGTGGAGCGCGAACGGCGCGTGGCGGAGCTGGAAGCGCTGGCAGGCGTGGACATGGAAGCCATCGTCGCCGGCGAAGTGGTGGCGGTCGGTGCGGCCGGCGGCGCGCGGGATGGAGCTGCGCGTCTCGCAGGCGGCGCCACTGGCGGCGCGAGCGGTCGAGCAGCTCGTCTCGCCGGCGGCCTATCAGATGAAGGCGCCGCCGAAAGCCTCGCCGAAGGAGCGGTGCGATGAACGCGTCGAGCAAGCCTTTCGGCCGCTCCGAGCGCGGCCGTGCCTCCACGATCCTGCTCGTGCTGGTGGCCGCGGTCATCGGCGTCCTCATCGGGATGCGCGTCGGGGATCGCGACGTCGCGGCGCCCGGCACCGAGACCGCCAGCACCGCCGCCGCGACAGACGCGGCCGCCGAGACCGAAGAGGCAGCACAGCTGTGGACCTGCGGAATGCATCCGCAGGTCGTGCAGGACCATCCCGGCGAATGCCCGATCTGTCACATGGAGCTGACGCCCCTGCGGATGGACACGCCCAGGCCCAGGACGGCCGCCGGCGCCGAGCGCAACGTCAAGTACTGGTGGGACCCGATGATGAACCCGCCGTACATCTCGCGCGAGCCGGGCAAAAGCCCGATGGGCATGGATCTGCTGCCCGTCTACGAGGACGAGGTCAGCGCCGGCGCTGCCGTCGTCATCGACCCGGTGATCACGCAGAACATGGGGCTTCGCACCGCGAAGGTTCGCGAAGGCGTGGTCGCGCGCGATCTGCGCCTCGCCGGCTTCGTCAAGGAAGCCGAGCCTGGCGTGCGCGACATCAACCTCAGGGTCTCGGGCTGGGTGCAGAAGCTCTACGCCGACACCGAAGGCATGCACGTGCGCGCCGGCGACCCGCTCTTCGAGCTGTACAGCCCGGACCTGCAGGTCGCGGTCGAGGAGCTGATCGCGCTGCGCAAGCGCGCCTCGGCGATCTCGGGCGCCGGCATCGGCGGGAGCATCGCGGCCGATCTTCGCGGCGCGGCGGTGCGCAAGCTCGAGCTGTACGGCCTGCCGCGAGAGGAGATCGACCGCCTGGCCAGGATGGAAACGGCGCCGGGAACCATCATGTTCCGCAGCCCCATTACCGGGCACGTCACCGAGAAGATGGTCGTGCAGGGCTCGGCGGTGGAGGCCGGCGAGAAGGTGCTGCGCATCGTCGACCACACGGTGCTGTGGATCGATGCGCAGGTGTTCGAGCAGCAACTCGGGCTGATCTCGCACGGCCAGCGCGTGCGGGCGTCCGTGCAGGCGCAGCCCGGCCAGTTCTATGAGGGTGAAGTCACGTTCATCCACCCGCACGTGAGCGACATGACGCGCACGGCGCTGGTGCGCACGACGGTCTCCAACCCGTCGCTGGAACTGCGCCCGGGCATGTTCGCCGACGTGCACATCCACTCGATGGTGACCGAGCGCGGCGTCATGGCGCCGCGCGACGCCGTCATCGATACCGGGCAGCGCCAGGTGGTGTTCGTAATGGTGGAGGGCGGCCGCTTCGAGCCGCGCGAGGTGCTCACGGGCTCGGCGGCCGAGCACGGCATGGTGCAGATCCTCAAGGGCCTGGCGCCCGGCGAGACCGTCGTCGTCAGCGGACAGTTCCTGCTCGATGCGGAGAGCCGGCTGCAGGAAGCGCTTCGCAAGTATCTGGACGAACGCAAGAGCGGCAACGCCTCTTCCGGCGAGCATGCCGGTCACGGCAGCGGCGCGCCGGTGCCCGCTACGAGCGCGGCAAAGACCGGCGCGGCGGCAGCCGACGGAGGCGACGGGCGATGATCGCGCGGCTGATCGAGCTGTGCATCCGCAACCGGCCGATGGTGCTGCTCATCACGAGCGTGCTCATCGGCCTGGGCGTGTGGAGCATCTACAACATCCGGCTGGATGCGATTCCGGATCTGTCGGACGTGCAGGTCATCGTCATCACCGACTATCCCGGGCAGAACCCGGAAGTCGTCAACAATCAGGTCACCTACCCGCTGACCACGGCGATGCTGTCGGTGCCGGGCTCGACGGTCGTGCGCGGCTTCAGCATGTTCGAGCTGTCCTTCGTCTACGTGCTGTTCGAGGACGGGACCGACATCTACTGGGCGCGAAGTCGCGTGCTCGAGTATCTGAACTTCGCGCGCGACCGCCTTCCCGAAGGCGTGCAGCCCAAGCTCGGCCCGGACGCCACGGGCGTGGGATGGGTCTACCAGTACGTGCTGTATCCGGGGCACTACTGCCCGGACCATCCGCGCGGCATCTGGCGCGATCAGGAGCAGGACCGCTGGTACGCCGGCGCCAAGGATGCGCCGGCGGAGCGGCGCAAGAAGCTGGAGCGCGTGCGCGCCTTCGAGGAGCCCGGCCAGTGTCCGCTCGACGGCAAGGCGCTGGTCTCGTCGGGGCACGATCTGGCCGGCCTGCGTAGCCTGCAGGACTGGTACCTGCGCTATCCGCTGACGTCCGTGGAAGGCGTCTCGGAAGTGGCGCCGATCGGCGGCTTCGTGCGCCAGTATCAGGTCGTGCTCGAGCCGGCGCGGCTGCAGGCGCTGAACCTGTCGGTCGCCGAGGTGGCCGAGGCGATCGAGAAGTCGAACAACGACGTCGGCGGGTCGGTCGTGGAGATGGCCGAGCACGAGTACATGGTGCGATCGCGCGCCTATCTGCGCGGTGTCGACGATCTGGCCAACGTCGTGGTGATGGTGGGCGAGGACGGAACGCCGGTGCTGCTCGGGGACGTGGCAACGCTCGAGGTCGGCGGCGAGGCGCGGCGCGGCGTCGGCGAGTACAACGGCAAGGGCGAGGCCGTCGGCGGCGTCGTCATCGCGCGCTTCGGTGAGAACGCCTACAAGGTCATCAACGACGCCAAGGCCAAGCTGTTCGAGCTGGAGGACGGCCTGCCTCCGGGCGTCTTCATCCGCACCACCTACGACCGCTCCGGCCTGATCGAGCGCTCGGTGTCGACGCTGCGCGACACGCTGTTCGAAGAGATCCTGACCGTCGGCCTGATCTGCATCCTGTTCCTGCTGCACGCGCGCAGCGAGCTGGTGGCGGTCTTCGTTGTGCCGGCGGGCATGCTGGTGGCGCTGCTGGTCATGCACATGGTCGGCATCAACGCCAACATCATGTCGCTCGGCGGCATCGCCATCGCGGTCGGCGTGATGGTCGATTCCTCGATCGTGATGGTCGAGAACGCGCACAAGCACCTGGATCGCGAGGAGGAGCGCGTGCACGCCGGCCTGGCGCCGCGGCCTCGAAGTCTCGTCATCATGGAAGCGGCGCAGGAGGTGGGGCCGACGCTGTTCTACGCGCTGGCCATCATCACGATCAGCTTCATGCCGGTGTTCGTGCTGACGGGTGAAGCCGGCCGCCTGTTCCGGCCGCTGGCGCTGACCAAGACGCTGGCGATGGCGGCCTCCTCACTGCTGGCCGTGACGATCATCCCGGTGCTCATGACGTACTTCATCACCGCTCGCGTGCTGCCCGAGCGCTGGGGGCGAGCGCGCAACACCGCCATCACGCTGGCCGCGATGCTGATCCCCGCTGCGCTTCTGTACGTGGTGTGCGGGCGCATCGACGCGGTGGCGGAGTACCGCACCGTCATCGCCGTCGTCTGGATGGTGCTGGCGGGAATGCTGCTGGTCCCGCAGAAGATCATCCACGAGCAGAGGAATCCCATCAGCCGCTGGATGCAGGCAGGCTACGATCCGGCTTTTCGCATGGCGATGGCGCACCCGTACCTGGTGCTGCTGCTGGCGGTGGCCGCGCTGGCCTCGACGTGGATCCCCATCACCCGCATCGGTTCCGAATTCATGCCGCCGCTGGATGAAGGCGATCTGCTCTATATGCCGACCACCGATCCCAGCATCAGCGTCACCAAGAGCAAGGAGCTGCTGCAGCAGACCAACAAGCTCATCATGACGTTCCCCGAGGTAATGTCGGTACACGGCAAGATCGGCCGCGCGGACACGGCCACCGATCCGGCGCCGCTGTCGATGATCGAGACGGTCGTGCAGCTGGAGCCGGACGAGTCGAAGTGGCGCCGGCGCCAGGTGCCGCGCTTCTTCAGCGACTGGCCCGGCTTCCTGCGCACGCCGCTGTCGTGGTTCCTGCCCACCGAGCGCGCCATCAACACCGATGAGCTGAAGTTCGGCTGGGGCGACGCCGACGGAACCATGCACCCGGGCCTGAACAGCGTCGTCAGCCTGCCGGGCGTGGCCAACGCCTGGCCGTTCCCGATCGAGAACCGCATCAACATGCTCGCCACCGGCATCAAGACGCCGGTGGGCATCAAGATCCTCGGCTCCGACCTTGCAACGCTCGGCGACCTCGCCGAGCGCGCCTCCAATGCCGTCCGCGCGATCCCGGGCACCATCAGCGCGTATCCGGAGCGGACGTTCGGCGGCTACTATCTCGATTTCGACATCGACCGCATCACGGCGGCTCGCTACGGCCTGACCACCGGCGACGTGCAGGACGTCATCCAGACCGCAGTGGGCGGAATGAACGTGACGTGGACGGTCGAGGGGCTGGAGCGCTATCCGCTCAACGTCCGCTACGCGCGCGAGCTGCGCGACGACCTCGAGTCGCTGCGTGAGGTGCTCGTGCAGGCGCCGAACGGAGTGCAGGTACCGATCGGACAGCTGGCGCGGGTGCACATCTTGCCGGGGCCGCCGATGATCAAATCGGAGAACAGCCAGCTGACCGCCTGGGTGTTCATCGACATCGCCGGCCGCGACCTCGGCGGCTACATCGCCGACGCCCGCCGCGTGATCTCCGAGCAGGTCCCGATGCCGCCGGGCTATACGATCCTGTACTCGGGGCAGTTCGAGTTCTGGGAGAAGACGCTGCCGCGCCTGACAGCCGCCGCCGTGCTGACCGTCGTCGTCATCGTCTTCCTGCTCTACGCCTCCACCGGCAGCTGGATTCGCGTGGCGGTGGTGATGCTGGCGGTGCCGTTCAGCCTCACGGGCGCGTTCTGGCTGCTCCACATCCTCGACTACAACATGTCGCTGGCGGTCGTCATCGGCATCATCGCCCTCGGCGGGCTCGACGCCGAGACCGGAATGGTGATGCTGTTGTATCTCGAGAACAGCTTCGAGAGATTCGAGCAGGACGGCCGCATGCGCACGCGGCAGGACCTGTGGACGGCGGTGCACGACGGCGCGGTCATGCGCATCCGTCCCAAGGCCATGACGGTCGGAACGGACTTCATCGGCCTGTCGCCGCTTCTGTGGGCCGAAGGCACCGGCGCCGACGTGATGCGACGCCTGGCGGCGCCGATGCTCGGCGGCCTGGCCGTCAGCTTCGCGATGGAACTGCTCGTCTACCCGGTGCTCTTCTACCTGGCCAAGCAGTGGCAGCTGCGGCACCGCTGGGAGCACGCGCACGTGCAGCCGGCGCCGGAGACGTCGGCGGGGTGAGGAGCGGCAGCCCGCTAGTGCGCGCGGTCTTTCAGCTCGTGATGTCCGTCATGCCGCGCACAGTTGGCGCAGCAGAACATCTCGCCGCTCGCCTCGACGCCGTGACCGACGATGCGGGTGCCGCAGTGTGCGCACGTCGGCGCCAGTGCGTGGATTGCGCACTCGAAGGAGTCGAACGTGTGCGCCGTGCCCTGCCACCGGATCTCAAAGGATTTGTCGTAGTCGTTTCCGCAGTTCTCGCATCTGGACATGGAATGCCTCCGTGCATGACGACGATCGGAAGGTCCATCCTTCGCGCCGCTGCCGCCATTCGTCAAACCCCGGGATACAAACTGCCGCTCGCATGGGCGTCCGCACACCAGGCGAGTGACCTGAAGATGTGCGCGGCCGTCGTTCGCCACCACGCAGAGGGCTGCGCGCGGGGAAATGCGTTGACGGGGCCAAAGCCCGGGTGCGTAGTCGACGCGAACGAAGCTCCGGCATCCGTAGGAGGCGACGCATGAGAGACTATTCCAACAGTCGCAGCCGCATGGTCAGCAGGCAGATCGCCGGACGCGGGATCACCGACGCCCGGGTGCTCGACGCGATGCGCGCCGTCCCACGCGAGGCATTCGTCAAGCCGGGGTTCGAAGAGTTTGCGTACGAGGACGCGCCGCTGCCGATCGAGGAAGGCCAGACGATCTCGCAGCCCTACATCGTCGGGCTCATGCTCGAGGCAGCCGAGCTGACGCCGTCCGACCGTGTCCTCGACGTCGGTACCGGGTCCGGCTACGCGGCCGCCGTCGCGAGCCTGATCGCCAACGAGGTCTACAGCATCGAGCGTCACGCGGCCCTGGCCGAGATCGCGCAAGAG
This sequence comes from Candidatus Limnocylindrales bacterium, assembly GCA_035626395.1. Classification (NCBI taxonomy): domain Bacteria; kingdom Bacillati; phylum Chloroflexota; class Candidatus Limnocylindria; order Candidatus Limnocylindrales; species Candidatus Limnocylindrales bacterium. The sequence continues at coordinate 11,065 of DASPNR010000031.1, read as the reverse complement.
AGATTCGAGAAGCTGGGCTACGACAACATCGGCGTGCGCTGCGGGGATGGCACCAACGGCTGGCCCGAAGCCGCACCTTTCGATGCCATCGTGGTGGCAGCCGGCGGTCCGGACATTCCGCAGACTCTGCTCGAGCAGCTCGCCATCGGCGGGCGGCTGGTGATGCCCGTGGGCGAGGCTCCGCGCGATCAGCGGCTCCTCAAGATCGTGCGCGTCTCGGACGCCGAGTACGACGAAGAAGACCTCGGCGCGGTGGCGTTCGTCCCCCTGATCGGTGAGCACGGCTGGTGCGCTCCCGAACAGGAGGCGCCGCCCCCTGCGAAGAAACCTGCGCGTGAGCCATCCGTGCCCGAGCTGATCGCTAGCACGGCCGAGCCCTTGCCGGACGTCGACGATGCGGCGTTCGGTTCTCTCTTCGACCGCTTCGCCGGCGCGCGCGTCGTGCTGCTCGGTGAAGCGACGCACGGGACTTCTCAGTTCTACGAGGCGCGCGCGGCCATCACGCGGCGCCTGATCGAGAGGCACGGCTTCCGCATCGTGGCCGTGGAGGCGGACTGGCCCGATGCCGCCGCGATCGACCGCTACGTCCGTCACAAGCCGCCCGCGTCCATCGGCGACGATCCGCCCTTCAGCCGCTTTCCGACCTGGATGTGGCGCAACGCCGAGGTGCACGACTTCATCGAATGGCTGCGCGAGCGCAATTCGGCGCGGCCGCACGGCGACAGGGCGGGCTTCTACGGCCTCGACCTGTACAACATGAACGCGGCGATTCACGCCGTGATCTCCTACCTCGACAGCATCGACCCGGAAGCGGCGCGGGTGGCGCGCGAGCGTTACGGCTGCCTGACGCCGTGGCAGAAGGACCCGCAGGTCTACGGCCGCGCGGCGCTGACCGCCGGTTACGCGCCCTGCGAGCAGGCGGTGGTCGAGACGCTGCAGAAGCTGCTGGCGAGCAGGCTCGACTACGTCCGTCACGACGGCGAGAGCTTTCTCGATGCTGCGCAGAACGCGCGCCTGATCGCTTCGGCCGAGCGCTACTACCGGGTCATGTACTTCGGGTCGGCGAGTTCCTGGAACCTGCGCGACCGGCACATGTTCGAGACGCTCGAGCATCTGCTCTCGGCCGCCGGACCCGATGCGAGGGCCGTGGTGTGGGCGCACAACTCGCACGTCGGCAACGCCGCGGCCACGGAGATGGGCATCGTTCGCGAGCAGCTCAACATCGGGCAACTGTGCCGCGAGCGCTTTGCCGATCGCGCGGTGCTCATCGGCTTCGGCACCGACCACGGGACGGTTGCCGCAGCCACGGACTGGGACGGGCCGATGGAGATCAAGCAGGTGCGGCCCGCGCACCGCGACAGCTACGAGCGGCTCTGCCACGAGAGCGGCACGCGGCGCTTCCTGCTCGACCTTCGAAGCGGGGTGCACAGGGAACTGCGCGGCAAGCTGCTGAAGCCGCGCCTGGAGCGCGCCATCGGCGTCATCTACCGGCCCGACACCGAGCTGCTCAGCCACTATTTCGATGCCGCGCTTCCGCGGCAGTTCGATGCCTACGTCTGGTTCGACCAGACCGATGCCGTCACCGCGCTGGTCGGCGAGCAGAGGCATGAGGGCGTTCCGGAGACGTATCCGTTCGGATTGTAGGCGCGAGTAAACCACTGGCGCTCACGCCGCCGCTGGCCGGCGAGCAGAGGCACGAGAGCGCGCCACAGCTTGCGGATCGTCAGCGCTGATCGTGACACCGGGCGGCGCGCGCGCTAGAGCGCAGCGGTGGGGCTGGCTCTGGCACTGCTGGCAGCGACGCTGTGGGGGCTGACGCCCGTGGCCATCAAGGGAGCGCTCGACGGCTACAGCCCCGAGGTGATTTCCGTCGTTCGTCTGGCGCTGACCACCGTCTTCTTCCGTGTCCTCGGCGGGCCCGGCACGAGCTGGCTGCCGCGCGATCGCTGGACGGCCATCGCGGGCGTCGCGCTCGGCGCCGACTTCCTCGTCTACAACCACGGCGTCAAGCTGACGACGGCGGGCCTTGCCAGCCTGGTCGTCAACGTCGAGGTCGTGGCGACGATCCTGCTTGCGCTGTGGCTGCTCGGCGAGCGGCTGACGCCTCGCAGCGCAACCGGCGCGGCCATCACGCTCTTCGGCACGCTGTACGTGGCAACCGAAGGCGCCGCCCTGGGCGACGTCGTCGCCGCGCAGTATCTAACGGGCAACCTGCTCGTGATGCTCGGAGGCCTGCTGTGGTCGCTCTACGCCGTGGCGCAGCGGCGTGCGCATCGCACGGGCAGCATCTTTCAGCTGATGGCACCGATCTTCGGCGCCGCAACGCTGACCGCCATGCCGGGCCTCGCGGTGCCGAGCGCATGGCAAGGCGACGGCGGCGCCTACGCGACGATGATGCTCGGTGCGCTGATCGTGCTGTGCACCATCGGCGTCTACGTCGTGTACGCGCGCAGCCAGGAGCTTCTCGACGTCAGCGTGCTGGCTGTCGTGCTGACCTCCATCCCTGTCTTCTCCATCGCACTGGCCTGGCTGCTTCTGGGAGAGACGATATCGGCGCGCGCCGCCGTCGGCGGCGCGATCATCCTGGCGGGAGTGCTGATCATCTCGCGCGAGCGTCCGGCGGCCGAGGTGGCCGAGGGTGCGCCTGAGTAGCAGGACTTTTGCCCGCGGCTTCTGCCCGCGGGGTTGAAGCCGCCGCCGTGTCGGGCGTACAAGTCGGACATGGTCAATGATGTCGATCCTCGTGCGTCCCACACCATTGAGGTCCATGGCGGCGCCGATCCCTCGCTCGTCACCTACACGCACGCCGTCTACGCGCTGCATGCGCTGTCGGTGCTGATCGGCATCACGGGACCGGCAACGATCGTGGGCAGCTTCGTGTTTGGCCTGCCCTCGATCATAGCCGTCATCATGAACTACGTGCGGCGCTCGGATGCGGCCGGCACCTACCTGGAAACGCACTTCCGCTGGCAGATCCGGACCTTCTGGCTGGCGCTGCTGTGGATGATCCTGGCTGCGCTGGTCTCGGCGCCACTGATCCTGCTGTTCGGTCTCGGCTTCCTGACGCTGTTCCTTGCCGCAGTGCTCATCGGGCTGTGGGTCGTGTACCGGATCGGGCGCGGGTGGCTGGCACTGAAGGATGGGCGGGCGATCGTGGACTGAGGGCGCGGTCTTCAGCAGTGGAAGCGAGTGTGCGTTCGGTCCGCTGAACGCTGCCGAGTCGGCACGCGCGACATGACGTTGAACATGCAGGCGTGAGCGGCCGCGCGTGCTCCGCTCACGCGCCTTGCACAGTCCGTTCAATCGTTGGCGAGCGAGGTGAAGTCGAAGTCGGCGGTGAGCTCGGTGCCGTCGTTGAGCTCGATCGTTACGGCCACTGCGCTCGATGCGGCAACGTCCGCAGCCGTCATGCGATAGCTGTCCCACTGCATGGGTGCACGGCGACCGCCGTCGAAGCGTACTCGGCCGCTGCGGGGACGCACCGGACGGCGCCAAGCGTCGCTGACGAACGCCTCCACCCGTCCATCGGCACGTCGCAGCTCGACGTGATGATCGCCGATCATGGCAAGCTGGCCGCCGTGACGGGCGGCGTGATTGCCGTGGGGAATGCTCGAATGGCCGTAGCTCGAGTAGCGCAGGAACGGGGTGACGGCCAGATAGCCGCCGAATGCGACCGCCGCGAGCAGGCGCGGCCAGGTCAGCGCGGCTGGTCGGCCACCTTCCATGTGATGAACGCGAGAAGGATCGCCGGAATGTAGACGCCGGGCATGTCGATGAGCCAATGCTCGGGACCGACCAGGCCGCGCAGCGTGTCGAGCACGTGCACGAGCGCATGCAGTGCGAGGTAGACCGTGACCGAAGCCGTGGCGATGAAGCGCCAGCGCCGGGAGAAGGCAGCAACCGCCAGCGCCACCGCGATCATCAGATAGATCGCGCCGATGTCGCGAACGAAGTGCTCGTTGAGAGGCCCGAAGTCTGGAACGCCCGCGGGGAGGTTCTCGTACCAGTTCGGCGGGCTGGCGAGCATCCAGAAGGCGTTGCCAAGATTGCCGAGCGAGAAGATGCCGAGGACGATGCCCCAGAAGTCCATCGGCGACTCCGATGCCGTGCTCGTCGTGGTTGCCATGAAGTGCCTCCGTGCCCGTCGCGGTCCGGCGCGCCGAGCGGGAAGAGGCCGTCTCCAGCAGCGTGCGCCTGCGGTGACAATGCCCGGATGCTTTGGAAAAGGCACGCGCGGCAGCGGCTCAGTGCGGCGTGGCCATCGGTTCGTGTCGCGGCGGCGGGTGGTGATGCGGTGCACGGCCAACGGCGGTGAGTGCTGACCGGGGCCGTGGTCGGTGCGGCGCGGCGGCGCTACAGCTTCAGGAAGTAGCGAGCGACCCGAAATTCGCTGAAGCCGAGGCTCTCGTAGGTGCGTCGCGCCGGCGCGTGTCCCGGGTCGGCGCCGGTTTCGACCATGGCCACGGCAACGCCCCGCTGCTTCATCCAAGCCAGCGCGTGCTGCATCAAGGCAGTGGCCACGCCGGATCGCTGATGATCCGGGTCGACCGCGATCATGTAGATCTCGCCCATCCCGTCCTCGGCATCCAGCTTCAACGCAGCAAAGCCTACGACTTGCTGACCGACGCGCGAGACCCAGACGGTCGAATCTTCGGCCATGCACGTCTTCTCGACGACCTTTCGCTGGCTGTCGCGCCAATCGGGATAGAAATGATCGTAGAGCGCCGGCGGCATCGCCTTCTCGAGCGACGCGAACACCGGCGCCCACGCCCGCAGCGAGAGAGCGATGATCTGCGCCAGGTGGTCGGGGTGGTATGGCTCGATGTGCATGCGGCAGTGCCTGTTCAACAGCGCTTTGCTTCCGGCATCAGCAGGCTCGGAAGCTGACGGGCGATCGACTGGCGCTCGCTCGCCAGCCCGTGTGCGATCAGCAGACGGCGCCGCCCCCTACAACAGCACTTGACGTTCCGGGCACGGGCAGGGCCATAGCGGATGATGGAACGGCAGTTCCTGTTGCCCGGGTCCTCTTGCGGCACCGCGGAAAGCGAACATATCGATACGAACGACAACCATTCTGCCGAACGAGTACCTGAGCGGCGGGCGCGAAGACGCTCGCCATCATCGCCGCCGTCCCTGCCCGTCCGCTCCTGGTGTTGTTAGCCGACCGACGCACCTCTTGCACGCCTGACTTGCGGCGCCGCGCTGCTCCACGCGTCCCCAGACTCGCCGGCGCGCGGCGCTGCACCGAAGCCGCCCGGCCGGATACGCGCACGTTCTGTGGAGCGCAGAGGTCGCCGAGATGGACGTCGCGAACGCAGTAAACGCGTGCGCCACCGGTACCGCGACCAGCAGCGGGAGCATCGTGTTCACGTCCCGCGTCAACTCGAGCGAGAAAATCACGCCCGTCGGCGGCGCGGACGAAGAGCTGAGCGGCGGTCAGGCCGACACCCTCTCGGAAGCCGCGACGATTCAAGGCTCGAAGATGGTGATCGTGAGAACCGCAGGGTCGCTGACGTTGCCCTCCCAATCCACCATCTGCCAAGTCAGCGAGTCGGTGCCTGTGAACGTGGAGCTGAACGACACGTAGCAGAGTGTCCTATGGAAGTTGTGGCCGAAGGGAGTCATGGCGTATTCCGATCCCGGCGGCCAGTCTTGTTTACCGTTGTACGGACATCCGTCGGCGTCGATGTCCCGCTGGATCGGAGTTGCGACGCCGGAAACGAACTCCGTGAGAAAGCCGTTCTGGGGGGAGGAAACGATGTGAAGCCCGCGAAAGCACCTGCCGTCGAGGTCGGTTCCGACAAAAGTGATCAGCACGCAGGACTGCTTCCAGGGGGATTTGATGTCGATCGGTCGTATGGTCGGCTTTCCCAGTGGAATTCCGAAATTCGTACTTCCTCCGCGAACCGCGCGTACCGGCAGAGCCTGGTCTCGCGAGACCTGAACGACGGAGCCGTCGGCGAAGTCGACTGCCCATGAATGCGGCGAGTCCTCGGCGTGCGTCGTCGTCCAGTACGGACCTGAGGCCGTGCAGGCGCATTCGTCCAGAGTACAACCGGGAGTGCAGTCGTGATGGAAGACGGGGTCGATGGCCGGGTCGTGACGGCTGAGATCGACCAGGCTCTCCAGTTCCCGACGGTTCGGCGCACGCCAGTCGGAATAGCCGGCGAAGCCGAACGCCCAAAGGATCCAGTCACCTCCGCTGGGGCTCGCGCCAGGCACATTGCGATGCAGCGTCAGGCTGCTGTTCCACCCCGGTACGACCCTGCTGTCGTCGTTCACCCAAGCGTCTCGTGAGCTCTGCGTCCACATCAGTCCGGTTGCCCGATCGGTAACCGTTCCGTCGCCGTTGTCAGTGAAGCGCGAGTGGATGCCGGACTGTGCTTCACCGTCCTGGCCGCGTTCGGGACCGGGGCAGGCGCCGAACGTTCCGTCATCTTGGTCGCACATCGTCTGTCCCGTCGCTGTCAGCCCGATCGACGGTGCGCAGGTACCCTCGACGACGTTATCGTCCCACGCGCCTTCGAGCGCCTGCTCGATCTCCGCGATGACAGCGACGGCGTCGGACGTTCCGGTCATCGCCGCGAGCGCTGCCCGGACGGCCTCGAGGTACTCCAGCGCGCGCGGCCAGCGCAGCGCGATGGCTTGATTGGCCTGGCAGTCGGATGCCGCCAGCAGGCAGCTCGTCCATTCGTCGACGCTCGCGATCGATGTCGGGCCGCCAGTCCTCAGGCAGTACTCGGTAAGCCGTGCCGCGCTGAGCGTGTTGCTGCCGACGGCCCAGGTGTCGGTCTCGCTGTGCGGGAGCTTGGGATTGACGGCAGGATCGCAGGCCGAAGCGATCTTGGCGCGGAGTCTCCTGTCGAGCTGCTTCTTCGGCTTGCTCGAGTTCCGGAGCTTGCGAAGCTTGGACGCGCAGCCCGCCGCGTTCGCTCCCGCCGCCGCCGAGAGGGAAGCGCCTTGGACGACCGACGTCGAGACATTGCCCACGCACTCCCCGACGGCCTTCGCGACGGACCGGACGTAGTTGGCTGTCCGCGCCGCGACCGCCATCTGGCATTTGCTCAGGCTCTCGTCGGCGGTCGCGGCGATCGACCCAGCAGCCGGCAGCAGGATCGCCGCAACAAAGAGCATGGCCTGGAGTTGGCGTTTCATGGGATCACCAGGCCGCCGCGAACGGCCCGCAGCCGGTAGAGTGCGGAGTGCTTGTCGACGTGAGTGACGACGCCGCTACCGAAGTCCACGATCCATCGATGGGACGGATCGCCGGCATAAGCGGTCGAGGACCAGTACGCTGCCGACGCCGTACAACTGCACGAGGTGTTCAAACATCCTGTTGTGCAGCCGTTGTTGAATTCCGGTTGGATGGCCGGGGCATGGATTCCGACCCGGACCAGGCTTTCGAGCTCGCGCCGGTTCGGAACTCGCCAGTCGCTGTGCCCCGCGAACGACGATGCGTTGAGCTGGGTGATCTTGGCAGAGACCATGGTTGCCCAGTCTCCGTACGAATCGACGTCGTGAACTCCGTCGCTGTAGTCGAGTTTTTCCCAGGTAAGGCCGGTCACGCGATCCGTCACGGTGCCGTCGCCATTGTCGGTGTGATCGAATGGCACTCCGTACCGGAAAAACCCGTCATGGAGAGTCCTGGGATTCGTCTCGCACAAGATGTCTTCGACGTTCGTGAGAAAGTCGTGATCCGGTCCACAGTTGATCGCACCGGTGACGAGAAGCCCGCGCGGTCTTGCACAGTCGATCTCCGGGCGGTTGTCTTCCGTGGCTCCCTCGAGCGCAGCGTCGAGAGCCGCCAACGCGGCGAGTGCATCGGCGGTGTCCGGAATCATTGCGAGCTCCACCTTCAGCGCCGCCAGGTACTCGAGCACCCGAGGCCAGCGCGTTGCGATCATTTCGCGCGCCTCGCACTCGGTCGCCGACCGAAGGCAGTCGCGCCATCCAGCGAAGCTGTCGATGGTGGCAGGGCCTGCGACGTTGGCATTGCAGTAGCTGCCGATGATGCCGGCCGCCAGTGTCGTCGCTCCGACCTGCCAGATGTCGGACTCCGCATGCTCGAGGTCAGGATTGACGGCGGGATTGCACGCACGGCCGACCGTGGTGTCGAAGACGGTCGCCAACTCCCTGTCCGGTTTGATCGCGTTCTCGAATTTTCGGAACGCCGCCGCGCACCTCTTGGCCGACTTCGTTGCCGCTGCGCTCGTGTCGAGCCCGCCGGCGATGACGGCAACCGACATTTTCTTCAGACAACCGTCGACGGCGTTGGTGACTGCCGCCTGGTACTTCGAACTCGCGTCGGCAACGGCCCGCTGACACGCCGCCAAGTCCGCAGCGGCGTCCGCCGAGGCGATGCGGGGTGCCAGGATGATAAACAACGCCGCGACCACGGCCTGAGCGGAATGTCGCATATTTCTCCCCCGGCGGCTTTCGCCGTCTCAGTCGCTGTAGCGGATGGGGAGGGTTCTCGTCAACCATCGGCACACTCGGCGCCAGGAATGCTGCCCACGCTACTCCTCCGGCGGCCCGCCGGAGCGCGCGACCTGGTGCGCCTTCACCTTGGAAGCGTGAACCTGCGCGGCGAAGCCAGCATCTTCTCGAGCGCGATGAGCTTGTCGGCGGGAGCCTCGCGCGTCTCCAGAGCCTTTCAGTGCGACCAAGCGATGCCGGTCGATGGGAATTGGAGGATGCGATGTCTCCATGAAACTTCGTTTGCCGTCCAGCGGGTGCAAATCCCGTCCGGCCAAGGGCCAGCCCGCCCATGCGCTGTTCGGCAACCGACGCGGCTAGCAAGTGGAGCGGACTTCAATCTGACGACGCGTAGGACCCACCGGAGCCGCCCCACACGACCAATCTGTGGAAGACGGTGCCGACGTGGCCGTCGACTACCACATCTTGCGCGCCGTCCCCGTCAAAATCAGCAACCACAGCCCACGGAACTTGGCGGCCCGTGATGCGGTAGTACCGCTGCACGTCCGCGTCATACGAGGCGAGGGCCTCGACTTCGAATCCGGGCACGGCTCGCTCGATCGCATGGGCCATCGCTCGGGGAAGCGCAAGTTCATAGGACGTGCCAACTCGAACGATAGCCGGCCCGAAAACATTGACTTGAGATTGCTCAGAGCACGCTGACAGCAGGAGCCCCAGTACCAAACCGATGTACCCCACTATCAATGATTCTCCAGCGGCTTGTCAGCCGAACGAGGGCATGAGCGGCGGGCGCGACAGACTTGCGATGGATTGCAACGTCGCTGCCCGGCCGCTCCATGCATTGTTCGGCACCTATGCGGCAAGCAGTGGAGCCAGCTCTTGCTTCTGGAGAGGCTGTTGCCCAAGCCGCCGCAGAACCCGATTGACGACAGTCAGCGAAATCTCGCCAGGCGCCGTGATCTCGATTCCAATCGGTCGCCCCGCGCGATTGTAGTCAACGAGCAGACCAGAACTCAGCTTCTCCGTGCGGTAGCTCTTCTGTTTGGTCGGACGCGGAAGATAGTAGTAGCCGGCGATGGGCTTGCCATGACGAAAGGTAACTTCGAGATACGGCTGTTGCATAGGTTGCCTACTCCGCGATCGGGTACGCCGTGATGACCACAATGAGCTGTTCCGTCTTGTCCGGCTCCACGATGACCTCTGCTTGTGCGAGTCACGCTGTCGGATTTCCTGAAAGCCTAGCGCTTCAAGCAGCGCAGCCACCTCACGTGGCTTTAGAACCGGAACTGTTCCCACTACGCGACGCGAATGATCTGCACGCCGACGAACTCCGACTCGAACTCCGGGTCGCCGTCCTCAAGCAACATTGCTACGACCTCCCGCAGATTCGCATGCAGCTCATCGATCGACGCACCTTGGCTGTGAGCCCCCGGCCAGCCCGGGACGTACCCGAGGTAGAGCGATGTATCTGGGTCCTTTTCGATTACGACGTTGAACGTGTGCATGGCGCAGCTCCGCATCTACATTCCGCCAAGTGTAGGCCGGGCCCCGGCTCGTGCAAGGCGCCGCCGGGCTTGGACCCGGCAAGACCCTAGAAAAGTTCGCACGCTGGCAACGACGCAGAAAAAACGCGTCCCGAAGAGAGCGACAACTATGCTGCCCAACGGATGCATGAGCAGCCGGCGCGAGGCGCCGGACGTGAGGCCAACGCCCATGCCGGGCTGCTCCGTGCGCTGTTATGCAAACATCGGTTAGCGGTACCCAAGTAAGCACCGTCACGCAGCCGGGATCTTGTTCGCATAGTCGATCAAGCCTGCCGAATGGGTCGTATGAAAGGAGGTTCCACGAGGCCGACCATCCGCCGTGAGAGCCGCTTCCTCCAGATATTCCTTATGGGAGTCCCATAATTCGGCTGCGATCTCCGCGGTGTAAGATACGGGAAATGTGATCCGCCAATGCTGCTGGGCGATGTGCCCGTACCGCATGCGATCCACGATGACGTTGGGCCGTGACAACTGCGGCGCGCTTCCGACGACGAAGATTGCGGTGCGGCCGGAAAAGAACCAGTATGCTTCTACGGCTCCGACATTGAGACGGAACCCGTCCTCCTGAAGCGTTGTCGCCCAGGACCGCGGTGACAGTCGGTTGGCGACTCCAACAGAACGAATCAACTGCGCACAGATGGCGCGCCGGTCGTCCACCGAAGGGCAATGGGTTTCGAGGACACGCGCGGCAACCGCAATGTCTCCGCGTTCCGATGGTGTCAGGGGCACAATCACTCCTCACTTAAAGCATAACGAAAGCATGAGCGGCGGGCACGAGACCGTCCTCGTCGCGAGGACGCCATTGCCCGACCGCTCCATGCATTGTTATGGTAGACTTGCCGGCTAATACAAGTTCTTGTATTGTGCCATTTGATGAGCAAGCCAGCGGTATGGCTAGGCTCGACGCGGCGGTGCATCCGTGAGTTCCCCGCGGAAGCTTGAGCTCGCGCGGGTTACGAAGTGTACCGTCTTGAGCTCGGGTTGGACCCGACTGACTGGAAACCGATGGCGAGTATTGGCGACGGGGTGTGCGAGATTCGAGTACGCACTGGTCGCGAGCACCGGCTGATCTACGTCGCGAAGTT